>JBOFSQ010000101.1:0-68346 GCA_051651625.1 Thermoguttaceae bacterium | reverse complement strand
TTCTCCCGCCGCAAAAACTCGGCGAAGGAAACGGACGCATCGCAAGCGATAACGCAAAACGATTCGTCAAACCGGAGAGCAACGAGACTGGTCTTTGCAGCAATCATCCGGGCGGATGTAACACGGCGCATTCGAACGGCTCCGTTCGCTTCACTTCGCAGACGGCGGCCCGAACGGAAACATTCACCGCTCTCGCCGACGGGACAGCAACAGATTATCCGTGAACTTGTGCAAAAATTGTTTTTGAACGACGTTTGAGATTCCCCACTTTCGTCGTCAAATGGCGATTCTTCACTCGCCTCGCCAGAGGAAAAAGTTTTCAAATGCTGACCGGAATGCTGTGAATACGTCAACGTCGGTTTCCTCGACGTATTGGAAAGTTGCTTGCAAATCGTGACCTACAAATGGCATGTGTGTGACGCGAAAGACAAACCGCTCATTTTGGGGTAACCGTTCACGGTTTGTTTTGTTGTGCCGGTGTAGGCAGGCATCTAAAACGTAACAAATGCAATTGTACACATTGCATCGAATTCTCGCGTACGCCGTCGTTGCCGCTACGCAAGAATGACGGACACGCGATTTGCCATCAGCGGTTGCGTTTTGTCTTTCAATCTGAATTGTAAGCTCACCGTCAAGGTCCACCAGTTCGGCAGGGGTGTGCGAACTGTCGATGCTAATCTCACGCATCTGTTGCATGAACTTCAGCCATGTCTTCCTGTAAAACCAGACTGTGGAACTACTGCCAACAGTGTATCCATACCCGTTCTTTGCAAAAACAACTTCTGCACGAAACGCACCGTCCCCACAGAAGTTCTCATCTAATTCGAGCAGCTCAATACGAAGTTCGAGCGGACGATGAATGGCAATAACGGTGTCTGACATTTTTCTGGCATGTTTTTGGGGAACTGTTCACGAAGAGTGTACGCGAAAGAGGCTGGAAGTGTATTGAAAATATGGCGAGAGTTGAAGAGGGAAAGTGAGAGTGAAACTGCTCACGAACCTCCCCTACGAAAAACGCGGTGTGTGGTTTACAATGTTGGCGAACACCCCGTCGCCCCCGCAGGAGATTTTACCATGACTGCAACCATAGCCGAGATTCACGAATTGTTAGCCGAGGCCGCCATTCGCAAGAGTATGGGGCACTTTGATAGTCAGTGGGGTAGAAGAGTTCACGGCGAAGGAGTGGTGACTAGAACGCCGCTCTTCTAACAGGGCGTCGATTTCGTCTGCGGTTTTCGGCAACGGAATTTTTCTTCTGACATTGCATAAACTCCTTTTGGGGTTAGATTAAGCGGCGGTACGGAATCGTGAATCGCAGTCACCTCTTTCTTGTTGGTTTGTTTGTTGCGATATGTGTAGCGTGGCTTGCGCCGGAAGCGGGGTACGCCAGCGGGCCGTTTTCGCTCGTGGCGTTTACACGAGTCGGCGTGGCCGCGATATTTTTTCTGTACGGTGCCGCACTCTCATTTGACGACATCCGCAGCGGAGTGTGTCACTGGCGACTGCATCTGATCGTACAGACCACAACGTTCGTCGCGTTTCCACTCCTCGTACTCGGTGAAATGACGCTGCTTCAACCGGTACTCGATGTTGCGTCGCCGCTGCGAACAGGCCTCTTTTTTTGGGCGACGTTGCCGACAACTGTTTCGTCGTCGGTCGTCTTCGTCGCGCTTGCACGCGGAAACGTCGCCGCCGCTGTTGTGAGTACGACTTCGTCGAGCTTGATCGGAATTGTTTTGACTCCGCTTTGGCTCTCGATTTTTTTGTCGGTGTCGGGCGAGTCGCTCGCCATCGCCGACAAAGTTGCTCAAACATCGTTCCTCATTTTGGTGCCGACAATCGTTGGGTTTTGTTTCTCGCCACTGCTAGGACGTTTCGTCACCGCGCACCGTTCGACGCTTCGAATCTTTGACCAAACAGTTGTCTTGCTCATTGTTTACTGTGCATTTTCAGAGACGTTTGCTGGGCGAGTTTTTGACACGACGCCACTAACGTCGCTCGGCGTGGTTGTGCTAGTGGCGGTGTTAACTTTCGTCGTGATCTTTGCGGGAATTGGCGTTGTATGCCGTTTTGCAGGTATTAGTGTGACCGACACGCTCACGTCGCAGATTTGCGGTTCGCAGAAGTCGCTGATGCACGGATCGGTGATGGGGCACATTCTCTTCGCGGCGAGTCCACTGGCCCCGATGATCGGACTGATTATGCTGCCGACAATGCTCTATCACGCAATCCAACTCATCGCCGCTGGCGTGATTGTTGGGCGGAAAAATAGTGTTGCGAAATGACCAGCAAAACGACGCCGCAGCACGCCAGATGGCAAAGCGTGCTGAACGACCCGTTACGGGTCTCCTTGACGTTTGCAACTCTTCGCCTACGATAACGCCAGTGGTCGGCGGCGGGCGTGCTGCCGTCGTCCCCGTTTTCGACATCTGTGCTTCGATACTTTAACCTTTAGGAGGACTTGCAATGAACAGTACCAGCAAAAACTCTCGCACGGTGCCGGTTGCTTCAAAGACCGAGCAGCGTCGGCGATGGCTAAAAGTGGCAGCGTGTGCCGCAGGAGCGACGATGGTGCCACTCCCGCTCTCAAGCCGCGTCCTCGGACGCGAAGGGAATGTCGCACCGTCGAATCGTATCGTCCTCGGTGCCATCGGGATCAACGGTCGCGGTACGCACGACCTTGGCGTCTTCATGAAACAGCCGGTCGTCCAGTTTGTGGCCATCACCGACATCCGCGTCGACCGTCGCGCGGCGATCAAAAAAATGGCGGACGACAAATACAATAACACCGACTGTGCCATGTACAAAGACATGGAAGAAATGCTCGAACGTCCCGACATCGAAGCCGTGCTCATCGCCACCGGCGACCGCTGGCACACGATGGCGTCGATAATCGCAGCGAAGTACGGCAAAGATATTTACTGCGAAAAACCGCTCTCGCTCACGATCCAAGAGAGCCGCGCACTGGCCGACACGATGAAGCGTTACGGTCGCGTCTACCAAGCGGGGACGCAGCGTCGCAACATCAAAAACTTCCAGATCGCCGCCGAAATGGCTCACACCGGAATGCTCGGCGAACTCAAGGAAGTTCACGCCAACACGCTACATCCGGCGACAACGCACGACTGGCGTCCCGCGCAGCCACAACCAGAAGTGAACGAAGTCGATTGGGATCGCTGGCTCGGCCCGTGCCCGTGGCGTCCGTACAACTATTCTTATGTCACCGGCGGCTGGCGCGGATTCTTCGACTTCCACGGCGGCGGCATTCTCGAATGGGGAACGCACACCGTCGATCTCTGCCAGTGGGCGAACCAATCCGACGACACCGTTCCGGTTGAATACTGGCCCGTCCTCGACGACAATGGCAACAAAGGTTCGACGTGCGAAGCGATGTACGCAAACGGCGTCAAACTCGTTATGCGCGAACACGGCTGGAACGGACTCGGAACGTGCAGTGCGAAGTACGTCGGCACGGAAGGTTGGGTCGAGACCGGCGACACTGGAAGAATGCTTGTGTCGAACGACCGTCTGCGTGCGAAGGCGAAGTACATCCCGATGGCGGGGACCGATCCCGACAACCACATCGCGGAGTTTCTCGAATGCGTGCGGAGCCGCCGCAATCCGGCGTCGAACGGCGATGTCGCCGCCAACGCCCACAACGCCTGCCACGCCGCGTACATCTCTTGGCAACTCGGCGAACGACTCAAGTTCGACCCGAAAAAAGAAGAGTTCGTCGGCACCGGCTCCGTTGTCGAACAGGCAAACCGCATGCGTTCACGCGCAATGCGCGAGCCGTATAATTTGTAAAGGACAAAACCTTGAGTACAACACTTGATTGTTCGTTAGAACGTGAGCAAGATTTTTCCGTTGCCCCTTCCGCGTTTGCCGTGGAGGAGGCGTGGAAGCGTCTCGAAGCCGACCTGCTTGCCGGTTTCAATAGCGGCGTGTTACCGCCGGTGACGCCGGAATACTGGGATGCAAAACGCGCCGCACTGCGAGCCAAGCAACTATGCAGTCCCTTTCAATGAACCGAACGTATTCGTAACCGTTCACAGTTTGCATGACTTCATACTTTGCGAGCGATTCTTTTTTGCGCACAAAGGCACAAAGAGCGCAAAGGATACGAAGAGGATTGAAATTGACGACTTCCTTTGTGTTCTTCGTGTACTTCGTGCCTTCGTGCGCAAAAAAAGAACTGCCAACCAATACAAACCGTGAACGAACCCAAACAACATTCCAAACCCACAACAAGGAGATTCTACACTATGACAACGACAAATCTGTATCGCACAACTGTATGTTTCGTGCTGGCGATTGCAGCCGCCGTGCCGCTCGCGGCGCAAAGCTGGCTGATGGTGCCCGCCAACGAACTCGACGCCAACCTCGGACAACTCACGCAGACGATTCTCGCCACGACCGACGAAGGAAAACTCGTCGAGGTCATCGCGGAACCCGGCGCGGAGAACGCCCAAATCTTTATCAAGATGTTGGCGTGCAAACAACTTGGCATTCACGGCACGGCGAAGTCGGTGCCCGCGCTCGTCGCGTGTCTCGACCAAGACAAAATGAGTCACTACGCTCGTTACGCGCTGGAAACAATTCCCGGCCCGGAAGTCGATGCGGCGTTGCGCAAAGCGGCGACGACGCTCAAAGGACTCCACCAAATCGGCGTGATTAACTCGCTCGGAGTACGGCGCGACAAAGAATCGGTCGCACTCTTCCGCGACATGCTGAAAGGTGCAGATGAGTCGCAGACGAAAGCGATTTACTACGCACTCGGCAACATTGCGACGCGCGAAACCGCCAATATTTTGGGAGAGATTTCAGAGTCGGTTCCAGACTCACTAGAACGCAACTGGACTGATGCTCTTTTCAATACGGCGAACAAACTCGCCAACGAAGGCGACATAGAGGCACCCGCCGTCATCTATCTTCTCGAATCCGAGAGAAACATGGAATCCGAGAAGATGAACTACCTCTGTGAGGCAGCAGTCTATCACTTACTTCTGTGGAACTGTGGGGTCGGTGAAAGCAAACATTTGTCGAAAACTGCCGACGTTCTCACCAACGAAGGTGACACGAACAACTTTACATTTCCTGCCGCACTCAAGGCGATTCGTGAACTACCGCCGGGCGACGCCGTTACGAAGGCGGTCATTGACGTATTCGCGTCGCTCCCCGTTGAACGTCAATGTCTCGTGGCGATGGCACTTGGTGATCGTACTGATGCGGCGTCGGTGAAGGTCGCGCTGCCGAAACTCGTTGAGCTTGCGAAGTCGGACGACGCGCAACTTCGCACCGCTGCCGCCGCTGCGTTGTGGCGGATTGGTGACGCCTCGGTCGTGCCGCTCTTGCTGTCGCTGGCGAACAACGACAACGCCGAAATCTCCGCCGCCGCAACGCGAACGCTTTGCGACATGCGTGCGAAGGGGATTGACGAAGCGATCACTGCGACACTTGCGAAAGGTGCGGTGCCGATTACTGTTGTCACGCTGCAAATTGTGAAAGACCGCCGGATTGCGTCGGCGTCGGAGATACTCGAAAAGATCGCCAAAGACGCCGCGAATCCGCTACGGTTTCAAGCGATAGACGCCCTCGGCGAGACTGCGAATCCGAGCGAAATCGGATTCCTCGCCGAACTCTTCGCAACGCTTTCTGGTGACGACGCCGAGAAGGTGCGTGTCGCTCTCAACGGTGTTTGCGCGCGAATGCCGCAGAAGGAATGTTTTGAACAGGCGGCGTCGCTCGTCAAGACTGGTTCGCCAGCGATAAAAATGTCTGCGATGGAACTTCTCAAAACCATCGGCGGTGCCGACGCCGTGAAAATGGTAACGGAAATCGCTCTCACCGGCGACGAAGCGATGCAAGACAAGGCGACACAAGTTCTCGGTTCGTGGGACTCGCCCGACACGATGGACGCCATCGCCGCCGCCCTTCTTCGCGTTGCCACCGAGAGTAAGGACAACAAGTTTAAGGTGCGTGGCATTCGCGGTTACATTCGGCTCGCGCGGCAGTTCAACTTCCCCGAAGAGCAACGGCTTGCGATGATCGACAAGGCGTTCAAGACTTCGTTCCGCAACGACGAACGTCTTCTCATCTTCGACATTTTCCCGCGTTATCCGTCGATAGCGATGCTCAAGGCGGCGGCGGCGTACATCGGTGACGCCAACGTTTCCGACAAGGCGTGCGAATCGGTCGTGGCGTGCGCTGACAAGCTCATGTCAATGAATGTTCGTTCGCCGGAAATTGTGAAGGCTCTTGACAGCGTAATCGCCAAGACGCAAAACGCCGACCTCAAAAACAAGGCGAACGACATCCGCGAACGTCAACTTGCTGGCAGCACCGCTGACCGCATACGTCGTCTCAAAGAGAGCGAAGGCGAACTCGCAATCACAATTGCAAAGGCGACTTATGGAGCTGGCAACCAGCAAGCCGACGTTACCGCAAAACTCCGCGAGTTTCTGAACGGAACGCGACTTCTTGACGTGCCGATGTACAACACCGTCTTCGGCGACCCCGCTGGCGGTGTCGTCAAGCAACTCGTGATCGAGTACACGCTCCCCGGCGGTGAAACGAAAAAGGTAACTCTGCTGGAGAATGAACCAGTGATGCTGCCAAAGTAAAAAGATTGTCGGCAATCACAACGCAAAAAAACGCCACCGATGCTTTCGCGTCGGTGGCGTTTTGCGTGATACAGGTGATCACTCAATTCACTTATCAGAAGACAAACATCATTCCCAAAGCGACACCGTTGGTGAAGGTGTATTCCGAGAAAGAGCCATCGTACTGTAGCAGACCGGAAAGTGTTCTGGCTCTGTTGAGGTATGCCTTCATCCCGCCGCCGACGTCTATGTAGTGAACACCGTGCTTAATACTGCGAGCAGTTTGGCCCGGGTCGGCAAACACAGAATTGAATTGGCTGTTGACGGTCGCTGCGTCCTTACCATCGAGTTGCACGGCATAGAAGACTCTTGAGTTGAGCATCAAGCGCGACGTCGGGAGCGGATTCGTCTCGAACGTACTCCCGAAGCGAAGCCGCGTTCGACTGTAAGTGCTGCGATCAACTCGTAACGAGATGTCGTCACCCGTTTCTGTGAACTCTTTGCGAATTGCGGTTTCCGAGTCGATTGCCATTGTTGGGCGAACGATGATCGGGCCAAAGAAGAGCGGACGCGCAAACTCTGTCGTGAAGTAGACACCACAACCATCGGCCTTACCGAATGCTGTTTGTGAGCGGTCACCGGTTCCGAGATCAGCAATGTCTACGATACGAGTCGAGTCGTAGTTTTGCAGTCCAAATCCGAGATAGCTTCGCACTTCAAAGTAGTTGCCAACCATCGCACCACCGTAGGCACCAATCTGGAGATCACCGAATTGTACGCGGTCGTTTTCTTGATTGAGATACGCACGATGGTAACCGAGTGCGAGACCAGCAGAAGCGTTTTGTGCGATGCGGCGGTCAGCCCCCATTTGGAATCCAACTCGCGAGACGCCAGCTTCGCGGGCGTTACCATCGCTCTTGAGAAACGTGTTTGTGTACATCGGCGTTATCCAGAGGCGGTTGAGGTTTCCAACCGGTTTTTCTGGGTCGCCAGTGAAGATCATCTGGGCACCAAGGTTGAGGTTCGCCAGCGGAACAGCCCACGGGCGATAGAGACCAAGGTACATCGCGTTTGCGTGCGTATCGCCCGAAAGCTGCTGGAACAGATGGCCCAAACGTGTGATTCGCTCTTTTTGTTCGGCGTGACCAAGTTCTCGCCCTGACTCACCGTTTGAATCGCCGTATTCCCACATCGGCTTGATCACGCTAGCAATCGTCGAACCCGCCGGAACGGACGCACGAGCACGGTCAAGGTTGCGAGCGACTTCCATCTGGTTTTCGCTCAAGTAGGTCACGTCATAGCCATAGTCGGCAAGACTTTGTAGATTTTGATTGAGACCACCAAAACCAGAAACCACACCGTAAATCCGAATCGTGTTTGGAGTCGTCCCGCCGGATAAGTTGTCTGAATTGTAGACCGAAATCTCTGGGCGATAGAAGAGGCTCGACATCGCAACACCGATCCCCTGCGTTGTCATCGTGCCGTTGACTACAATTGAACCGGCTTTATATCGGGTTCCATTTGGGGTTTGCCAAAGAGTCGGTTGCGAACTAATGACGCCAATGTTACCATTGAACTGCGCTTGACCATTGATCTCAATTTGTGCGACGTTGAACTTTGTCGAATCGCTCCAGTCGTTTGTGGCAACGACGGTCTTATCGTTGAATGCAGCACCGGGGTCGTTGTTGAAGCCAAACATCAGCGACGAACCAGCATAGGTCCGCCAATTGGAATTGACGACCGTGAGTGAACTCTCGTTAATACCGTTCACCACCGCACCGCCTGCGAGATACATCCGTCCTGATTTGGTGATGTTGAACCACCGCGGTTGGTTGAGGGGAGGCGTTGTGTTGTTAGTCTGAATCTCAAGAACCGCCTTCGTGTTAGTCTTAATTAGGCCACCGAGGTAGAAGTCAGTAGTCAGGTTGATCCGTGTCGTGTATTCTGGGATGGCGACAGTACGGTCCGGGACGGCCGTTCCTGCGAGGCTCAACATACCTCGCCACGGTTTATTTGGTGACGAAGAATTGTAGTCTACAGTAATGTTATCCCCCAAACCAGTGGAGACAACATTGTAAGTTGCATCATTGCGCAGACTGTAGTAATAGTCGGACTGCAAAATGCCATTGATCAAGACTTCAGCTCGCGCAGATGGCATCCAAGAGTGGCCAACAACCATCGTTGCGAGCAACAACGACGTCGCGCTAAGCAACCGACATACCTTCGTGCGGCAGCTACTCTCCGCTTTGTTTTTTCCCATGACCGTCATGAGTATTCAATCCTTTCTTGCTGCACCTGCTCCTCGCCGCATTCGTCTATCTACGTCTCACGGGAAGTTTGCCACAAAACTGCGCACCAGTTATAGACGCCTTCCCAAGAGAACGTGACTGTACTCCGCATCATCGGTGACTCGCCTCTTTCCTCTTGAAGCGAATCGTTTGTTGGTTCACAAAATAGGGGATATTTCGCGCGACGGGTGGAAACGGGGGAAACAAGGAAAAGGCGTCCTATCGCAAAAGAAAGGTGGTGTGGGAATGTAGCACCGAATTGGGGCAACCCAGTTCACCGCTTTATACCGGTCACTATCCACTTTATACCGGTCACTATCCACGCAACGAAACCTCGCAGCACACATCACACGGAATATAGGGAATCTGATGTGCTCTAAATGTTGTGGCGTGCTCTAACGTTGATGGCCAGAGGTCTACAGTGTAAAGCGGCGGCAGATTTTTCTCAAACACGCCCGCAAAGAATTTGAGCGTCTCCGTCACCTGAAGCGACGCGATTATCTGAACCACCGGAGAAATCACGCCAACACTGTCAATCGTCTCGCTTGAACGCGGTGTATGTTCGTCGCCGAGTAGACACGCCAAACACGCCGTCCGCCCCGGAAGTACCGTCATCACCTGACCTCTCGCACCAGCAACGCCGCCACTAATGAGCGGTTTGCGACACCGAATCGCCGTTCGGTTAATCAAGAATCGCGTCGGGAAATTGTCGCACCCGTCGAGAACAATATCTGCTTCCGTCACCAGCGACACTGCGTTACTCTCGTCAAAACGCTGGTCAATGGCAACGACTTCTGTCGCCGCCGCCGCTGACAAGAGCGTCTCTTTCGCAGCGACAACCTTCTTGCGGCGCATCTCCGCGTCGCGCTCTACAAACGCCAGTTGACGATGGAGATTGTCAACCGAAACTGTGTCGTCGTCAACGAGCGTCAGACGACCAATTCCAGCCCGCGCTAGCAGCATCGCCATCGAGCCACCAAGCGCACCGCAACCTACGATGAGACAGTGTGCCTCTCCAAGACGCCGTTGGCCACGTTCGCCAAATGGAGCAAACGCGGTCTGACGGCGATAACGGTTTAGCGATTCTTGCGGAGTAACTTCTTTCGTCATATTCCGTATCATCGTCACAAATGTTCGATTGCGACAATGCGATTCGACAAACTTGCACGGGCGTTCACCATAGTCTGTATCAGCGGCGTATTCTTATGCAGACGGGTCTTGTTTCCGAAGAGGTTTTTTCTCATGTCTCGCTATCTTCTCCAATCACCGCAGCACGCCTTTTTGCGATGTCGCCATTTTGGTGTCGTCGCGCTGGTGTTGCTCGCGCTTTGCCTGAATGGTGGGTGCGCGGCGGTCAGAAAGATGACTGGCAAAAATGAAACCGCGTCGCCGTACACAAGTTCCGCGCCGCTCTTCGATCCGGCAACGGCGGTCGTCGCTGACCCCGCATCAATTCCGCCGATCATTCGCGGAAACGTTGCCAGCGAAACGGTGCTGCCAACAACGTCGTTTCCAACAACGACTCCATCGCCAATTCCACCGCCGCTCCCCGGACCGATCTGTAGCGTAAGCGACGCTGACCGCGCCGCAATGCTGACCGCGAGGGTCGTCGAGTTGGAATCGCAAATCGCCAGACGCGATGCAATGCTGGCAAGTCGAGACATGGAGATCGCTGGTCTGTATCGTACAAACACTGTGGCAACGCCGGAGTCGCAAACGGTTCACACTGTTGCAAAGATGCCGTCAGAGAGCGGCGAATTCAAACCGCTGGTACTTCCGGTGATTGTGGCACCAGACGTGAAAGTAACGCAACAGGGTAACACCATCCGTGTCACCATCCCGGACTCATCGCTCTTTCAAAGCGGGAGCTACGAACTCGCCCCGACTGGCGAAGCAACTCTGCGGCAGGTCGTCTCGGAAATCAAGATGATGTACCCAGACGCCTCGCTCGAAATCGAAGGTCACTCCGACAACGTAGTGACAAATCCGCAAAACCCAACGCAGCTTCAAGAAGTGACGAGTTACAAAGCAAACATTGTGATGCGTTACATCGTCTCGTCGCTCGGCGTGAACGCCGCCAAGATACACCCCAGCGGTTTCGGGGCGACGTGCCCCATCGCCGACAACGCAACCGACGAAGGCCGCAGAACAAACCGCCGCTTCGTTATTGTTGTTAGACCGTTTGGCGGGTGAAGAAGTTGTGCCCAAATCAGAGCACGAAGCGTAAGCGAGGCAACGTGACGTTGCATCCGATAGCCTCCCGGCAACTTCGTTGCGGTCGGCAAAACAAATCAGAACACGAAGCGTAAGCGAGTGCCCGAATCGGAACGGACGTGACACTTACGAAGTGCCGTCAGGATGGACTCCCGCCTAACACGGGAATGACGGAGTTACTGAAAACGCAATCGCACCATCCCCTGCCGGTGATGGTGCGATTTTCTTGCAGGTCGGTAGCGTGCAACGGGTCTACCGGTAATTGTACGGGCCAGCGGGGGCCGCTGTCGGGGCGTACCCCGGATAAGCCGTCTGTTCAGGCGTGCCGTTGTAGGCTGGCGGTGTGGCTGCGTAAGGCTGTACCGGTGCGGCGTATGGCGGCTGTGCCGGTGCCGCAGTGTAGGGCTGTGCGTAAGGTTGCGGCGATGGTTGCCCAGCGGGAATTGCCGTCGTTTGGTACATCCCGTCATACGTTTCTGGTACGGAATAGGCCCCACAGTTTGCTTGGTTGGGTTGGTATTGTCCGTATGGCGACTGGGCAGCCGGAACAACTTCACCCATCCGTGGGTCTCGCGGCACGGCGTATGAGGTCTGCTCGTAGGCCGAAGCCACAGGCGTTCCCGCCGCCGAATGGGCATACTGGCCAGCCGCAGGTGCCGTTCCGTATGGCGAATCGGCGTAAAGCCCCGACGCACCATTCGTCATCGGTTGTGACATCGGTTGCGGATTCTGCGGCTGATACGACGGAGGTGCCGGTGATGGCGTCGCAACTGCTAGACTCGACGGACTGCCCGGCGTACCGTACCCTCCAATCGGAGCCGTCACTTCTGGACGCGAAACCGTACTCGGTTTCGGATTGGCCGCCAAACCGCTTTGCGGCTGATCGGTCTTTGATTTTCCTTTGTCGTCCGGTTTGCTTGCAAACGACTTGAACGGATTCTCGAACTGGGCGACACTGCCGCCACTGCCCGACTTGCACCCCGTTGCAACGAATGCAAAACCACACACGACTAAAACACCAACATACTTCCAACTAGTTTTCATTTGAGTTTTCCTCCAAAGGCGACCCGTTTTTATCGCTACCACCGTTACTATCGTCGCTATCGCAGTAGGAGTTGAAACGATTTTGCTTACAATTCCGAAAAAGGTGAGTTTGCGGATTAATCCGCGTATATCGTGTGAACTGGGAACGCGGGCGTCTCCGCCCGCATTGGCGAGAGTTGCTGTCAACACAATCGGGCGGGACGCCTGCGTTCCCAGTGTCGGGAATCGTAGAGAACGCCCGCAAGAGTGTCAAGGGTAAAAAGAAACTGGGGGCGTTGCAGCCACAATGCGCCGCAACGCCCCCAACCCAGAATCGCTGGTTTAACCCCACCGCTATTGCGCTGGCGGTTTACGCGGTCTGAATGTATCGCTCACGCTCCCCGGCGATGTCGTCGGCGAACTTTCGCTCAAGAATGATGAGACCTTACCGGTTGAGACTGGTTTTGCACGGTCGTCATTGTCTACACGCGCCGGGATGTTGTCGGGACTGTAAAATCCCGACGTTGTTCCGACGGCACTGCCACGATTGCTGCCGGTTGGTTGGCTGACAACATGGTCACCGTCACGCGAACGATCACCAAACCCGCGAACCGGCGTAACGTCTTTGTATCCCATCATCTGAAGGAGTACGGGGAGCGTGACTGTCTTCGCAGCGTAGACACCAGCATCCTTTATCATCTCTTCACGCGAATCTTTGGCTTCTTTTGTCGGGCTTTGTTTAGACGGGTCGCCAAGAATGACGTAAGTCGTTTCGTGCGTTACCTTCCCTTGAAGTTTCCCTTCTTCATCGATCCACGCATCAATTTCACCACCATTAGACGCGATCAGATTTCGTACAATATCAAGACTCTCTTTCTTGATGTCACCGTGTGACACACCGGTTTCTCCAGTACGCGCACCGAGTCCGGGAATCTCTAGGCCATCTTCAAGTGCAAAGTGAATCTTCTGACCGGGCTTCCAGATTGGTGTGTAAACAATGTCGCCGGTCATAATAGGATTGCTGACCTTGTCTTCCAATATACGCGCCTCGGACGAGTGTGGCCCCGTGATTCGCGTGACTTCGATACTGGCCTTGGCGATGTCGAGTTTTTCTTGACGCTTGCAAACCGAACAGACGTAGTCGTTCTCGTCGCCAGCGTGCGCACGCGGGAGATTGATCCCCAGAACATTTGAATCGTAAACTGTGAACACCATCCGAACGCGAAGCCCATCATCACTTCCAAGATTGAGCGTAACGATACCGCGTCCTTGGCTGACGGCGATCACCTCGCCATCGCCGTGTTCGACCAGTGGCGTCTTGAGATTTGCGAGTTCTTGCGTGAGAACACTACTTGCATCTACCGCCCTTTTCTTCTCGTCGAGAGCCTGTTTCTTTTCGCCCTCCGCGTTCGTGACTTGACTTCGGAGATCGTCTTCGATCTTCTGTTTGTCGGCGGTGAGCTGCGCTACTTGCGTATCGAGATTCTGTTTCGATTTGTTGTAGTTGTCGCGCTCGGAAGCGAGCGTTTTTGCGGCGGCTTGTTTCTCATCGTCGTGTTTGGCGTTGATTTGCTCTCGGAGTGCGTTCAGGTTGTCAAAGTTCGCATTGAGTGTTGCGTATGACTTGTTGAGGGCGTCGAGCTTGTCGTTTTGGGCGTTGAGATTTGTGACGAGGAAATCAACGAGCCTTCGGTACGTCGGGGCGACGGGCGGAGTTTTACCTTTGAGAGCGAGGTTCGCATCTTGGTCGAACATCGCGGTTATGTCTTCGAGTTTGTCGGCGTCGGTGACACCGATCTTTGTACGCAAGTCGAGAGCCTCGCGTGTCTTTTCGCTCAACTTGGTGTTGGCGTCTTTCGCCGTTTGGTCGGCGGCGGTGGCGCGATCAAACTCCTTCTTGTAGGCCGTGGACACAAAATAGAGCGCAACCGCCAGCCCAAGAAACAGGAAGACAAATACGCCCAAGGCGATCTTGAGGAAGTGATTTTCTCTGGCCATGACGTTCTACCTTTTGTAAGTGAGTGTACGCGAACAATCGTGCCGCACGCGATAAGCGAGCACACGTCTCAAGTTATCGTGACTAGCGGTCACGGTTTCGCTACCGTTTTATCGGTCTGCGACAATTTCGCCGCAAACACAGCACGCAGTATAACGAATGAACGCCTCAAAAAGAATAGGCAGAAAACGCAAACTGCGGCAAGTACGCAATGCGCGACGAGAGGGAAGAATAGAGACCTGTTCGGAAACTTGCACCCGCACAGCGGTTCGGCATAGCCAAACCCTCCAAACGCCTACGGCGTTGATAACTGGAGGGTTCGGCTATGCCGAACCTGAACTACTACGCTTCGTTTCCAACTGTCAATGGGTGAAACCAAAACGCGGCTACCGCACGTTTGCGAACCACGAATCGCCAACCGGTTTGGTAAGGTCTTCGGTTTTCTTGTCGAGCGAAGTTTTGAGTTTGGCGTTATCGACCGTCACGAACGGATTGATGTTCACACCTCCACAAACGACGGCGTTACGGCTGATCGTCGAACGCGAGTCAACGTAGCGCGGCACCGGATATTCGGGGAGCTTAAGAGTGATGTCGTCGGTGAGCGTTGGTACGCGACACTTCGTCTTTTCGAGCAGCCCTTCTTGTTTGATCAGCGCGACGGCGAGCGCAAGATTCATAACGTTTTGCATGTCGCCAAAGACCGGATCGGCCTGTGCCAACTTTTCAAAGTTCGTCGTCATCAGGTCGCACCACCGCACCGCTGCGGGGCTACTGCGTCCTGCGGAACGGCGTTCGCCGTTGCTCGAGCTGACGATTTCGTCCTCGGTTTTGACAGCGACAGTCACGCCGCCAAGTTCCCAGACGTTTTTGGTCGAATCGTGTGCGAGCGTTGCGTAGTCGGCCTCGAACCAGAAACGCGGCGAGAGCGTGTCGCCCCGCGAACGAATCAGCGATACAAAACTCGGAATCTGCCGCACCGGCGACTCGCACTGCTCAAGCCCGATCTCTTTCATCTTGTAGTCTGCTGCAACGAGTACCTTTGCGAGATGACTGTTGTGTGGGACGCCGCTAACGGAAACGAAATTGCGTCCGTAGGCGTTTTCGAGTGCGGCGGCGAGTGCTCGCTCTTCGCCACGTTGGAATCCACGTTGCCGAACTTGCGCAACGCGGGCAATCGCCTCTGGGGTCGGGTCAATCGAACACGAAATCACTTCGAGCCGCGGCTTTGACATCGCACGAAACAGCGTGATCAAATCTTCAAGACACATCACCGGGCGACCACTCACCTTACCAACGATGCTGTATTCCGGCCCGACCTTCCAACCTTCCGCGCGTCCGACGATCACAACGTCGTTTTCTTCGGGGATGGCAACAACGTAGTCAACAGATGTCAGACCGCCGAGAAGGCGAACCGAATCCGGGAGTTCCCGTTTTGCGTCGAGGCATTCTTGGATGGTTGCGTTGAGTTTCTTGAGCGAGATTTTGCGGAGAGTTGTCTCGTCGTTGAGGTCGCCGGTAACTGTTTGCAGACGCTCGGTGAGCTTCTGCGAAAGGTCACGAACCTCCGAAGCCGGTATACGCGAAAGGACTCCTTCGGCGTCGATAAAAACTCCGCCGACTGCCCCCGGAACGACCTGCGCCATCGCGCTGCCGCCCACGAGAAAGAGACCAAGACTGATTATTGCCAAACCCAAGCGGCACACATTTCCCAACAACGTTCGTTTCATACAAAGTCTCCCGTTTACGTTTTGATTTGATTTTGAACCCAAGTCGCGGTTAAGAATACCGGCGTTCACCTCTTCGGCAAGGGAGACGCCGAAAAATCTACGATGTCAGTGTTCCTTTGGTACTCGGTACGCCAGTGCGGCGCGGGTCGTGGGCGACGGCCATTCGCATCGCCCGTGCTGCTGCTTTGAAGACCGATTCGGCGATGTGGTGGCCGTTCGAGCCGTAGTGGCACTGGCAGTGGAGATTGCACTGCGCCGCTCCAGCAAATCCTTGCCAAAACTCGTGAAAAAGTTCCGTGTCAAACGTCCCGATCACTGGCGACGGGAACGCAACGTTCCAAACCAAATGCGTTCGACCACCAAAGTCAACAGCGACGGTTGAGAGTGTCTCGTCCATTGGCAGCGTGAAGTGACCGTAACGAAAAATCCCAGCCTTGTCGCCGAGCGTTTCCCGCATCGCTAGTCCAAGAACGATCCCGATGTCTTCAACCGTGTGATGACCGTCGATGTGGAGATCGCCAGTTGCCGCGACGGTGAGATCAAATAGACCGTGTCCGGCGAAGAGAACCAGCATGTGATCGAGAAAACCGAGTCCGGTATTGACCTGACTCTGGCCGCTCCCGTCGAGCTGGAGTGTGAGCGTCACTTGCGTTTCGCGGGTTTGGCGTTCGATGGTAGCAAGTCGTGACATTGTTTACTCAAGACGGTTTGAATTTCACGTACCAAAACGGTAGCGGCCCGGCGAGGCCACGGTGCGACGTAGGGCGGAGCCTACAAATCAACCCGTAACGGGTTTCAAATCGCTTCGCTTCCGCGTTCGCCGGTGCGGATGCGGATACAGTCGTCGAGTGGCAAGACGAAAATCTTGCCGTCTTCGGTTGTACTCGTCGGCCCGCGCCGCAAACCTGTTTGGATCGCCGTTATCGTTGGCTGGAGGAAGTGTTCGTTGACGCCTATGATTAGTTGGATGTACCGCGACAAGTTGAGTGTGAGGTCACGTCCGCGAAACGTCTCTTGACCGTGACTCTCTGGAGTCGCGCTGAACCCCTGTACCTCACTCACCGTGATTCGGAAGACCTCGACATCCGCCAGCGCAGTCTTAACAGACTCCAGCGACTCCGGCGGAATGACTGCGATCACCAAACGCATCTCGAAGACTCCCCAACATTCAAATGATTCGCCCTACGTTTTCCGAAACGGCAGCTATTACTCTTTGTGCAGCTTACGCAATTCTGCGACCGGAATCCCAGTTGCTTGCTCTATCACGTCAAGCGACAAATTCATTGCCAACATGTTACGAGCGGTCTCGAGTTTTCCTGCCTCAATTCCAATCGCTTTTCCTTTTTCAACGCCAATCGCTTCGCCTTCGGCACGTCCTTCGGCGCGTCCTTCGGCACGTCCTTCTTTGCGACCGTCGTATAAACCATCAATTCTGGCAGACCAAAACATCGATTCCTGATACATCAAGTCTTCTAAATAAGCGTTGTACTTCTTCTGCTCTTTTTCGTCCAGCTTTAGTACGTCTAACTTCTTTTTTGCGCTCTTGATGTTCTTTGCAGTGAAACTGTCTTTCACCTCGGAATTCTTCAGAAAGTATATCCACTCATCTATCTTGGTTTGAGTCTCATCATTGTAGTTGTCTACACGAATCAAGTATATCTTCGGGAAAATGTCGTTAACATCTTGTGCACTGAATACCTGCTTCTGCTTTTCGTTCAGACCGAGTTTGTCGTGAGTGTGAACGCCCACAAAATCGGTCGTCCCGACGTACAAATAGTCGCTGCCAACTCCCAAATCAAAATGGACGATGTGTATAGCGATGACTCGTTTGATGTCTTTGTACGTCGCACCCTTACCGATGTGTTCTACCGTAAGTTTTGAAACACCGTACATAATCCGCTGGAAGTAATCGATTTCGCGGTCGTACTGCACTTCAACCAAAATAAGCTGTCCGTTTTTGTCTTTGGCTAAAATGTCTACTCGATTATACTTGTCTCTCTCGAACGCACGATTCGACTCACTTTCCAAAATGTCTTGAATTTGGATGTCATCACACAGTAGCTCGCTCAAAAAACCTTCCAAAATGTCAAAGTTTTCTTTTTGACGGAGCACGTTTTTGATCGCCCAGTCAAATGTCATTAATGTGCGTGCCATGAGCTTTCCTCGTTGCTTTCTATGTGACCTTTCACGAGAAAATCACGTCATTCCCGCAGGGCGGGAACGACGGACGTTGCAATGCCGCGTCTCAAAACGCCTTCTTGAGTTCGGCGGCTTTGTCGGTTTTTTCCCAAGTGAACTCCGGCTCGTTGCGACCGAAGTGTCCGCCGTGCGCGGTCTTGCGGTAGATCGGGCGACGGAGGTCGAGGTGTTTGATGATCCCCGACGGAGTGAGCGGGAAAATTTGGCGAACGACATCGGCGAGTTTCGCCTCGTCAACTTGCGACGTGCGCCAAGTGTCGATCATTATGCTCACCGGTTCGGCGACACCAATCGCATACGCAAGCTGCACGGTGCAACTGTCGGCGAGTCCCGCCGCGACGATGTTTTTCGCAACGTAACGAGCCATGTACGCCGCCGAGCGGTCAACCTTTGTTGGGTCTTTGCCGCTGAACGCGCCGCCGCCGTGACTCGCCCATCCGCCATAAGTATCGACGATGATCTTGCGTCCCGTAAGACCGCAATCGCCGTGCGGACCGCCAACCACAAAACGCCCCGTCGGGTTGATGTGGTAAGTGATTTTCGAGCAATCAATGTCTTTCGGCAGACACGGTTCGACAATGTTTGGAATCACCCATTCACGAATCTTTTTCTGATCGACCGTTTCGTCGTGCTGCGTGGAGACGACGACGGTGTCGATCCGTTTTGGCGTTAGCCCGTCAAGCTCTATCGAGACTTGGCTCTTGCTGTCGGGGCGGAGCCACGACACTTCTTTCTTGAATCGCGCCTCGGCCAGACGGTTTGTGATTCGGTGTGAAAGTGCGATGGGTAACGGCATCATTTCCGGCGTGTGCTTGCAAGCGTAGCCGAACATGAGTCCCTGATCGCCTGCACCGATGTCTTTGCCTTGTGCGGCGTTGTCGTTGACACCTTGGGCGATGTCGGGCGACTGGCGGTCGAGTGCGACCATCACCGCGCAGGTGTCGCCGCAGATTCCCATTTGGTCGTCGGTGTAACCAACTTCGTTGATCACCTGACGTACAACCTTCTGGTAATCGATCCGTGCCTCGGTCGTAATCTCGCCGGCGATGATGGCGATACCGGTTGTCACCATCGTTTCGCAGGCGACGCGGGCCATCGGGTCTTCGGTGAAGATGGCGTCGAGAACGCCATCGGAAATTTGATCGGCGAGCTTATCGGGGTGCCCCATACTCACCGCTTCACTAGTAAACAAACGTTTTGTCATGACAGATACTCCTTCTTGCGACTTTGACTAACTTCCCCAAAAAACGCATCGTCTCTAATCGTACCAGAATCGCCGCAAAAAACAATGGGTGGCAGACCCGCAATGCGCCGAAAAGTAACGTAGGGGCGACCGACCTGTTGCCCAAGGAAATCTGTAGCAAGAAGGAGGATGTAAAAATGTTCACCGACATGAACCGTCTCAAGATGTCGCTCACGATGTTGAGTGAGGCCGTTAAGATTGTTGCCAGTCCGCGTCAACTATCAGAGATCGATCCGCAAACGCTGCAAGTTTTTCACAACAGTTTGGTGCAGCACTTCGAGACGACCTACACACTTTGCTGGCGAATGCTTCACGACTATTTTGTCGAGAATTGCCCCAGCGATCCGGTTGAATCGACCGATGCGCAGCGGCTGTTTCAGCGTGCGATGATGGCGGGACTCGTCGATAACGTCGCCGACTGGGAAAGTTATCACGCCGCGCGCAACGCCTCTGTCGATGCGACTTCTCAATCAGACAAAGGCGAACTGATTCCGATGATTTTGGCGTTTGTGCGGTCGGCCAAGAAACTTGAGAACTCGTTGGAACAGAAGTCGCGCAACATCGGTGCGACGACGATCTTCAGCCGCGACCAAGACGCCGCCCGCCACGACAGCCTTCTCCCGCCCGCCGCACGAAGCGAACCAACCCACGTTCACTTCACCCTCGGCGTAGACGATAACGCGCACGAAAACGCGAAGGTCGCATGACAACGTTGCCAGTGCCGACAACAAAATCGCATCTCCGCAAACAGATGCGCGACGCGCTTCGTACACACTCGCCGAAGCGTGCCGAAAACTCCGAACGTATCTGGAAACGTTTGTTGCCGCTCGTTGCCGAAGTTGCGGTCAAACCGCTCGCGTTTGTCTATCTCGACTTCGGTGACGAAGTTGAGACGGTCCGATTTCTTGACGACTTGCGCAGTGTTGTGCCAGAACTTGCGGTGCCGTTTGTTGTAGGCGATTCGCTGCGACTCTTTCGTTTTGAATCGCTCGATGGTTTTGTACGTTCGCCGCTGGGCGTCTTGGAACCGCCGCAGAGTTTGCGGGACTGCGTACAGTCGCGCGTGACGCTTGACGATGTTGGCGTTGCGATCATTCCCGGACTTGCGTTCGACGATTTGGGAAATCGTCTTGGTCGCGGGCGTGGTTTTTTTGACCGGTTTCTTGCGGAGTTATCTTCTGGCGTACCGCGCATCGCACTTGCGTTTGAGTGCCAGAGAGTTCCGTGCGTACCGACCACACCGCACGACGAGCGCGTCGAGTGGATCGTGACAGAAGAAGGCGTGCATGCAACGTGTTACGGGTACGAACACAATCACCAAATTGGCCGCGTCATTCCATCCGGCGTTTGAACATCACCGCTGCGACCGAGAGCGTCACCACTGAAAGCAACACCAGCGGGACGCAATTCAGTGCCACTTCTTGCACGCCCATCCCCTTCATAAAAACACCCTTCACAATCACCAAGTACCAGCGTACTGGGTTCATCACGGTCAGCCACTGCATCCACTCCGGCATATTTTCTACCGGCGTGGTAAACCCCGAAAGCATAATCGACGTGGGAAGTACCAGAATCACGCCGAGTATCGCTTGCTGCTGCGTCATCGAAAGCGAACTGATAAAAAGACCAACGCCAACAACCGAAAGCAAAAACAAAATCATCGATGCAACCAAAAGTAGAAACGAGCCGCGTAGCGGAATACCCAGAACGAAAATCGCCACGCCACTCATCATCACCGCCGAACACGTCGCCAAAAAAACAACCGTGGTCGCTTTGCCGACAAGAATTTCAAACGGCGTCAGCGGTGAAACGAGCAGTTGTTCAAACGTCCCCATCTCGCGTTCGCGTGCGATGGAAAGTCCCGCGAGAAGTGTGCCGAGAATTGTTGCCAAAATACAAACCAACGACGGAACGGTTGTCTTACGCGGGTCGAGATTGATGTTAAACCAGTTTCGCGTTTCAACGGCGACACCAATTTTCTTGTGCGCAGACTCGCCGAAAAATTGGTTGATGATCTTCGTGATGTAACCGCCCGCGATTTGCGCGGCGTTGCTCCGACGTCCATCAAGCAAAACTTGAACCTTCGCCGTTTGCCCCGCAGTTACCGTCTTGGAAAAGTCTTGCGGTATGACGACAACCCCCATCACGGCTTGCCGGTCGATGTGTGCGTTGATTTCGTCTTGATGCGTTATTGTCACGATTTTTGAGACGAGCGACGAGTGCTCAAGACGCTGCGTGAGCGCGTACCCTTCTTTACCAACATCTTGGTTGTATACGCCGAGTGAAACGTTTTTCACCTCTTGCGTTATGGTGAACGAGAGAATGAAAAGCTGCAACAGTGGCGGAACAACAAGCACAACCCTCGCCTTGGGATCACGCAGCGATGCCAGCAGTTCTTTGATGATGAGATTGTAAATGCGAATGAGCACGGTCTACTCCAGTCGCTTGGGAGTTTTGGCGATGGTCACGACGAACAGCAAAGATGCAATGAACGTCATCACAATCAAGTTGGGTACGATGAGTCGCCAAATGTCGCCTGCCATGAAAATCGTTTGCAGACTACTGACGTAGTAGCGTGCCGGAAAGATGTAGGTGAGTGTGCGAATCGGGAGCGGCATTGCGTCGATTTCAAAAATTGCACCGGAGAGCATGACGTTCGGCAAAAACGCGAGCATAAACGCGACCATCGAGGCGAGAAACTGGTTCTTTGTGAGTGTGGAAATCAGAAACCCCAACGCCAGCGACGCCATCAGAAACGCCGTCGATATGAGGAACATCGCAGCTATCGAGCCGCGAAACGGCACGCGAAACAGGAACACCGAAATGAACACGCACGCCGCCGTCGCCACAATACCGAGAACGTAGTACGGAACCAGTTTTCCAATGATCATATCTTTCGGTCCGATTGGCGTAGCGAGCATTGCTTCCATTGTGCCGCGTTCCCATTCGCGTGCGACGACCAGCGAAGTTAGTAGCGTCCCGATGATCGCCATAATCATGACTATCGAACCGGGGATGAGCGTGTTGCGTGACTCCAGTTCTGGGTTGAAGAGCACGCGCGACTCCACTTGCACACGCACCGGCATGACCAAGCCGCGGTCACGGTTTTGCTGCATTCCCCACTGATTGACGATACCGACGATGTAGTTTTCCAAGATGGTTGCTGTGTTCGTCTCTACGGCATCGGTGATCAGTTGAACGTTTACACCGCTAGTGGAGTGAAACCGTTTTGTGAAGTCGTTTTGCAAGGCGAGAAACCCGCGAATGTGTCCGTTGACGATAGCCTCTTCGGCTTCGCGGCGGCTTGCGTAATAAATTGGCGTGACGTAATCGGTAACTTTTAGCGCACGCCAGAGCGAGCCGACAACCGGCGATTGCTCATCGCTCACGAAACCGAGTTTGACATGTTTTGCGTCGAGCGACAGACCGAAACCGAAAATGAAGAGCAAAATCATCGGCAAGACAAACGCAATCAGAATACAACTCGGATCACGCCGAACTTGCAGCGTCTCCTTTTTCATCAAAGCCAAAAGACGACGAAACGATGCGTTCATGATTTGTTCGCTGGTGTTTACAGAATCATTTTTCCATCAAAAACAAAAACTCGCGGTGCGGTATTTCCGCTTCTCGAACCCATTCTTGCGTCCATCGCATTTCAGACATAACATTTTTTTTGTGGTCAATAGTAACAGTTTTAATGAGGCGTCCGTAACAATGAACCGTTTCGGCAAGTTCTTCCGCTGTAGCGCGTCCACCACTGCTGTATGAAAGCAAAACGAAACGTGCGGGTACGCTTTGAATGAGGCGTTCAATGGCTTCAACGGCGATAAAACGCCCCGAATCGCCTCGACGAAACTCTTCAAAAACCGACGCTGATACCGCATCGCTGCTATCATCGCGTCGCCGCGCTTTGCCGAAAAGTTGCGGGCGATCATTGAGACATATCGTTGTCCAAAGATGATAATACGCATTGTAACGCACTCGCGACGGCGGCATTTTGTCGTTGTTCGAGCCGTATGGAGGGTCTAAATACGCAATGTCAAAACGTCGATTGTGCATCGCGTCAAAAACATCGGCTTGCAATACTGTATGTTTTTCTTTGTTGACCCAAAGCTGCGGAACTCGCAAATGTAGTTTTTTGTACGAACGCGGCGACCAGTCGGCGAGGTACGACGAAAAATGCCCCAACGTACTATCAACCTCATCCAACGCTAACATGAGGCTGGTTAGCGAAACAGCTTTTGATTGCTCATCAAGATCAAGGCGATCAATCTCTTCTCGAATACCATCGAGTTTACGCGTGTTGTGAAGTTGCCAAGGACGTTTACGTCCGTCGGTTTGCACCGACGAACCGCGTCCGGGAAGTCCGCCGTAGTGTTCAGAGAACCAACCGTCCACCGAAGGGATACCGTTGAGATGTTCGATCAAATCTTGGTAGCTTTGTGGGTTGCGCGTGTTTTTCAAAAAACAAGTCGCTAGCACTTGTGACCAAATTGCACTGTCATTTGACGTGACACAAAAACCTGCTTTCGCAAGCATTTGTGAAACTCTTGTCGAACCGGAAAAACCATCAAACACCGTGCGCGAACCAGTTGACGTGACAAGCTCAAGAATCTGTGGGAGCAACTTGAGTTTTGATCCGGCGTACTTGATCCCCTGCGTTCGCGGCACACGCAGCGCAACGTCGCCAAAAAGAGCGGCTTGTGTCATGTCGCCTCCCGATTCGGTAAACTCCTAGCAACAGTGTTGAATCGCATTAATTCTCCAAATGAGATTGAAATACTTCTTAAAAGTCTTTCCTTGACTAACACCAGCCACCCAATGCCGAGAGGAGACTCTTTACTGCTGTATCTTGAATGAAAATGCGGGTGACCATCCATCCAATAAGTGCTTTTGGCAACTATTTCGTCATTATGTTTCCACGCAAATAAACCATCGTCTGCGGCAGGGGTCAGTCCAAGTTTCTCGGCAATTTGAGAATTGAACGCAAACCAGCCTGAAGCGAAAAATCTCGAATCAAATAGCTGGTTTTTCATAACAAGCAACGGCGCGAATGTACCTTGAATGTCTCTATGGTACTTTCGATATTGTATTCTTTGAACGTTAATAAATGGTTTTCGCGTTTCAGATATTTCAGAGAACATTCCTTCCGGCACAAGCGTCGAGATGTGTTTTTCCACCAAGCCTGATGCGGATTTCCAAACAGTTCGTTCTGCGAGTATATGCCAATCCTCGATTTGTTCTGTAAATAACGCCTTTGTTTCTTGATCTGTAAAATTATACAGGCACCACAACTCATACTTCTTCTCATCATACGGAAATTCAGGGGGAGTGATAAAACTTGGTCGAATTGAAGCCGTGATTGGAACAGCATCATAATCTTCGGTGTAAAGTAGCGTTTTGTATATTTTGCAAGCAATGTCATAGGCTAATTTTCCCGCATCAACTAACTCGCCAGAGACGTGTAGTATTGCTCTTTGAAGAACATACGTTTTTAATCTACGGAAGGTAAAACTACACCCCATCGAATCACATTTTTGTCGAAAGTCCATTTCGGCGTTTTTGTTCCACTTTGGTTCATCTTCCAATTCCCGCATTATCTGGTGAATTCTTGCGAGTAAGTTTTCCATTGGAATACTCGAATAGTGCGCAATACACTCTACATGTGGCGTAAAAGCACCGACGATATTTCGTGGGTCAAAAGAATCTTCGAGAACCGAAGTCGATTTGATTTCTTTGTCTTCCAGCCGGATGTATGAATCAACCAACGGCTGATTGGAATAATGTTTCAGCAGACTGCTGTCAGTTTCTCGTGGAGCAGGGACTAGCATACCATTTCTTTGGAGGAGAATATCGACGGCTCTCATGCGAATATCAATATCGCGGGAATACGTCAAAGCCTGAATATCCGAAAGCAAAAGCTGCAATAAAGACTCATTTATCGGACATAATCCTTGCAAGACGACAAGGCACGCCCTGACTATTCCCTCATTTTGCGAAGAAAGCCAATCCTTGATTTTTCCGTGAATTTCAGGAATATCAGCCTTCAGCATGTCGTGGACTGACTTCATACACCCAGCAGACAAAACAAAGATTGGGTGGTCAAGACAAAACTCCACGAGCAACATCAAGGTTTCATTTGCCGTCAATGTTTTATCATCGGCACAAAGGGAAACCTCTGCTGCGGTGGCGAAGGAATTTAGAGATGGCTGTAAGTAGGATTCAATTCGGGTCCAAATTTCATAAGAGCTAACTGGAGCAACCACCAATTCCTGAAGAATTTCGAGATTTGCAGTACATGACCGAGCATCATCACTGTCGAATTGTATGTCGTCAAGAATAGCTTCCAAAATCAACGGATGAGCCTTTTTCGAGTTCAAACTGATCATCATTTTGGCTGCGTCAATACTATGCTGTGAACGAAGCAAACCGTTGCTATATTGATTACGCTCCAGCAAGAGTTTATGTGCTGCTTCAAATAATGGCTCGTCGCCAATGATCCCTGTCAATCTTTCTAGGCATAGTATCTGTAGTGAGTGCTGATCGTTTAGCGAAGACAATTCTTGTTGAACTCGGTATATTTCGTCATTGGAAAGAGTTGGCAGCCACGATTCAAACCAATCATGCCAAAGAAAGTAGGAATTTCGTTTCTGCTGCTTTACCAAAGCAAGAAACCTTTCAACAGTTTTTGCCTGCTCATAAGCGTCTTCCTTAGAAATTTCATTTCCCGATTCTAATACTAAACTATCCCTAAAATTGAAATGCCCTTCCTCGTCGTCAACCTCATCCGTATTATTTTCGTCATCAAAAAGGGCAGGCAGATGTTCCTTGACACCTTCAAGCCACTCGGCTCTTGGTTTTTGCGCGGATAAGGTTGACGCAGCTTGAAATAGCTCTTGAGCCAGTTCTTTGGTATTTTCTTGAACATCAGTTCTGGCAAGCAGGTTTTTGATAATTGAAGGGTCGCCGTTCGTGCAAATTGGCATGAGAATACTGCACACAAGAGTTTTAATGATCAGCGGATTTGCTGATTCATCTTTTGCTGCCATTTCAAAAAAATCCTGCAATCCACTCGGTAAATCGACGACGCCATTTTCCGCCAAGATAACCGCGATCCTAAATGCTGCTTCTGGTTTCCAGCGATAAGCGGATTTAATTAACAAATTTGCTGCGCCATATATTGATTCGGCATTTTTGAGCGATAAAACACTTTTTAGTGCAAAACGAATACGTTTTTCAGTGTCATCAGGGAATTCCTCATTTGCCTTGTCTAACCACTTAAGCCAGCGTTCCATTTGGTAGTCTTTTCGACCGGCAATACCATACGATTTAAACAGAACGTCGCCGAGAATTTTTTTCGCTTCGTCGACATTCCCCATCTCTGCCAAGACATCCGCGAATTTGTTCGCATACGAAAGGTATGTGTCCCATTCATAATCTGATTGACAAAAATCTTCCGCAACTTGCTTGGCTCGCTGACGACAAAATTTCTCGTCATAGCCCACCTTCCATAGTTTTCGCAAGACTTCGAGTTTATCGGAGTCAGGAAAATGCTCTGGTTGCCACTCGTCGAAGATGTAGTTTGCAACGGCAGCCAAGTGTTCATCGCTTTGCTCTGCAACAGTTTCAACTATCAATCCTAAAAACCGGTTCCGTAAATTGATCACATCATTCCTTGCTTCACTATACCCCCTTGTTATTGAACTAATATTTTGGAAGATATTGAGCAACGGCTTTATTTCCCGCAGAAATACTGCTGCGGGCATGGTTTGGCTGATTCGCTGCTGCGTCTTGAGGTTGGCAAGTAAAAGCAACGCCCGTTCGAACAAAACAAGTGGTAAATCAGAATCTTTTTCCGGTGTCGGAATAATTTTCGTTGCGTCAATACTGTCACCGAACGCACATAACATCTGGAAATACCGAAAACAGTCAAATATGCGATCTGCCTTGTTGTATCCACCAAGACATGAACGAGACACACGCTCAAACAATTTTTTCGCTCGCCCTTTATCGTTAAACGTGAAGAACACATATTCTGCTGCGTCGAGAAAACAATCTTCCAAAATGTCGTCTTGTTCGGCGATTGCAATTGCTTTACGACCATATTCCAGAGACTTATCGTTGTCGCTTGACTCATAATCATGGGCAAGATGCCGATAAAACCAGTACAAATAATACGAATCATTACGGGCAACAAGTATTTCTCGAACCTTGTCCGCAGTTGACATGTCGCCAAGTTTGAGATAAGTCGCACCCGCATGGAAAAATAACGACGTAATTATTTCGTCAATATCTATGTCGTCACTTTCTAATCCACGGCGATTATGTTCCGGGGGGCTTGGTTTCGCCCATTCCGCATCTTTCAGATTCACAATCATCGACTCTATCACATCAAAACTACGAAAACATGGTGCCGTTTTTGCCCATTCGATCAAAATGCCGTGATAATAACTATGATCGCCATCTGCTCTACTACCACCTTTTAGTATTCTCCACGGCTCCGCAAGTTCGTATATTTTTTTACCTTCACGCTCGTATCCTAACAATTTCAATTTCTTGGCGGCAATGAATGCTTCACTGTCATGGATAGAAAGGGCACTTCCGCGAAATATGTGGCTAAATACCACCGATTCCAAACTCTTGTCATGCCCAAGCATGTTGATAAAACAATCTGTCGCACGCAAGTCGCACATTCCATCAATGTTCCAGCTTCGCACTTCCAGATCGAGCATCACGAAAATCAGACGGACAAATTCTGCGTAGTTTCCCGTCTCTTTACATGCGCGAAAACCGAGCAGAATTTCTTCCTTTACGTCTTCAAGCGGTCTAAATTGCTTGGATTGGGCAATTACGTTTTCAACAGTGACCATTTTCAGTAGTTCATCATACTGCGCAGATTCACAGAGATGAAAAGCCAAGTCCCACCACTTCGTGTTTTCAACTGGGAGAGATTGTAATGCGACAGCAATGGCGGCGTGATAAGCTTTATGGCGATTGGGATCATTGTCTCCAAATGCGTCTTCCGAGGTTTTTTCTCGCAGGAACTGAATGATACTATTGTGGAACGGCATCCACTTTCCATTCTCCTGCAAGAACAATCTCTGCCAGATTTTGAGAAAGTGCTCGATTACATTATCAGAGCCGGAGGCAAGAAGTCGGGCCAAGTCTTTGTCGAACCCATTGCGCAATCGAGCTATCTTGGCGAGAAAATCTTTTTCATCTGTCAGTTTTTTCGCAACAATTTCACGGTCCCAAAGAGATTCATATCCAGTCGTGACATTATCAGAAAATGGAATCGTGCTTCCGAGAATTGAGTCAACATCCATTTCTCCCGCTTTTTGAGCAATTTCATTTAGAACCAAATAGATGGCAAGTGGATGCCCACCTGTTAATTCAAACAATTTCTGAATCTGCTCTGGGGATAACGCCACCTTATCCCAAGCAGAAAGCCACCGCATTAACTCGCTTCGCGGAATAGGAGCGAGTGTGATTGTGCGATTATCTTTTTTGAGTTGTTCTTTGATTGCTGCTGAAATGCCCGCAAGTTCAATTGTTTGTGTAGAGAGCAAAAATATGACACCTTTCGGTACGTCGTTTGGCGGATATAAATCTTCCAAGAACGATCTTTGCGGGTTTTGTTCTCTTGGAATATGGTCGAGACCATCAAGGACAATAACCGTTTTTCTACCCGTCCTGCGAAAGTTTTCGCTTGCTTCCCCAAGCTGCGCCGACAACAATGAGAGTAAAACCTCTCTCTCGAATGTCACCAACGCACTGTGGCCGACAATTCCATGCTGCTGCAAAAGTAGCACCAAGTCATGTAAGAATACATCGGACTCCCCCCGTAGGACACCGGTCGTTTCTGCGTTTGGAACATACGAATAATAGTGAATGATGCGGTGTAAGGGATGGAATAAGTTTGACACGAGTGTCGATTTTCCAGCCCCCGGTGTCCCGATCAACGCCAAATAGCCGGAGGTGCTTTGCTCGATTGCCTTTTGAAGTGATTCAACTGTTTCTGCAATTTCACAGTATCCCAAAATAGGACGAGGAAAAGCATGAACATTCTTCATTTCAACCCTGTCTTGCCAACCCAACCGCTTGACAAGTTCCGCTCTCGACATTTCAATAATTCGTTCCGGCGAAGCAACGGACGTAAATAATGTCGATTTTATGTGCTGAATATCTTCTTCGCTAGAATGGCGTTGTTGTAACAGATGCAAATCAGTCCCGTTGTTTTTCCACCCAAAATCAAATTTACAGAATCTGGCAAACTCGTAAAATTCTTCATCTGTTAGTTCGGTCGTTTTACGCAGGTTTTCCAAAAAATCCTGCCAGTCATCAGGAATAGGCTTTTGCTCGTTTTGCATCGGATTCCACACCTCGGCAATGAACGCCGCGAGATTCGGGCTTCTTCCAGATGGCAGTCGTTGCCCTTGACAACCATTACTCGAAGCAATGTCATTTGTAACAAAATGGACAAAAACCTGTTTTGTATGATGCGTCTCTTTTATCCTCTTCCAGCCGCTTGCAAGCTGACTGATAATCGACGGTTGATTCTTTTGCGTATTAGGCGTGGTAAGACTTGAGTAAGTAAAACTACCCGGAAAACGAGACCATTTGATCTGGTAAGCATCAATTGTGCCCATCTGCTCAATTTGAAAATCGTCAACTCGTTCGGCTCTAGGATCGGCTATTCTTACGCAGGTCAGAGTGCGTTTTATAAGCGCATTAAGTATTAACGAAGCTGCAATGCGGTACTGATTATCATACCCCGAAATTGCATTTCGTTCTCCATCTGCTGGATTGTGTTGTCTATTCATAACTTCACCGAGTAAGTAAGAATGCGCCCATCAAAAAACGGAATTGTGTGTCGTCTCGTTCACCACTCCAACTTCGGCAGCCGCTCAACTATCTTCACGCTCTCAACGCTCAAGTGGGTTACACGTTTGATGAGGCGAACGATGTAGTCGGGCGTGTTGTGTTCGGTACACCAGTCGTTTGGGTCGTTTTCGATGCCGCTGTCTTTGTGCGTCGTCTTTTGGTAGCGGTCCAAAATCCACTCTATCGCCGATTTGCCGTTCACAACAAATCGGTACGCCTCCGCAGGAATCCCCGTTAACGTCAAATGCGAATTGTACGCAATCGCCGACTTGTCGTTCTTGTTTACGAACTTCATCTTCGTCACACGGTAATCGTGCGCGGTGTTCTTGGCGTTGCCGTTCGTCCAACGTTCCTCAAGCGGATACTCAACGCCCGTTTCGTAATTCAAATGCAGCTCCGCAAGTTTGCGGCCCGCGTCCGCGAACCCCCAAAAGTCCGTCGCAAACGGGATTCGCGGTAACTGCTTCTTCAGCTCCGCCGAAAAACGTTCTCGATATTCCGGGCTATTGAGTACGCCGTAGACGTAGTAGAAAATGTCGTGCTTCGTAGTGGTTAGTGGCCGGTGGTCAGTGGCCAGTTTCTGACCACCGACCACTGACAACTGACCACTCTCCCCATACCGCGCCCGAAACTTCGCAAGCATCGCGTCCGATATGTTCTCACGACGAATGTAATCGCCAACTCGTTCGCCTCCCTCCGACACACGCTCCGAAACAAGACGACCACGATTCGACTCACCATCCGCACGCTCGTATGTGTAGAAGGGGAAACATTGCGACACGCTAAACAAATGAAAATCTGGCAATGTGTCGGAAACAAGTGTACTGAAAGGAACTTGACTACCGGTACCTTCGATGCAGATAACCACGTTTTCAATTCCCGGCTCTGGAAAAATCTGCGGAAGATGTCCGACGTGAGCGTTGAAGTGACGATGAAAATACGCCGCGTGTTTACAAAATGGACGATAGACACTTGGCACAAGTGATGTTTTGTGAAACTCACACGGTGAACACTTGCCAAGCCGTGTTTTGAGGTCGCGTGTCCAACTGATTTTTGTGTCGTCATTGTCGATAAAGTCTTCTGGTTTTTTTGCGTTCTTGACGTAGATTTCGCAATGCTCACGATACGCCGCAACCTGTTCATTGTAAAACGCAATCATCCGTCGCATGTTGGATGCCAACTTTTTGGACGAGAAATTGTAACACCACGCATCACGGTTTGTTTTGAGTCCGGTTGAATGAACTTCAAACACCGAGCTTGTCTCGCCGCCAAGTGTCAGAAACTCATCGAATACATCATCGCGTTGATTGATCCAGTCGTGTTTTTCGTTCGGCGTGATGATTTCCCACGCAACGTGTTCAATGCTCTTGACATCGCGCAAGATTTGCAACTTTTCTTCGCGGTCGAGATAATCGCCGATGTCGTGGTAGTGGATCGTCGCCAGTTTTTTGTCTTGTGTCTTTTGCATGTTGATTTTCCTACCATAATTCAATCCCGACGGGATTGGGGATTGTTGGGGCCAACGTTCTACCATAATTCAATCCCTACGGGATTGTCCCCCAACCCCGCTAGGGGTTGAATTATGGTAGAAAACGAAATGAAAAAAAACGGCAACCCCGTAGGGGTTGAATTATGGTTGATTCGTTCTCGGTGGGTTTGTCCTTCAATCCCGACGGGATTGGGGATTGTTTGGGCGAACATTTTTTCTACCATAATTCAACGCCTAGCGGCGTTGGCTTCCAGTCCTACGGGAATGGGGATTTTTGAACCAACGCTTCGTCTCCAATCCATTTGAAAACATATCTTTCGTCGCATTCAATCTCAAACTTGCGCATCGTATCCATGTATTCATCCCGAAACGATTGCGATTTATGGTGCTCTTCTTGATTCATAATGTAGCGAACAACCACGTCTCTTTGCGAACGCGCATACGAAAACGCAGCATAACCTTCTTGCCAACGAAAATGTGCGGGAATACGTCTGTTTTCGTTGATCCAATGGCTACTGCACCGTTTGACCTCTTTTGCTATTTCTGAAACAGATTTTACCGGATTCAACTCAAAAAACAGATGGACATGATCCCGATAACCATTCACCGCTAACGGATAGCAACCGTGATTTTTCAAAATACCGGTGATGTACGAATGCAATTCGTCGCCAAGTTCACGCGAAATAATGCACGCCCGTTCCGAAACGGCGAAAACTAAATGGACGTTTAATTGCGTGTATGTGTTTGCCATTGTTCCACCATAATTGTTCTACCATAATTCAACCCCGATGGGGTTGGGGATTTTTTGGGGCCAACGGTTTTCTACCATAATTCAATCCCGACGGGATTGTCCCCCAACCCCGCTAGGGGTTGAATTATGGTAGACGAAAATGAAATAAAAATCCCGCAACCCCGTAGGGGTTGAATTATGGTTGATTGGCCGTTAATTCGTTCTCATCTCTTATCAGGATTCTTGACGAGAATCGTGATGGCAACCGGTGTTCGCGTTCCTGCGTCAAAGACGTTCCCTTTTTCTTTGCGTCGCTGTTCGCCAGACGTTCGCGCGTTACCGCGACAGTTAAAAATGTAGATGTCGGTAAAGTCTTCGGCGAGACATTTGCGGAGACCGTCCATCGCGTTACCGTCAATGAACGAGCCGTTGGTGACAAAACCGATGACGCCTTTGTCGCCGATTCTGTCGCTTGCCCAGCGAATCGCGCGGATGTACGAATCGTAGACCGAGTTTTTCAGCACCGCTGTTGAATGCCGTGCATAAGTGTCCGCGATGCGTTTGTCGAGAGTGTTGTACTTCGTATTTTTGTTGGCGTCATTTTCGCTACGTTGTCCTGCCGAGTACGGCGGATTTCCGATGATGACGCGGATTTTTTTGTCGCGTTGTCGTTTGGCGCGTTTGCTGTTTTCGTCGATGAGTTTCTTTTCTTGCAGCATCGTGAAGGTGTCGGCGAGGACGATTCCGGGAAATGGGAGATAGTGGTCAGTGGACAGTGGTCGGTGGTCAGATTTTTTTTCCTCACTGGCCACTGACAACTGCCCACTAACCACTTCGTGGAATGTGTTCTCAATGTTAATGGCAGCGATGTAATACGCAAGCAGCACCAGTTCGTTTGCGTGGATTTCGTGTTCGTATTCGTGGCGGAGATTTTTCGGCTCGATCAGTCCGCTTTGTAGTAGGCGGACGATGAACGTTCCGGTGCCGGTGAACGGGTCGAGGATGTCGTTTCCCTTCGCGTTGAATCCGCCGCCGAACTCGGTACGCAAAACGTAATCGACGCTATGCAAAATAAAATCGACAACTTCAATCGGCGTGTACACAATGCCAAGTCGCTGCGCCATCAGTGGGAACGCGGTTTTGAAAAACTTGTCGTAAAGCTCGATGACGATTTTCTGTTTTCCAGCGGCGTTATCAACGCCAGTCGCACGTTTTTTGACGCTTTCGTAAAACTTTGTCAGCGAGTCGCGCTCGGTTTCTCGCTGCACGTCTTCAAGTAGCGTAATCATTTTCTCCATCGCTTGCGAGACGGGATTGTGCGCGGTGAACTCGGAGTTGCCGAAGAGTGCGTCGAAGACCGGCTTCGTGATGAGATGCTGCGAGAGCATTTCGATGGCGTCGTCTTCGGTGATGTCGGGATTGAGATCGAGCCGTAGTCCAGCCAAGAAGTTTTGGAATTGGAGATCGTGCTCTTCGACGCTCAAAAGTTCGCGGATTTTGTCGCTGTGTTTTTTTGCAATTTCTGCAACGTCGCTCGCCCACTGCTCCCAGTACCTTTTCTCGCCGCACTTGATTACGATCTTCGCAAAGAGTGCGTTCCGCCATTCTTCGATTTCTTCAAACCGCAACTGCTCTTGACGCACGAGCGAATCTCCGCTGGTGGCATCGGAGCTGTCGTGTTCGGTGTCGTCGCCGATGTAGTCGTGTATGATTTTGTCGGGCTTTTCCTTGTTGAGTTCGATTTGGTTGATCAAGATTTCAAATCTGTCGTCGTGCGCACGGAGTGCTTGCAACACTTCCCAGACGACGCGGTACGCCTCGTTGTTGTCGAGAGCTTCGTGCGGCGTGGTGCCTTCGGGAACGGCAACGGGGAGAATGATGTAACCGTATTCCTTCCCCGGAGCCTTTCGCATCACTCGCCCGACCGACTGCACGACGTCAACTTGCGACTTTCGCGGATTCAAAAAGATGACGGCATCGAGCGCGGGAACGTCCACGCCTTCGGAGAGGCACTTTGCGTTTGAGAGAATGCGGCAATAGTTCTTTTGTTTCGCGGTGTCTTCTTTGAGCCACTGGAGGTGTTTGTTCCGCTGGAGCGCGTCCATTTTGCCGTCAACGTGTTCGACTTCGCAGGAGAGAGCGTGTTTGTCGGCTTTGTCTTGCTTCAGATATTCGCCGATGATTCCGGCGAATTCGTCTCTGAACCGTTTTGAATGTGCAATGAGACTCGTGAAACAAACCGCGCGGCGCATCGGCGAGTTGTGCGTGTGCTTCTTTCGCGTGCTGGCGGTATCGTCGGTGAACTTCTTTGAAAGTCCATTCCAGCATCCGATCATTTTTGCCGCATCGCCGAGTGTGAGTTCGTCTTTGCTACCGTTCTTGGCGAACTCTCGCTGAATAATTCGGCTGATGTATTTCTCGTTCACCGAAAGCACAATCACTTTGTAATCCGCAAGCAAATCTTTCTCTACCGCTTCGGAAAATCCGAGCTTGTAGAGTTCTTTGCCGTAAACTTTTTCGTCGTCCATCGAACAGAGAATTGCACCGGCGTCGTCGGCTTTTTTCTTGGACTCGGCGGTGTAGAGTCGCGGCGTAGCGGTCATGTAGAGACGCCTTTTCGCGCGGAGAAACTTTTCATCGTGAACGCGAACGAACTGCGATTCGTCTTCGCTTGCAAGCGTGACGCCGGTCGTGCGATGTGCTTCGTCGCAGATGACGAGATCGAACTCTGGTACACCGTGTTTTTTCTGCGCCGTATTCAAGACTTCAATAGATTGATACGTTGCGAAGACGACGGTTAATGCGCCTCGGTGTTTGGCGGTGTTGTCTACAAAGTGTTGCGCGAGAGTGCGTGCGTTTGTCGTTGCGGGGATGGCGAGATCGTCGGGCGTTGTGGCGATGTGGTCATCGTCTTTGCCCGCACGCTTGCCGACTTTTTCGTCACTGCAAACCGCGTAACATCGCAGCGGAATCGCCGACTCCGCTTGCCACTCGTGAAGCGTTTGCGAAAGCAACGAGAGTGACGGAACGAGAAACACAACATTTCCGCCGCGTCCGGCGAAACGTTCGGCGATCTTGAGCGACGTGAACGTCTTGCCCGTTCCGCACGCCATAATCATCTTGCCGCGATCTACGGTTTTGAAACCTTCGCAAACGGCATCAACGGCGGTGACTTGGTGCGGACGCAATTCTTTTTTCGCCTTCGTCACCAAGTTGGATGGATGCTTTGCACTGAACCGCGACCAGTCGATGTTGCTCTCGTTCAAGTCGTCAAGCCCGATGAGTTGTACTGGTGGCGTTTGGTTGTGACGAGTGTCTTCGGCGTGTTTACTCCAGTTCGCGGTTGTCGAAACGATGATGCGACGAACGAACTTTGCCTTCGGTGATGGTGCTTTCGACGACGTTGCGAGGAACGAGTCGATGTCGCTTTTTGCGACGGTTGCGTCTTCGTCGTAGCACTTGCACTGGATTGCGACGAAACCTGATCCGTCGCAATTTTCGGCGACGAGATCGATTCCTGTATCGGGTTTGTTGTCGCGGTGCGGAAAGTCGCACCAACGCCAAATTTTTGAGAATTGTTCGGCGTAACTCGCTTCGTGTTTGAAGTACGCACACATGAGTTGTTCAAACCGCGTGCCGAGATCGGCACTGTCGGTTGCGGCGTTGCGCAGTTCGTTCAAAACGTCGTGAAATGTTGTTGCGTGTTCTGGCGTTGACATTGTTTTCTCCCTCGCTGCGGACATAACCGTAAACAGCGGGCAATTCTACCCGATAGAGCAAAAACGTCCAGTTATTCGCGTCCGTCGCTTTTTTCGATAAGTGTGATGAAGGCGTCTTCGAGAGTTGGGTCGGGTGTGGTGGCGGTTTTGACGGAGTGTTTCAAGTCGTCGGGCGTTCCGGTGGCGATGGTTTCGCCGCGATAGATTAAAGCGATGCGGTCGCAGTATTCGGCTTCGTCCATAAAGTGCGTCGTCACCAAAATCGTGACGCCGTTCTCGACCAGTGCGCCGATGTGTCCCCAAAACTCGCGGCGCGTTAGCGGGTCAACACCGGAAGTCGGCTCGTCCAAAAACAATACGTCCGGCTCGTGCATCAGCGCGGCGGCGAGTGAAAGTCGCTGCTTGAAACCGAGTGGCAACGTCGCGGCGTTAGTAGCGGCGTAAGAACCAAGCTCGAATATGTCGATCATCTCCCCGACAACACGACGCTTCGCAAATCCCCACAAACCGTAGACGCCCGCAAAGAAGTTTAAGTTTTGCCGAACCGTCAAATCGCCGTACATCGAAAACTTCTGCGCCATATAACCGAGCCGCGCACGCGCCCTCGATGGCGACTTTCGCAAATTGTGTCCGGCGATGAAACCTTCGCCTTCGGTCGGTTTGAGCAATCCACAAAGCATCTTGAACGTCGTACTTTTTCCCGCGCCGTTCGGACCAAGTAAACCGAAAATCTCACCGCGTTTGATCTCAAAGTTGTTGTTGTGAACCGCAACGAAAGAACCGAATCGCTTCGTTAAACCGTGCGCAACGACAACCGGTTTGTCATCGCCGACCGCTTTGGGCGTTCGCTTCGCCAGAACCGACTCCACTTTTCCAACGCCGCCGAGAATGTCGATAAATCCGTCTTCAAAACGCGGCGGCACGCACACCACTTGCCCCGTCGATTCTCCATTTGAAACTTTCGTGATGTCGAGATTTTCTGGCTGCACGTTTGGCTTCAGCACAATACGGATCGCGCTCCCTTGGATTGTGCCGTCTAACGTTTCGGGGGCTTTGAGAAGTTGCGACAGTACACTGCGCCGCTGATTGTCTGCAAGTCCGCGCACCTGCACGACGCGTCCATCGAGTCTGCGAGTCAGTTCTGCGGGGTCGCCGTGAAAAAGTTGCTTCCCGAAGTTGAGCAGCAAAACGTCGTCGCACGCCTCCGCTTCGTCGAGATACGCGGTGTTCCAGATGACGACAACATCTTCGGCGACGAGTTCGCGCACCATCCGCCAAAGTTCGCGGCGACTGATCGGATCGACGCCGACGCCGGGTTCGTCGAGCAGCAGCAGTTTCGGCGTCTTGATTAACGAACACGCCAAACCGAGTTTCTGTTTCATCCCGCCCGAAAGTCGCCCCGAAAGACGCGCGGTGAACGGCTGCAAACCGGTGAACGCAAGTAGTTGCTCAAAACGCGACTTTCGCTGCGACTTTTCCAGCCCGCGCATCTCAGCGTAGAGTTCGAGATTTTCCAAAACCGTCAGGTCTTCGTACAGACCGAAACGCTGCGGCATGTAACCGAGCATCTCTCGAATCGTTGCGGTGTCGCTGACCGAATCGCGTCCGAAAACGGTGATGCTCCCCGCACTCGGTTTCAAAAGACCAGCGATGAGACGTACAAGCGTCGTCTTCCCCGCGCCGTCGGGACCGACAATCCCCGTAATCCGCCCCGGCAACAGCTTCGCAGAAATGCCGTCGATGGCGGAATCGTTGCCGAATTTTTTGACGAGATTTTCGATGGTGATCATGGATTCAAAAACAAACGAACCGTGACAGGCATGCCTTGTCGGAGACCACTGTCGGGGTTGTCGGCAATGATTCGGACGCGGTAAACGAGCGACGTGCGGAGTTCGGTTGTCTGCACCGTTTTTGGCGTAAACTCCGCTTCCGGCGAGATGTAACCGACTTGGCCGCTGTACGGATTTTCTGGATTGGTGTCGGTGATAATTGCCGCTTTCATTCCGGGCGAGAGTTTTCCGAGTTGCGGTTCGGGGACGTAAACGTAGACCCAAACCGCGTCTTTGAGTGAGAGCGATACGACGACCTGTCCCGCACCAACGACCGAGCCGACTTCCTCGACGCGAGTGAGAAGTGTTCCGTCGTTCGGGCAGAGTAAAACGGTGTCTTCGAGTGACGTTGCGGCTTTTCGCAAGTTCGCGTTCGCCTCGGAGAGTTTTGCCTTACCGATGGCGATGTCTTCTTTGCGAAAACCTTCGATGGCGAGGCTCAAGTTTTCTTCGGCGAGTTTTTTTCGTGCGTCGGCTTCGTCGCGTCGTGCTACGGCGGTTTCAAACTCTTGCGCCGAGATCACGCGGTCTTCGACCAGTTGCGTTGCACGTCGCAACTCCGATTCGAGTACGTTGAGACTGGCGACACGTTCGTTGAGCGAGGCTCGCATTTGCTCAATTTCTTGCGGACGATTTCCCACTTCGAGCTTTGCACAATTCGCTTGCGCACTCTCCACTTGCGCAAGCGCGACAGCGTACAAATCTTCGTAAGGTTTGCGGTCGAGCTGCGCGATGACTTCACCTTTTTGAATCGCGTCGCCTTCTTCAAACGCAATTTCAGAAATCCGCCCCGACACACGAAACCCCAAGTTTACACGCCTAATTTCGACGTTGCCGTAGAGCGTCAAACAATTTTCGTTGGCGTTTTGATTTGCACCGAAGTTGTGTTGCCAAACGTAGCACCCGCCACCGAGTACGGCAATCACAAAAAATACTGCGACAATTTTTCTCATCGTTTCACCTCGATTTTGGCAACACTCGCCCGCTCCCCAGAGCAGGCGCATCGTACACACTTCGTACACGCTGCGAAGGGGGAGCGGAAGTTTTCTGCTCACGCACGAGAAATTGCGATGGCACCGGTTGACGTTTGTGTTATACGCCGCTACGATTAACGGGCGTGGCTTTGGCGTGGTCGAGTCCGGTTTCATTCTGTCGTGAGGTGTTGTATGCGTACTGGTTTTGTTTGCAGTTGTGTCGTTGTTGGGTTAACGATTCTCGGATGTGAGAAAACGAAGCCGAGTTTCACCGTTGCACCTGATCCGCCCGCACCGGTCGTGGAGCCGAAACCGATTTCGCAGGCCGAGTTGGACCGGCCCAAGGTGGAAGTCGGCGGGCGAACTGTCGTCGAAGGCACTGCCGAAGACGCCGCGACGGCAACCGTTGCGCAGGCCGGTGCCGGAAAACAGGGGCACACATACGGCGGCACGAACGACCCAGCCGCAATCTTCGGCACCTATGCACTCGCTTCGTACTGGCGGGCAAACGAACGGATCGCCTTCGAAATACAGATTCCACAAGCGATGAAACTCTTTCGCGCCACAAACGACCGGTTCCCGAACTCGCTCGAAGAATACACGAAAGAGATTCTTGTCCCGAACCAAGTGAAGCTGCCCGAACTCCCCGCTGACAAAGAGTTCATGTACGTCCCCGAAACGGGCGAACTGATGGTCCGCGACAAACCGCAAAGATGAGCGTTCCGGTTGGTTCCGAACTCGTCACCCCCGCGTACTCGGCGGGGGCCTAGAGCGGACGCTGTGTGGTTCGCTTGCGCGAACGTCGCTACCGCGTCTGCTTGCGGCATTACTCTCTGGATTCCCGCCGAGTACGCGGGAATGACGAAACGTGGCGTGAACGATTACCAAAATAAGAACGGGAAGCGTAAGCGAGTGCCTCAAATCAGAACGCGAAGCGTAAGCGAGTGCCCACAACAAACAACAACACAATCAATGATCAAAATTGCAATCCTCGGCGCGACGGGCTACACGGCTCTCGAACTTTTGAAAATCTTGGAACGTCATCCGCACGCGGAGATCGTCGCGGTGACGAGTCGTGAAGACACTCGTACACTTGGCGAAGTTCATCCGTATTTTGCGGGTCGTTCGTCGTTGGTACTTGAGAATCTTTCGCCGGCGGAAGTTGCCGCACGAGTGGGACGCGGCGGTTGCGTGTTTAGCTGTTTGCCGCACTGCGCGTCGGCGCGGGTCGCGCCTGCGCTTCTCGACGCTGGCGTGAAAGTGATCGACTTGAGTGCCGATTACCGACTTCATTCACCAGCGGTCTTCAAGGAGTGGTATCACGAAGACCACCCCGACGCCGCCCGACTCGGACAAGTTCCTTACGGACTCCCCGAACTGTTCCGCGACGAAATTCGTTCGGCATCGCTCGTCGCCAATCCCGGTTGTTATCCGACGACGGCGATTCTCGCACTAACGCCGTTTCTCGCAGCGAACGTGATCGAGCCGCGCGGAATTGTCATCGACTCCAAGAGTGGCGTTTCGGGCGCGGGGCGTCAGCCGAAGATGGTGTCGCTCTACGGTGAATGCAACGAAAGTATTTCTGCTTACGGTATCGGCACGCACCGTCACACGCCGGAGATTTCGCAGTTTCTGTCGATGTCGGCGGGCGGTGATGTTGACATTGTTTTCTCGCCACACCTGACGCCGATGGACCGCGGGATTCTCTCAACAATCTACGCGACGCTACGCACACCAATGGTGACACCGTTCACAACGTCGTCGGCAATTAACTTGTTGCGAAAGCGTTATGCCAGTGAACCGTTTGTGCAGATTGTCGATCACTTTCCGGCGACGAAAGAAGTTTCGCACACAAACAACTGTCACATCACCGCGCGGGTTGTCGGCGAACGACTCGTGCTCTGTTCGGTGATCGACAATCTCGTGAAGGGTGCGTCTGGCGCGGCGGTACAAAATATGAACCTCGTCTTCGGATTCGACGAGACGCTCGCACTCGTGCCGTGACGGACAAACGGCGAAAACTCGGCGAACCAACGTTCGCGTGCAAGATTTTTTACACACTCCACTACACCTCACTCACCTTGCACTCTGCGACATTGCGGGTACACTCGTGGCTATGAACTTTACCATTCGTCCATTTGTTAACGCCGATCCGCCGCGCCTCTTGAACTTGCTAAAGCGAGCAGTGGCGGCGGTGAAAGTCTCGTCGATCAACGAGATGCAGGAAGGGTTTTTCGGCCTCCCTTACAACGACCATCGTGGCGTATTCGTCGCGGTGAACGGGGCAGACGTGATCGGGTTCGCACTCTGCGGACTCGCGCCGCGTACCGATGGTTGCGGGCTTGACCCTGATCGCGGGATCATTCGGCTGGTCGTCGTCGATCCAGAAGTAGACGATCCGCAATCGCTCGCCGCTGCGCTGATCGAACGCTGCGAACGCGAACTGTTTGAACGCGGCGTGAAGGCGATCATCGCTGGCGTTTACCATTCGTGCATGCCGTTTTTTATGGGACTTTTCGGACTGATCGAAGAGTCGAACGCCGCCGAGTGCGACTCGATGGTCTATCAAGCGTACTGCGCTCGCGGGTTTCTCCCCGACCAGCCCGTACAACGATTTGTGAAAAACTTGACGGGTTACAGGCCGAAGTTTACGGCGAAGGTTGTGCGGCAGCGATCCGCGCTCGACATCAGTTACAACGACCATCCGAAGCCGCGACACTGGTGGGAGGCGTGTTTGATGGCGTATCACCAGTGGATTGAGGTGACGGCGTATCGTGCCGACTCAATCCACCGCGACGACGCACCGGTTGGAAGAGTGACTGTCTGCGTTTCGATTCCGCACGCTTCTAAAGCGTTCTACACGACACCGCGCCGCGCGGGGATTATCGACGTCTATGTCGAACCGGAGTTTCGGCGTCAGGGCGTCACAATGTACTTGCTCGGCGAGACGCTCCGTTTTCTCGCGGTGGAGTGTCAGGTGCAATCGGTTGCGGCGTATGTCGCCGACGAGTTCGAACCACTCATCTCACTGCTCGAACACGCAGAATGGAAACGCCTCGCACCGCAATCGCTGCTGGTGAAGACGCGAGAATGAATGATTCACTCGTGCGCAAGTCCGAGCAACTGCACGACTTGGACGATGGCGTTGCGGGCAATCGGATCGTCGGCGGCACTCGTTTCGCCGACAGGTGCATACGGCCCAACGACCTGCACAACAAGAAGATTTTCACGCACTCCGAGCGAAATGAGATAGTTCCGCACCTCCACCGCACGGGCAAAGGCAAGGTCGCACTGCGCGGTGTAAGAACCGTCGCGTTCACGCGGCGATGCGTGTCCCTCAATGCCGATTAGATACGGCGAATCGGCAATAGTCTGACCAACCATTGCAAGAATTTCCTTCGCCGCGTCCGTCAGCGCGTCGCTGTTGACGTCAAACGGAATCACACTCGCCTTCACCTGATCAGCGTTGGGGCGAACACTACGCATCAGCGGTTTGTCACCAAACGGAGCCTGAACCGTTTGTCCACCCTTCGCAGGAAGTTGGCGTCCGGCTCGCTCGTTTTGCGAGACGCTCGTGCGCGTCGATGACGAATTGCGATTACGCGGTTCGACAGACGATCCCGCTGTTCCAAACGACTCCGACAGCGACTCAATCACCGCGTCAATCTTCACTATCTCAAGCGAACTGATCGCGTAAAGCATAATGAAAAAGCAAAGGAGCAGCGACATCATGTCGCCGTAAGTGAGAATCCAATCAGGGACGCCTTCAGGACATTTCATCTTCGCCATTGGTTCACCGTACCTGTATCACGTCTCGTTTCGTCATTCCCGCGTAGCCCGGAATTCATCCTGACGGCAATTCGTGAACGCTGCGTCCGCTCTGATTCGGGCACTCGCTTACGCTTCGTGTTCTGATTACACTGGCACTCGCTTACGCTTCGTGTTCTGATTACGCTGGCACTCGCTTACGCTTCGTGTTCTGATTACGCTGGCACTCGCTTACGCTTTCCCGCTCTGATTCGGTTACTCCTACGCCCCTTCTTCGTCACGCGGGCGGGCGGATGGTGGAATGAACGTCATGAGCTTCTGCTTCGTGACGCGCGGGTTTTCGCCAGACTGAATCGCAATCACACCGCGAACTGTGATCTCCATTATCAAAAGCTCTTGCTCGTTGTAGAACGAGAGTTTGTCGGCCATCGGAAGGAGAAAAAGGTTCGACATCACCGCACCGTAAAGTGTCGTCAAAATAGCGACCGCCATACCGGGACCGATAGTGTCGGGGTCGAGTTTGGCGAGCATCATCACCAGTCCCATCAGCGTCCCGATCATCCCGAACGCAGGGCCGTACTTACCGAAGTTTGCAACGAGTCCGCGACACGAATCGTGGCGTGCGCCAACGGCGTCGATCTCCGTTCGCATAATGCTCTCGACGACTTCAGGACTCATACCATCCACCGCCATCCGAACGCCAAGCGTCAAGAATGCGTCACTCAACTCTTCAAGTCGATTTTCAAGCGACAAAATTCCTTCGCGGCGAGAAGACTCCGAGAGCGAAACAATCAGCGAGATCGTTTCGAGTACGCTCCGCGTGCTAACGAAGAACGTCTTTTTGGTAACAGCGACTACCTTCGCAACGTGACTGAGCGGATATGCAATCATCATCGCAGCCGTCGCGCCGCCACCGACAATGAAAATCGACGGTATGTCGATAAACATCGCAAACGTACCGTTCTTGCTCGTCATAATTGCCATCGACAGCAGTGCCGAGCCAAGAACGATTCCAATGATTGTTCCGAGTTCCATTCCTTATTCCCCTTCAATCGCCCAAGTTGCACGGTGCGTACTGCGGTCGCGGGATGAGCGACTTTGCCTGCTGATATGTTACCGCACGACGAACAACCTCGTCGAGCGTTTCACGAACCATCAACGTCTCACCACCAACGAGCGTGATGAGCGTGTCGGGACATACTTCGATAAAACGAATGAGATCGCCGTTGAGGACAAACCCTTCGCCGTTTAGGCGTGTGAGACGAATCATGTTTTGTAAGCGTTCACGGATTTTGACAGCATTGCCGTTGGCGTATTTGCCCCGACGGGGCAGTATCTCAATAACCGGCGGTAAGTGCAGCCGCGATAGCGGCAAACGCAACCGCCGGTGACACGGCACAAATTTCGGTGCGTCTGTAGGACGCGACCTTGCAAACCAACAACCGATATCTTGGTAGCGTCCCGTTGGGACGCGCAGTTTCGTTTGTCGCGTACCGGCGGTTGCGCGGAATACCGCTTACCGCCGGTTATTGAAATTGCTGCCCCGTCGGGGCAAATACAAAACGCATTCATGCCGAATGGCGAAAAAACCGTGAACACTTACCATGTTTTTTCGTGCGTTTCGTGGTCTGTATCTTTTACCAAACAAGTCTACTTACGAAACCATCCTGATAAGTTCGTCGAACATCTGCGTTGATGAGCTTAATACTTTGGTGTTGGCGCGGTACATTGCTGATGCGGAAATCATGTCGATGAGTTCGCGTCCGAGGTCGGTGTTTGACGCCTCGACAGACTTCCAACGGATGTCGCCATATCCGGTTGTGTCGGGCGTTCCGTAGCGCGGCTGGCCGGAGTTTGAACCGACTTGGTAGAGCGAATCGCCAGTTTGGAAAAGTCCTTCGGGGTTGGCGAAGTTGGCCAAGACGAGCTGTCCAAGCGGACGCGATACACCGCTGCTGAAAATGCCGGTGATGACGCCATCGCGTCCGATGGAGAAATCGTAGAGCGTTCCGGCGGGTGCGCCGTCGCGGTGTGTTTGTGCGATTGCAGGTTTGTTTGTCGCAAGTGCGGCGACGCCGCCAAGCTCCATCTGAAACTTGAACTCCGTCGGCGAGACCGATGCGATCAGCGTCCGGTCTACGCTGACTTCGGGGTTCCCCGCATCGACAAGTTTTCCGTGTTGATCGAATACGAGCCGCCCCGAACCGACAGCGATAGTATTTCCAGTTTGCGGTTGATTGTCGGGTGAGTCGGCGAACCAGCGATAGACCGTTTCTGTGTTTGAAGTCGATTCAAGGACGAGCGTGAGACGCACTTTCACCGGCGCACCGAGCGAGTCGAAAACAAGCATGTCACTCGTCGTGCTGACGCCTTCGGCGGTTTGTATCGAGACCAAACCCGCATCGACAGTCGTGCGATGATTTTGGTTTGTGATCGTCATATCGCCGGAACGGATTTCGATGGCGTTTTTCTCGCCGGAGTTCCCCAAGATGACGAGCGAACCGTCAACGATTGTCGCGCCGGGGTTGCCGTTTCGTATCGTTCTGCCGACTGTCCCTTGATCAGATGGGAGTCCGCTCCCCGGCGTTTGCGAACGAATACCGAGCGACTCGTCAAGAAACTTGAGGTAATCGCCCATTACTGTTTTATCGGTGATGGCGAGTTTTTGTGCGGCGAGATTGGTGTCGCCTTTGCGCGGCGAAAACTCAAGCGTCCCCTGCGTGAACAGCGGCGTGAAAATCCCGTTGCCGACGTATTTACCAACGTCGGTCATTTTCGTTTCGCTCGTTGCAAGTGCGTTGCCGCGACCGGCCAAACTTATCTCTTGATGTGTGACGAGTTGCGAATCGGAAGTGCGGTCGATGAACGTTGATTGCGGGTCCATTCCGGCAACATCGCCGACGTGGTAGAACGTCGTCGCGTCCGTACCGGTCGAACGATAGATGCGACGAGTCGTCCAGTTGTCGGGGTTGCTTTGCGGATCGACTGCGGGGATGTTCGTCAGCAATAGCTGTCCGCCGTTGACGTTTTGCACCACACTCAAAAGCGACGGGCGACTCTCGTTTCCGTTTGCATCGGCGTATGTCACATAATACTGATAACTGCCGTCGAGTCTGTTTGTGTTGAGCGTAGGATTTCCGGCAATCGACGCACTCGAAGCGGTGTCGTTGTAGCTGTTCGTACCAGCGGCGACGGTGGTGACTTCGTGGAAGACCGGCGACACGCTGACATCGCTCGGTTTGTCGGCGCGATAGATTCGCAGTTGCGTATAACCGGCGATGGCTGGTGGCAAATCGGTGATTGCAACGCCGCCAGTTGCGCTTAGTGCGATGTTTATCGGCGACGAAAAATCGGACTCAACACCAGCAGCATCGACATAGGCCATGCGATAGATGTAGTCGCCCGCATCCATATTACCTGTTGCAACGGCTTTGAGATCGGTGAGTCCCTCGACTTGAGGCCGTGCGACAAGTGAACTCGAAAGCGCAACGTCTCCCGGCGACGACACCGCCAGATTCGTCATCGGCGGAGTTTTGAGAACGGTTCCTTGTGGTTCGACGGTTTGAATTGCGTTTAGTGTACCTTCGAGAGTTGTCGTCGTTGTTGCCTCGGCGATGTTGAGTTGGCCGATTGGAATTGTGAGCGGTGTAAGTTTTGTGGTTTGGATTTGAAACTTGTCGTTGACGCCGTAGCCGAGCAGATATTCGCCGGTGTTGGTGACGAGCGTGTTGGTGCCGTCGAGTTTCATCGCGCCGTTGCGGGTGTAGAGGATCGCTTCGGGGCGTGCGTTAGCGGCGGTCGAGACGACGAAGAAACCGTTTCCGGCAATCGCCATATCGGTGATCCCCATGCCGTCTTTGATCGCGCCTTGCGAGAAGTTGGTTGTCGTTGCGGCGAGTTGGACACCCATTCCGATCTGAATCGGATTTGTCCCGCCGTTTGTGGGGCTGGTTTGTCCTTCGCCGCTACCATAGGTGTATGTGTACGCGAGAACGGTGTTGAAGTCGGCGCGCTGCGACTTGTAACCAATCGTATTTGCGTTGGCGAGATTGTGACCGATGACGCCAATCGTCTTTTCGGCGGCCCCCATCCCCATGCCCGCGACGTGTATTGCTGAATTGAGTCCGATACCCATGTTCTGGATTCTCCTTCGTGTACGGTAAGCGTTCACGTTTGATTTCGTCATTCCCGCTTTAGGCAGGAATCTATCCTGACGGAATGCGTGTTGGTGTTGTGGTCGGGCAAATCTGACTACTTGTCTTCGTCCCATCGGGACGGGATTTCAATAACCGGCGGTAAGTGCAGCCGCGATAGCGGCAAGCGCAACCGCCGGTAAGCGGTGCGCGGATACCGCGTCTGTAAGACGCTACCCAGCGCGCTCGCCACGTCAATCGGTCAAAAAGTAACGCTCATCAATCACGACGTTATTCTCGTTCAAGATGCTCCGCAATTCGTCTGCAAAGTTTGTTGTTTGGTGATGTTCTTTTTGGTTCTTGATATAATTCACCACCATTTCTTTGTCTTTCTGGTTATACGAAATTGCCGCATAACCTTCAGCCCAGCCGTCAAATGCCGGAAATTGCGGACTCTCACGCAACCATTTGCTGGTCGCAATTTTCAAGTCCTTCATGAAAGTTGAAATCGCAATCGTCGGTGGAATTGTCAAAAACAAGTGAACATGATCCGGCATTCCGCCAACGCGATACAAATGCGCATTTGTGTTTTTGGTAAAACCGAGAATGTAAGCGTATAACTCTCGCTCGTGTTTTTCGACGATAGCCAATCGACTGTTTTTCGTTCTAAACACAACGTGATAAGCGAGAGAAATGTAACTCATTTTCGTTTGCTATGTGATTCAAGGTCGCGTCCTACAGACGCCGATTTTTTGCGTCGCTACCGGCGGTTGCGCTTACCGCTATCGCGGTTACGCTTACCGCCGGTTATTGAAATTGCTGCCCCGTCGGGGCAAAGAAACATGGTAGCGTCCTACCGGACGCACCGTAGTTTTGGCCGTGTCACCGGCGGTTGCGCTTGCCGCTATCGCGGCTGCACTTACCGCCGGTTATTGAAATTGCTGCCCCGTCGGGGCAAAATGAAAACACCGCTGGTGAAAACGCTACCGGTGTTGTTCGCACAATCTCACTCTCACGTCAAATCGTATACGGTCACTGTTCCCGTCATCGGCATCGTATCTTCCGCGTCGTGCGGATTTTCCTAACACATGCTAATCACGCCGCAAACGCTGCACATCTGCTACACTTGCTGCACTTCCCATCTTGACTCCGTTGCGTGTACTCGCCAGTCTCGGCGACCGGAACATCTGGAACGCCTGTACGGAAAAAGTCGCGTTCGCGGCTCCTATCACTGGGGCCGGTTATGCCGCCTTTGCCGATTGCTACGGTGTACGGATGGATTCCCACTTTGCGTGGGAATGACCGTGAACGCATATCGTTCCGACTCGTTACGGGTCAAACACGGAGGAATTGGCAATGAAAAAACTGCTACTCACAACGTCGGCTGTCGCAACGATGGTCGCCCTCGGCGCGGCCAGTGTGGCCTTTGGCGCGGACTGCGCCACTTCATGCAAGACGACTTCCAATGGGAAGGTGCTCTATGAACTTGTGCCGAACGTTGTCGTCCCCGACACAATCTCATATAGGCCGTCGGCGAAGAGTCAAGACTCGCCATCGAGTCTGGGGATGTCGTCGAACTATCCGGCGTCGTATGTGCCGTACCCGTCTTACTATCTGCCGTACCCGACTGCGTTTCGCCCGATTCAGAACGTCGTCTATCCGATTACAACGCTCCCCGACGACGCTGCGTTTACGAACACGCAGTACAACGGCGCACAGTATAACGGCGCACAATACAACAGCACACCGTCACCGTTTGACGCGCCGATGACGCAACCGGTTGCGGTTTCAGAAGTGCAGCGGTATTCGGTGCCGCAGACTTCGGTGATCGCATCGGTCGAACGCAAACAAAACGGCTCGCCGAACAACTCGCTGATTCGCCTCGTCTCTGCGACGGAATCCGACATAACAACGTGCGAAGGTAGCGACGAGAAAAACGCCGCGACTTCGATTCAGCAAACGGCGTCGGCGTGGTCGTTCAGTTCACCGGTTTTCAAAGTTGCGTCGATCCCGACGCCCGCTATCGGCGGTCAAGCCAGCACGATGATTCAAACGGGGAAACTCGGCAGCACGCAGTTAAACGTTCCGCCGGGTGTCTACGACATTCCGCTTCCGTATGACAAGTGTTCGTTCGGGACGCGGTGTGGCGATATGGCTCCGCATCAGTGCCCCGTGCGTGCGTGTATCGCGCAGCGTTTGCAGCAGAAAAAACAGCAAGAGCAGCAGACGTATCAAATGCAGATGCAATACTACATGCAGCAGCAACAGCAGCAGGGACAACAACCGTTTATCCCGCAGCAACCGTCGGCTCCAGCCGGTATGGTTTATCCGGTTCCGCTTCCGCCGATGCAAGTTCCTGTTGGTAACGCAATGCCGCTGACGCCGCCAGCATCGGCTCAAGCCGCGCCGGGTGCGATCACGCCCGCCGGACTCTTCTGCAACACGCCAGCACCACGCGGCGGAGCGCAGCAACAGTTTCCGATGCAGATGCAAGTGCAGATGCCGTACCCGTTCAATCCGGCAAACGCGAACGGCGCGCCGAACGGTGCTCCGCAGCAGCAAGTCACTTACACCGCAACGCCGATGATGACGCCTTACGGAATCGCGCTGGTGATGGTGCCGCAGTTCGCAACGCCAACACAACCAGCACAGCCGCAAACCGGTACGGCACCGCAAGTACCGCAGCCGCCGCAAGCACTGCCCGCTCCCGGAACGCCAACGGGAACGTCAACGGTACAGACGCCGCAAGTTTCGGTCGGCGCGATGAACACGTCTGCGACGTATCCGGTTGATGGTACTACTGGTATGCCGCAGCCGTTTCCGTATCCGCCGCAGATGCAGGGACAAATGATGCCGGGCCAGATGCAGAACCAGATGTATCCGCCGATGATGATGCCGCAAACTTCGCTCACGCCATACGACATTGCTCTTCTCGTTTCGATGCTCAAGAGTAACAGCCGCCGCGACGCGATGCGCGAACGCCGGAGCGAGAAACGTAGCACCGCCGCACAGTCGTCCGACCCGCTCTCGATATTCATGGAAGCGTGGGGGACGCCAGTTACGCCGTCGGGTGTGACGGCGCGTATGCCATCGAAGACCGCGTATCCGTGGGGATACTTCGGCGGCCAGTCGAGTCCGCAGACAACAGCCAACTTCGGCGGATACTACAACAACACGTTCTCAACAACAACGCAACCGGGGATGTAGTACAAAGTTATCGAATTGCTATGCAGTTGCTCTATCCGCAGATGTCGCAGATTATCGCAGACTTTTGTCTCTCATTTCCTCATCGTTTGTTAGCAGTTCTTTTTTACGCACAAAGGCGCAAAGAGCACAAAGGACACGAAGAGGATTGAATTTGGAAAAGCCCTTTGTGGCCTTCGTGTACTTTGTGCCTTTGTGCGCAACTCCTAGAACCAACGAAGACGCGAAGAGAACAGTGACAATAAATCTGCGACCATCTGCGCAATCTGCGGATTCCAAAAATGGATACCATTTCAATAACTGCGTAGTAGATTAGAGGCAAGTGGTGGCCGCTGCGTGTCCACTCTGTCCATCACGTCCATTCCGTCTCCACCGCGCCCGCCCCCAAAATCCAATGTCCATCACATCACGCAACATCGAGTATTTTCCCGCGACCGGTCACGAAGAGGTGCGGCGGCAGCTTACGAGCGTTGTCGTACACGGCAGCGGTGTTGCGGTGTTACTTGGTGGCGTTGGTGTTGGGAAGACGTTTCTGTTTGATGTCGTTGCAACTGATCTTGTCGCGCACGGACTTTCGAGTCGTCGAATTGTTGTCGGGCGTTGCCGCAGCAGCGACGAACTTCTTGAACTGGTGTCGTCAGAAGTTGGCGTGAACGTGGTAGCAACGCCGTCGGCGCGGCGACTCAAGTTGCGTGAAGCGATGGAAAGTAGTGCGACGCCTTCGGTTTTATTTCTTGACGAAGTGGACGGATTCACGCCGGAGATGCTCGACGAAGTTCGCGCGTGGAGCGATTGGCGACGCGGTGAGGTTGCGGCGGTTCGCTGCGTTTTGGCGGGGACACTAGCGTTCGACGAGACGCTCACGCACCCAAAACTTGCGGCGTTTTCGCAGCGGATTGCGGCGCGGTGTTATCTTGAATCGTTTCTGTCGAACGAGACGCGGGCGTTTCTGACTCGCTCTTTCGGCGGCGGAATCTGGAGCAGTAACGCGACAACACTCGTTCACCGTTTGACCGATGGCGTTCCGCGACTCGTCGTGCAACTCGCCACAAACATCAGCACCGCGCGGGGCGAGTCGGCAGCAACGTCGGACGCGATTACCGCAAACGAGATTCAGTCTGCGTGGCAACGTATCGACGCGATTTGTGCGAAGTCGCCAGAACTTTTTGACAGTGAAACACCGTCACACGTCGTCGTCGCGAACAGCACGTTACACGACGACGCCGACGACATCAACGACGACCTTGCTGGCGGCGCGAGTGTAGAGTTCGGCGTGGACGCGGTGGACACGGTGCAGATTGTTGACGTTGTAACTGTGAACGATGCCGTGGTGCCACCGGTTGTGGTGTCGTCGCCGGTGCCAGCACCGGCGTATGTGTACCAGACGACGGAGCCGGTTGTTCCGCAGTATCCGTGTTACATCGACAAGAACATTGCGATGCTAAACTGGGTCGCGCCGGGCCACCGCGTCACGTCTGGTTACGCGACGCCGTATCGCACGGCGAACCAAGAATCGTTCACCGCGCACACAACATCCACCGCGCAAGCCATGTCCACTGCGCAAGCCGCGCACTCTGCGTCCATCTCGTCCACAAAGTCCACTGCGTCCGCAACACACTCCACCTCGCTCGACGAAACGTTTGCCGAATCGATTGCTGTCACACCGGAGATAGTGCGAACTGTTGCGCCAGTACCATCGGTGCCGGCAATGACGGTTCCGGCGGTGCCGGTTCCGGCGATGACGGTGCCGGTGTTGGCGGTGATTACGCCGGAGCCAGAAGAAACGGTGTACGCGCGTCTTGAGACGGCGGTTGCGACGCTAAACAGAGTTGTTGAGCAGCTTCACGCTTCGGGCGGTCAGATGGAGCGAGTTGTCGAGCGTGCGGCGGAGCGGGCTGCGAGTGCGGCGGCGCAGCAAGTTGAGCAGTTCTTGGAAGAGACGGTCACGCCGCCGATTCACGAACTGATCGAGATGATTGTCGATTTTGAGTCTGCGCTTCACCAAGACCACGAAGCGACGCCGACTGCCGACAGTGTTTGTTCGGAGTTGGAGCGTGGTGTTGCTACTGCGTGTGACCGGAGTTCACTTGCCAGCGCGATCACGCAGTTCGACGATCTTCTTGAACCCGAAGCGACGCTCGGTCGTTTGGTTGGCGAATCGGGTGGTGTGACGCCGCGTCGTTTATCGCGTTCCGTGGTTGGCGGCACACAACTTCCACTCACCGCACCTCCGCAGCGTGGAAAGCAGTCGCGCGGAACGTCGTCGCGTGGCGTCCCAGCGATTCGTCTCTTCCAAGACGACCCGCATCGCCGCATTGATCTCGACACCATCTTCCAACCGCCACGCACGAAGTAGCCCCGCTGCGTGCCCGCCACTCGTGATGGCAGAGCAAAATCGAATCGTGTCACTCGCTTACGCTTCGTGCTCTGATTCGGGCACTCGCTTACGCTTCGTGTTCTGATTGACAATCGCTTGCATTTCTCTGTCACATCGTCAACACGCATTCTGCCAGGAGGGCTTTCCGCACACACGTTCTACCTCAAACGCCGCGGCGGCAACCACCGCGATTTCGCGTTGCCAACCGGAATGCTAAACAGCGTCACGCTGTATGGCTTTACGGTCAGCTCGCCGGTTTGTGGCATTGCCAATACTGTCGTGGCAGTCTCGATCCGCTGCGCGGTCCCCGGATCGTTGAACGCATTCGGGTCGCTTTGCGGGTCGGCGATTTCAAAACGTGTCGCGTGACTACTGAGTGGAACTCCCGTTACATCGAGCGTGAAAGTTACGTCGTGTGCGAGAGAATTGACAACGCCAACCGTGAGCCTTTTCCCGTCTTCAGTGAGCGCGGCTTGTACGTCGAGCGGTATTGCCGCATCCTCGGTTTTGAGCGTCGTCGCAAGCGGAATCGTGCCGAACTGGTGCCGATACAGTTTGAGCACAAGTCCAGTCGTCTCGAACTGCGCGGCGGTTTTGTTCGTCTTGATGCAACCGATCACGTTGACCGTTTGCGCGTAGTTCGCCATCATATAGAGGTCGCTCTGCCGCGCGAACTCGTGAAGACCAGCGGCGATACCGAGTCCGTCTTTGACGAAATATCGCGTTCCAAGTTCGCCGAAAACGTGCGGGCCGTACCAGTAATTCCACTCGTCCATCGCAATACGAATGTCGCGTCCTTTGAGTTCCGGCATCGTCTCGCGGTAGCGGCGATGGGCGTCGCTGATGCGTTTGATCTCGTTCACCGCGAGGCGAGTGTGTTCGGCAACGTCCTTGCGCTCTTGCGTGTAAAAGTGTTCGCTGAGCGAGTCGAGATGTTCGGCGGCACCGGGGAGAAACGCCTCGTCCCACTTACCAACCGCACCGACGCCGATGACGTGTACCCTAGAATCTTCGCGGCGAAACGCATCGACGAACTCATTGTGTTTCTTGATGTAATCGCCGACCGGAATGTGACCGATCTGCCAGTCGCCGTACATCTCGTTCCCGATTCCCCACCATATTACGTTGTACGGTTTCGGAAATCCGTGCTCGCTCCGAAGTTTTCCCATCGGCGTTGTTGCGGCTCCGTTGACGTATTGCAATTCTGCAACGGCGTTTTCGACGCCGCCAGCACCGGTGTTAACTGCGATGTACGGTTGCGTCTTGAGAAGGCGGCAGAACTGCATGAATTCGTTGACGCCGAAGTCGTTGTGTTCGACGCCGGTCCACGCCGGATTTTTTCGCGGTGGGCGTCGGTCGCGGTCGCCGATTCCGTCGCGCCAGTCGTAACCGCTAACGAAGTTTCCACCGGGCCAGCGATAAACCGGCGCGTCGAGTTCTTTGAGAAGTGCGAGAGTGTCGCGCCGCATCCCTTGAATGTTGTCGTCCGGCATAACCGATGCGGTGCCGACAAACAGCGACCCGCGACCGTGTGCGGCGATTTCGATTTTGCAGTCGTCGGTATCGACCGGCGAGACGAACGCGAACTCAAACTTTGTGTAACGTCCGATCTCCGGTTTTTGCGTGAAGACGCGGCGAACGTCGTCGGTTTCACCGTCGCCCCAGTGGAAGTGAACGTCTACACGCTCGATCCCTTCGGTCGGTTTGATCCACGCATAACCGGTGTACCGCACCCCTTTTTTGAGTGCGAGTCCTTTTTGGGCGACGCCGATCCAGCGTGGTTCGCCGTCGCTAAACGCTTCGGGAGTCTGTTCGCCGACGAACGAGTCTTCGCGGTTCATCCGCACGTTGCAATCGTAAACGCTTGTCCACGGCGACTCTTTGTCACCGACGGCGTACCAAAACTTTCGGTCTTCGAGCATTTCGGCCCAGATTCCGCCGTAGATGCAGCGACCGAGGTGTTCGATGAACTGTCCATAGATCAGCGGCGTGAGCGGCTCGCCACGCTTCGTCGCATCAACGACAACCGTCACCGCCGGAACCGTCATTGCCGGAGCCGTCACCGCCGGAGCCGTCACATTCTCCGCCGCCGCAGCGATTCCAAACGTCATACTCAATCCCAAGACACTCAACCAAATTCGCTTCAACATTTGCTTTCTCCTTTTTGTGGATAGACCTGTTTGGAAACTTGCACTCACACTTCGGTTCGGCATAGCCGAACCCTCCAAACGCCTACTGGAGGGTTCGGCTATGCCGAACCGAAGTGCTGGTAGATTCGGCTGTGCCGAACCGGAACTACTCCGTAACGTGTACCTTATTCTCGTCGCTGTTCCCTTTGAGTTCCGGTGCGTACATCCCCCAGATTTTGGTCGGAAGTGCGCTGAACTTGCCCGGCGTTTCGGCGCGTAAGCGATACGTTACGCTATGCCGTCCTTGACGCAAGAGTGAATTGAAAAACACAACGCGATCATCACGGAACTCCACATACGCGCCGAGCGCGTTGTTGGTGTAACCACTTTGCACTTCAACCGCTTCCGTTCCCGCCGCCTTGAAATCTTCGATGATGATCGACTCGTAGTCGTTCTTGCTCTCGACGATTAACTCGATCTCAAGAAGATCGCCGCTGGCGATTGTGTCTTCGGACGTGAACGCGACGCGGTCGTACTTCTCCACCGCTACGCGGTGGGCTTCGCCGCGCCCGCCGACAGTTTCTGCCGTCGCGTCTTCGCGCCGCACGAGTCGCCAGATTCGCCGTTCGACTTTCACTTCGAGTCCCGTTTTCGTGATTGGGTCTTCGAGCGTGAAGTTGCCGAGGTACGCATTCACATAGAGCGGTGCATCGCCTTGCTTGCGAACGACGATTTTGTGTTCGCCGCTTGTCACGTCTTCGCCGGTGAGGGCGAACGTGTTGTCAATCGTAAACAGATTTTGCGGCGTGATCTGTGTGGTCTTCTTCACTTCGCCATCGTACAAAACTTCGACCGTCATTTGCGGCTTGTTCTCGCCGGTTGCTTTGAGGTATTCTGCAAACGACTCCACAATAATCGCCGTGTCGCGCGTTGAGCTCCAGTACGTCCCGTGCGCACGATTGTTGAGCAAATACTTGACGAGTTGCGGCGCGATTTCGTTCTTCGGATTTGTACGCACGAGCAACTTCAGGAAATACGCCTGCGTCTCAAACTCGCTGTCGTACCAGCACCACCAGCACCAATTCGGCACGCCACGCAAGTTCAAAAACGCCGTTTGGTTTTCGGTATCTTGCGTGAGATACTGCGACAGAATCGTTACGCAACCTTGAACTCGTTCACGACTCGCCGCGTCGTCGCTTCCAGAAATCGCAATCCCGAACATCGACACTCCGTACAGCGAGAGTTTCCCGCGATCACGCCACAAGTACTCCGCCATCTTCTCGTTCGGTTTGCCGAACTCTGCCAATGTCATGAGCACGAGTGCGTCGGTCGCATCGGCACGCTCCTTCCAATCGAGTTTGCGCAAACGGCGTTCGTCGGCACTGAAGTCGGCGTTGTTCAAGAGTTCGATCTGGCGTGCTTCGTACTTCTTGAGCCACGCGACGCCGCGATCAATCACGTTTGGTTCGACCGCAATGTCGCACTCGCGTGCAACACGCAAACCGTGAACAACAAGCGCGGTCAGGTGCGGCGACGAGTGTTCACCGTAACCGCTGAACCAGCCAAATCCGCCGTCGCCAAGCTGCATCTGCGACAGTCGTTTCACGCCGTCCGCCGACATTTTTTCAACTTCGCTAACCGAGTAAACCGGATTCTTTTTGAACAACCGCTGATTCACCGGACGAGAATTGTCGCCGAGTTGCTGCGCGTTGAGGTTGGCGTGTTTTTCGGCGAGCGTCGCAAGGTCAACATTCATCTCTTGCAAAACTCGCTGCGTTATCGCGGTCGGCAGAAAACGGTTGAGCGTCTGCTCCGTGCAACCATACGGAAAATCGACAAGATATGGAAGCGCGTCGATCATCGCGGTTGCAAGCGTCGGCGAAAAACGTACAGTTAACTCTGTCGCTTCGGGGCGTCGCTTTTCTGGAACGCGGGCGACGATCTCTGCCTCCGTTTCGTTCGGGCGAATCGCGCGGCTCCACGCCTCCTGCTTGAACATCCCGTGAACGAAAACCGGAATCGTTTTCTTCATCGCGTCCGATTCTTCGTTCGTTAAACCTTTCACCGTGAAAACGCCGTCGCCTTCTTGGAGTGCAACAACTTCCCAGTCAATCCGCGTTTCGCCCGATGCGGCGACGTTTACGGTTTGTGTTTCTTCGTCATGCCCGCGTACTCGGCGGGCATCCAGAGCTGACGCTTCGGGGTTCGCTTGCGCGAACGTCGCTTGCGCGTCTGCTTGGGGCGTGTTCTCTAGGCCCCCGCCGAGTACGCGGGGGTGACGAGCAAAACCAAGCGCGCCGTTGTCACCGAGTTCAAGCGACGCTTGCACATCTTTCGCAGTCGCCAAATAGTTGTGGATTGTTGCCGAGATTGTTGCGCGGTCGCCTTGAACGAGGAAACGCGGCGTGTGCAAACGCACCATCAAATCTTTTCGCGTGACCACTTCCGCAAAACCTTCGCCGACGCGCGTGCCGAGTGCGAGAGTCCAAACGGAAATCTTCCACGTCGTCAGCGATTCGGGCATCGCAATGTCGATCTCGCACTCGCCGTTTTCGTTCGTCTCAAGTACGCCCGACCAGTACGCCGTATCGGCGAAGTTTTCACGCACCTTCGCTTCGACAAGTGTACCGCCAGAATCGTCGCCGGATTCGCCGTCCACCATCATCGCATCCATTGGTTCGGCGGCTTCGCCGAGGGCGAGTGATTCGTTCTTCATCATCACTCCCAACGCCATCGGTGCGGGCGCGGACATCGGCATTGCAGCGTCCATCATCATCGCGCCTTTCGCCATCGCGCCGCGCGGCAGTCCACCGCCGCCGCCGAATCCGCCAGCCATTCCGCTGCGAGTCTGCACCGCGCCGTTCGTGTAGACGACGTTCATTCCCCACGGCGAAAGTTGCTGCATCGGGATTTTGCCCGGCTCTGGAATGCTGCTGCCGGTTCGACCGAGCGTGTGCTCCGTTTGCGGGTAGTGCGAACGTCGCCACTTCCAAAAGAACTCTTTGATGTCGGAAACATTGCTGCCGCCGCTAATAACTTCGACCGATTTGTCGTAAACTGTCACCGCGACTTGACCGACGACCGGCTTGTCGTTTTCGTCGGTGACGCGCAGTATTGCTGTTGCGGATTCGCCCGGTTTGTACGCATCCTTCGATGGACGCACGTCAACATTGAGTACGCGCTTCGCTGGTGGCACCACAATTTCTTTCACCTCCGTATAACACTTCCCGCCGCTGATCGTGATCGCTTCGACGAAGAAGTTCGGCATATCGCGGAGCGCGACCGGAATTTGCGTCACAACACTTTTGCCGTCGATTCGCAAAACTTGTGGCGCGAGATAAACATTCGCGGGCTTCGCAAATAGTAGCACCGTTGCTCCGCTTCGCGCGGTGTTGATGCGGAGATTTACCGTTTCGTCCGGCGCATATTCGGCAGCGTCGGGAACGAGTTCGAGCGCGGTAAACGCGAAATTTTCTGACCGCGCACGGTCTACGCCGAAGACGTTGAGCAACGTCGCGCCTTCTTGTGTTTTGCCATCGGCAGTGCCGTCAGAAGTTTTCACGACGCACGCAAGTCTGTACTGCCCTGCTTCGGCGGCGTTGAGCGACAAACTTGCTTTGCCGTCGTCGCCGAAGACAATCTTCTCGGTGTGCATTGCCACTTCGCGCGGTTTGACAATTTCGTCTTCGCGCTGCTCGCCGTCATACGTCACTTTGTAGAGTGTAACTGTCGCGTCGCCCGCAACGGGTTTGCCGTCAAGCCTGCGAGTTTGGAACGACGCCTCGATTTTGTCCGCCGGTTTGTAGTAGCCGCGCGATGTCCAAGCGTAAACTTTGAACGGCTCCTTCGCAACGAGAACGTTGCCGGTGCCGACTTCCGTTCGCCGCGACGAATCGACGACTTCGGCGGTGATTGTGTAACGCTGACTCACGTTCGGGAACATCGCCAGCGCGAGTGCGGTGTCGATGTTGACTTGCACTTTGCCGTCGTCACCGATAGCGACTTCGCGCTCGGCGACGATCTCCGGCGGCCCGCTTTCGTGCCGACCAAACCACGGCGGCACCGGACGCTCGCATCCCCATTTCGCCCACCCCGGATACCAAGTGCAGTCGTAACCAAACCACCAGTAGCCGCGCCCGTAGAGCCAGTCCCACGGTCCCCACGGGTAAAAATCTGCACTCGTTTTCTGCCGCGTGACTTTGTATTTCACCGTTGCATTCGTGACGGGCGAACCAAAAAAGTACCGCGCTTGAATCGTCGCGGTGATCGCGTCTCCGAGTGCGACCGGATCGCGTGGTGCCTCCACCGTCACCGAGTATTCCGGTTTACGATACTCTTCGACGCGAAAACTTCCGCCGCCGATTCCTTCAATGTTAACTGCGTAGACGCCGAGCGTTGCGTCGGCGGGGAGTTCGTAACTGTCGGTGAGACTTCCATAGGCATCGAGCTTCACTTGCTTCCGAATAATCTCTTCGCCTTTCGGATTGTGAACAACGAGCGTCACGTCTTTGTCCGCCCACTCGCACACTTTGCCGAGATCGTATTTCGCCGTGCCGACCCAAAACTTAAAGTGCACCGCGTCTTTCGGGCGATAGACGGGGCGATCAGAAATGAAAAACGCCTTCGTTTGATTGTACGTCTCGTCGTAACGGTGATTGCTCCAAATGCCCGTGAAGCCGAGCCACGCGAGACGTTTTTTGTCTTTGGATTGTGCGGTGATTAGCCACTGGCGATTTTGCGGAAGGTCGTTCGCCGCGACGATTCCCGACGCTTCGGTCGTGAACGTCTGCTCGTCTACCAGCATGCGAAAACGGTTCGTGCCGTCGATGTGTTCTTGCTGGAATCCGAGTAGGTCGAGCGACATGTCGTTCAGCGGTGCACCGGTTTCGGCGTCGGCGACGAAGAGAAGCGTCGCGCTATTGTTCGCACTTTCGAGCGGCTTCTTCACGATGACGGTGTTCGCAACCCAAATCACGATTTGGTCAACATTGCCGCCGTCCATTTCGGCGCGCACCAAGTACGCGCCGGCGTTTTTCGTTGGCAGTGTAATTGTTGTGAGCGCGTCAAAATGATCGGCGGGCGGATCAAGATCAACGCTCCACCGCGCGACTTCGCGCCCGACGTATTTCCGCTCGTTCTGCTGGACGATTTGCCAACCGATGTTGTCAATCTGCAATTTGTTCCAATCGAGCTGCGGCGGTTTCGATTTGATGTACGCCTTCACGTCGCCGAGAAGTTTCGGAATGTCGATCTCGTGCGCGGTGAGCCGCACCTGTTTTCCGTTGCGAAAACGGAACGCCACATCCGCGCCGACGCCCGCGACTTGCGACTCCGTTGGCTGGAACTGCCCCCAGTTGCCGACGATTTGATCGAGCTGGTTTTGCCAGTATTCTCGCTTGCGCTCAAGGGCATTGGGGTTTTGGTCGAGGAGTTGTTTCCAGTAATTCGCGGCGGTTGGAAATTGATTGCGCGCGGCGTAGATGCTGGCGAGATATTCCAGTGTTGACGTATTCGATGGCTGTAGTGCGTGCGCTGCTTTGAAGAGTACGATGTAGTTAAACTCGTCGTCGAGTTTGAAACGCTTGATGCCGGTCGCAAGTTTTGCAATCGTTTCACCGTCCCTGAGCGACGCGAGAGACCATATCGCGGCGTTGTCGCCGGTCGCATCTGCTGATTGCGGCGAACAAAACCAAGACTGATACTCGTGCAATGTTTCGGTGCCGAATTGAGAGAGCGAGAACTGTGCGCGCTGCATGATAGAACCGTAGGTACGATTCGGTGGGAAGATTCTCGCCGATTCTTCGAGACAGAATCGCCAGCGTTCACCATCGTTCTTCGCTGCGGCGAGCGATTTTGGGACGTGATACAAGAGCGGCGAGCCATCGGCGTTCACCGGTGCTTTTGAAGTTTCTCCGCCGCCGCGCCAGTATCGTTGCGCTGGTTCGTAGTCGGGAAGCGTGTCAACGTCGGTCAAAAACTGGAGCCGCCACGCAGACATATTTTCGCGCCCGCTCATCCACGCATCCGAGTATCGTGACCAGAACTCCGCCACGTTGTCTTTGTATTTTCCGTCATGACTCGGCAGAAGCTCTGCTGCGTCGCGGAAAAGTTGTAGTGCGCGAACGCGGTCACGTTCACTGGCGTCAACGTACTCGCCGCTCCGTCCGCGTGTGTCGTTGCCGCGACAAAACTCACCATCAATGATGAAGCCGTTGCGTGGAATTGGAGAGAGATAGTTTGTAGAGCGATAGAAATCTGCGATCGCTGATAGCGCGAATGGTTTGTCTTTATGTGCGGCGACGAGCGATTCGAGATACGCATCAATCTCGTTTGTGCGATTGAGATTTTGCAGTGCGAGTATGGCACGTTCAACACCGCGTTGAAGCATCACACTATCGGCATTTTTCGGATCGAGTGTCCACGGCTGCACAATGTCGAGCGCGTCTTTCGGCAGACCTTCGCTCATCTTCTTCTCCGCCTGCTTGACCGGATGCGGCGTGTTTGCATCGGTCTGCGACGCCACTTGCGTTATCATCATCACTCCACCACACAGCAAAATCGCACACAAAATCAGAACGAAACGTGTCATTGGGTTTTCTCCTTTTGGATTGTTTGACGGTGATTCGGAGCGGCAACGCACGGTAAGACGCACGAGCGGAGATTGTGTGAGTGAAGTTTTTTTGCGGCAACACGGACAGACACGGACTCTCACGGACGAACACGGACTTCAACGATCAAACTATGTCCGTGTTTGTCTGTGTAAGTCCGTGTCAGTCCGTGTTTTGCGATTTAGCGATTGTGCAATTTAGCGATTTAGCGATTTGGCCCCTACGCATCTCGCAAAGCTCGGCTACAATGATGCCCTAACTCGCAGTTTTGTCAATGGCAACGGATCAATGACGTTATTTTTTGTGTTACTGCTCGGCGGTGTTGCGCTTGGGTTTAGTGCGTTCTTCAGCGGGAGCGAAACCGGCTTCTACAAAGTTTCGCGGCTCCGCCTCAAACTCGACGCCATCGAAGGCGACAAGTCCGCAGCGTGGCTGCTCGCACTCGTTAACCGTCCGACAATTTTCGTAGCGACGGTTCTCGTCGGCAACAACATCGCAAACTATGCGCTTTCACTCACCGTCGTGCTCCTCACGACGCTGTTTGTTGGCGAAGGAAGTTCGATTGCGCACGAAGTCGCTGCAACGTTTCTCGCCGCACCGCTACTGTTTCTCTACGGCGAACTACTCCCGAAGCAACTCTTTCTCCTCGCCCCCGACCGACTGCTGCGAACAGTAACGCCGATTCTCGTCGTCTGCACGCTTTTGTTTCTGCCGCTTTCGATCTTGCTATGGCTCTGCAACCGACTCCTTGCACGCATCTTGGGACGTTCGCACGAGAGTATTAAGTTGACTCTCGCACGCACCGAACTTACGCAAACATTTCACGTCGGTACACTCGCAGGAGTCATCCATCCGACGCAACGTACACTCGCCGAACACGTTCTCGCGTCGTCGCCAGAGCGAGTTCGACGCTGGACAGTTTTGCCATCAACGTTGCCGCGAATCACAATAACAATGACGCCCGCGCAAGGCGTCGCCGCTATCAGTGACTCGCGTGCCGCTGCGTTTCCTGTCTACGACTCACGCACACCATCACGCCCGCACGGCTACGTCACGCGAACAGAACTTCTGCTGGCGACAGAGATTATACCCGTTCACGCTTGCCCAACAATCCGCGACAACGCCACCCCACTCGACACTCTCGCCACTCTCGACAACGCGCCAATCGCCGCAGTCGTTGACGCAAACGGAGTTGTGCAAGGTTTTGCGTTTAGAGATGTGTTGCGTGAAGAATTGTTGTGACTGTGTACGCGGCTACCCACACAACATTCTTACGCCAATCACAATGAACCAGACTGCATATCCGAGCATCGCCAGTGCAAGGGCGTGATTTATACGCACCAGCCAAACGACGTGTATTGCGTGGCGAACGCTCCCGACCGCAAGTGCCATCAGGAGCTTGAGTGTGACGAGCGATGCGTAGAAGGCGACGAGAAAGAGTGCGTCGGCCAAGAGGCTGACTTGGTTTGCTTGGAGCAAAATCGTCCCGTTGACGGTGAGCCAACCGATGTAGAGGTTCGGATTGGTGATGTTGATCGCGAGGCCGCGCACGAACGACGTTCGCGGGGCGGCACCGGCGGAGAAGTCGTCCACCGAGACGCGGACCAATTTGCGGGCCATCATAACGAGCATCATTCCGCCGACGAGTGCGATTCCGCCGATGATGTGGTTTCGGCCTGAAACGAGTGTCACCAAGAGCGGCAGCAAGATAGCGAGTACGGGCGGATCGGTCACGAGCGGAATGAGTGCCATTCTGCACCCCGCGCGGCGTCCGTGACGAAGTGATTCGCTGACAACGAGCGTTGTCAGCGGCCCCGGAGTCAGACCAGCGTTGACGCCGAGGAGAACCCCCTGCGCAGCAAAAAAAAGTTCAGGCGATTCAATCATAATTCAGAACGCGAAAATCAGATCGCAAAAATCGGAGCACGAAGCGTAAGCGAGTGACAGAACCAACATTTGACGCGGGACTCGTCATTCCCGTTCACGCTCCCGCAACAATTCGGCATAACCTTCCAAACCGATCTCCATGCTGTGGCCTTGCAACTCAAACCGCGTCGTCACAGAATTGAACGCGAGAAAGTTTTTGCTGACGAGTTTGTTTCGCCGCCGCGTTCGTACAGGTACGCAAGCTCGTCTTTGCGGTTGATAAACGCAATATGGTTTTCGGTGTCCATCATCGTTCGGTTCCTTCTTTGTGTGGGACTAACTCACTGCTCATTTCACGACATTATAACCGCCGCATGCGCGGTGCGTAGGGGACATTGATGAACCACCACGCCTTGCGCTATTTCGATAAACTTTTGCGCAAGTGTGGGGTTGCGGGGTTACTCCCCGCGCGGTATCATGACGACCGTTCTGAAGTGCAGAAGTGGATGTTACGAAGCCTGCGTCGCGGTGGGCTCAAAAAATCCCCCGGCTCTTGACTATTTTTGGGCGGGTGCTAGACTCTGCCACCAGTGATCATGGTGTTTTTGCTCTCTTGTGGTTTTCCGCAGCGGGCGTCCGCTGCGAACTATGTTCGATGTCACTCTTTTAGAATAAGGAGAACACGATGTACAACACACGTTTGAATCAGATGGATGTCAATCCTGTTAAGATGGGGGGGGGGGGGTTACGCGGCCCGCGTAAATCTCAACGTGGTATCACACCACACAACACACCACCACTTCTCACTCTCTTTCGTGGCTTCACTCTGGTGGAGCTTCTGGTGGTGATAGCGATCATCGGCGTTTTGGTCGCACTCTTGCTCCCCGCCGTCCAAGCCGCACGCGAAGCCGCTAACCGGATGACGTGCCAAAATCATCTCAAGCAGATTGGTATTGGCGTTCACAACTTTCACGATACCCGCAACGGCTTGCTCCCCTCGACGCTCGGTCGCGGCGGAATGTCAGGCTGGGTGTTACTCCTGCCGTTCATCGAGCAATCTTCGCTCGCTGAAGGTCTCAAAGGACTTGAGAACCAAACAACCAATGGCGATTGGGCACCGTGCTTCACGGCCATGGGCGGATGGATCGGGGATACGGGCAACAAATACACCCCGTACAAGGTCAACAAAGGAGACAACAATGTAGCTGACCGTAACGCTGTTGGCTCGACGTCGGTCTACTTTTGCGCGACGCGGCGAGCAGCACCTGGTTACTTCGTCTCTGACTACAACGACGATGGCGGTCCGCGTGGTGACTACGGCTTTGTAATAGCTATCGACTACAATGCCGTTCGTGATCAAAACGCAGACCGCGAGGGCAAAGTCGGCGGAACCGATTTTTGGGGAGTGAATACTCTCTGGGATCACTTCCGACCATCGTTTCCGTCTCCCAACACGACCGATAAATCGTATGTTACCGCCGCCTACTGCCAAGCACTACGCGTTGCTAACACAGTGAAGAGTGCCAACACTAATGGCGGGGTTGCGGCAGACTTTCGAGCTAAGTATGCGTCGTGGGAACCGCGTGACACATTCGCGTGGATGCGTGATGGCACCAGCAACTCCATTATCATCGGTGAAAAGACGATTCCCTTTGCCTATATGGGAGCGAATGGGAATGGCATTTCTGGACGCGATGGCTCGATATTCTTTGCCCGAGCGGCTGGTTGGATGGATCACAACTACGCAAGGCATATCCATCGTGACATGCCGCTCTCGCGTGGGCCGAGTGATACTGTGACAGACGCGATCAGCGGTGAGGACACGTTTGTCGGATTCGGTAGCTGGCATTCGGGCGTTTCCAACTTCCTTTTGGGAGATGGGTCTGTGCGGGCGATCTCGACGACGATTGACGGCAACACACTGCACAAGCTCGCTGATGTCCGTGATGGTAATTCGGTGTCATTGCCGTAAGTGTCTTGGCGTTGGTGAGTTTTCAATTGAGTCTATTTGGAGATATTGCTATGATGTGGCGTTTAGGTCTCGTTTCGGTGTTCGGTTTGGTGCTGACAGTTGGCTGTGGTTCAGACCTTGGTAAGGTTTCAGGAACCATCTTGCTGGACGATGGCTCTCCGCTTGAAAGCGGTACCGTCATCATGGAAAACGTGGCCAAGCCAGAGATTCGCCTCGTCGGAAAAATCAATGCTGGTGGTCAGTTCTCGGTTGGTGTCAAGACAGATGGCGATTCAGTGCCATTGGGGCGATACAAGGTCTATCTTGCTAACACTGATTCAATAGAAGTGACTTCTTCCACCGACACGTCCGGCGGACGTGAGGTGAGATCGGAAGATCGCAAAATGACCAAACGTGTAGCCAGCGAGTATATGACGCCATCACGGACACCGATTGAGTTTGAGGTAAAACACGGACGCAATACTTGCGAGTTTTCCGTCAAACGTCCGTAGTTTACGAATAGAAGCCGAAAAGGAGGCGTACTCGCCGTATTGACGGAGAGCAAGTGTAAAATCAAAACTCCGTCAGTACGCTACGCTCCCTTCCAGCTGTTATTGCACGCGATCAATATCGTGATCGTGTGCGATGTGTGTTTGTTGACGTGTTGATTTTCAATTCACTGTACAACCTTTCCGTAAAGGAGAAATCAAAATGACAAGTTTACTACAAAACAGAACGAATCGGGCATTCACACTGGTTGAGCTCTTGGTGGTCATTGCGATCATCGGAGTATTGGTGGCACTGCTCTTGCCTGCCGTTCAAGCAGCGCGCGAGGCCGCACGACGTATGCAGTGTACAAACAACCTCAAGCAGTTGGGGCTTGCATTCCACAACTTTCACAACACCAACAAACGGTTTCCCAACGGAACATTTGAACCACTGTTCATGGGATTTCGTGCAACAAACGGTGACAATGTGCTGCATGCCGAATGGTATTCGTCGCTAGTTGCAGTGCTCCCGTTCGTTGAGCAGACTGCGGTTTACGACACCACCATCAACTACTGTAGCACCGGCATCACGAACTTTGAAGACTCGCGGTACAAAGTGCCAGCCCCTTTCGGTGCAGTACCGCTCACCGGACGTGCAAACGCCGCATCACCATTCGGTACAAAGATCGCTGGGTTTCTATGTCCGTCCGATGGCAATGGCACACCGCCAGCCAATCATCCGGGACGCACTAACTACCAGCTATCAGCAGGCGATTTTTGGGACTGGTTTGGTTACAGTGCCCAGCGTGGATTCTTCCTCTCTGGGTCTGTAGACAATTTTTATGACTCGACACGAACACGCACAACATCATCAATACCAGACGGAACAAGCAATACGATTATGTTTGGTGAGGTGACAATCAGTTCCAGTGTAACCGACAACAACATTCGTAGTGGACTTTCTACTCAAACACGCACGGCGGTACCGAGTGATTGTTTTGCCAAACGTGGTGCCAACAATATGCTTACCGGAACTGTTGCCAGCACCAAGGGTTGGTCGTGGGCAGCGGGTCACTGGGGATGTACTGGGTTCACTGCAATGCTCCAGCCGAATCAGCCGTCGTGCCGCGGTGGTAATTATCGCCACAGTGCAACTTCCGACGTCAATTCGTTTCTTATCGAGGCACCGGGCATACCACGCATGGACTTTAACGACCCACTCACCACAGCCAGCAGCTATCACGCTGGCGGTGTCAACGTGGCACTGTGTGATGGTTCTGTACGCTTTATCTCGGAGACTATTGCCGCAGGTGATATGACAAAACTGCCGGGAGTTGCCGCTGGCTGGACCAGAAACTGGTGGGAATATCGAGGCAAATCAACCTATGGCGTGTGGGGCGCGCTGGCAACTATCGGCGGCGGTGAATCGGTCTCGGCACCGTGATAACGAAGGTAGGCGACGGGTTTACACACCCGTCGCACGGTGTTTGTGTACTCACAAATGCCGTCTGACAGTAGTGTCAATCGTAGTTTGTGCGGGATATGTAAATCCCGCACCTACCTTGTGTGTAAACGAGTTTTTTCAAGGAGTTGGTTTCAATGCTGCGTATTTTTTTGGCTTTTGGTTTGGTGGCGTCATTGGTGCTTACTGGTTGTTCGTCAAAGTATATTGATACCGAGGCAGTAACCGGAACGGTGACGCTGGATGGTGTGCCGCTTGTGGACGCCTCGGTATCGTTCTCTCCGAAAGTTGATGGCCAAGGCACTCCCGGTGCCGCTGTGACTGATACCGCCGGAAAGTACATCTTACAAACGCCGCAAGGTGCTGCAAACGCAGGAACATCGGCTGGCGAGTACGTCGTGCGCATCACAAAGACGGAGCAGAAGGTGACGGGGAAATACAAGGATAATTACTCTGGCGAAATGAGAGAAATGACGCAACCGGAAAACATTCTCCCCGCGATTTACGGTGACACATCGAAGACACCATTTTCGGCCACAGTCGAGAAGGGGAAGCCGAACGTTTTTGACTTTGACTTGAAATCGAAGTAGGACGTTATTTTGCATCATTCTGTTTGTTGTGGGCAGACATGTGTGTCCGCCCTTTGTTTGCGCTACCGCGAGCTACATATCTTTGAACGTATGGTACAACTGCCGGTCTTCTGTGGCCGGTGGTTTGTGGGATAGCGGTTGTGTTTGTTCACTTCTTGCAGAATAGTTCTTGCGTGGTAGAATGTTCCCCGTTTGGTGGTTCAAACATTCAAGTCTAACCGTGTGCCCGCAACGATGCCATCGAAGTCCAAAAAGGAAATCGAGTTGACACCAGAAGACCACGAGCATTTGCTCAAGGACTTCAAAATCCGTCCAAACTCCGACATCTTTTTCGCTTCGTACTTCTCCAATCCGAAGCACGAAGCGTCGCTCGTCAACTTCATCAACTCCGTGATGCTTGACTCGAATGACCGTCTGATTGAAAGTGCGGAAGTGCTCAATCCGTTCAACGTCAAGAAGTTTGCAGTTGACAAGAATATCGTTTTGGATGTGCGTGTGCAGGACGAACGCAAGCACATTTTTGACATCGAAATGCAGGTATCGACGCACTTGGCGTTCAAAGAACGGATGCTTGAATACTGGGCCGATACCTACTCTTCGCAGTTATTTCGAGGCGGCAAATATGCGGCTCTCAAACCGGTGGTGTCGATCATCATTACGTTTGACAACCTGTTTCCGCAGCTCAAGAAACGTCATCAAGTATTTCATTTGGTATCGGACGAAAATCCGAGCGTGATGTTTTCGGATCATATTGCAGTTCATGTTGTGTGTTTGAGTGGAGTTCGTGTTGGGCGTGAGGAAAAGATACGCGATTGGAACGACGCCTTGCAAGGTTGGTCGTTGTTTTTGTCGT
>JBOFSQ010000100.1:0-41673 GCA_051651625.1 Thermoguttaceae bacterium | reverse complement strand
CTGCCGAGTTTCGGCGACGGACTCGGAAGCGATTGCATCAGCGGCGATTGCCTCGACGACTGCATCGTGAGTTCGCCGAGCGACGTTGACCTTTCCGAATACTACCGCGCGACGCAGCCGGAAAAGAAGTCGCTGTTTTCGTGCCTCACGCCGAAAAAGAAAATCACGCCGCAAGCGATAGCAACCGGCGTTTCGCACGCGGCCAACGCCGCGTGTAACTGCGAGTACGACGCGCCGAGTGCGCCGTATGGTGCGCAGTACGACGACGCTCCAGAACAACCACACACATTCCCGCCAGTTTCGCTCACGCCGGTCTCGCCGATTCCGACTGAACCGATCAGCGAACCGCGCATCATCCAAACCGCGTACCGGATTCCAAACAAAAACACACCAACTCCAAACGTCCAATGACTTCATTTCTCATCCGCCTTGTTTTGATTTTTGTACTGATTGTATTTGTGTCGGTTACGTCGCTCGTAGCTGCGCCGACCGATGCGCCAGCAACGCCGGTTGTTGTGCCGCCGCACGAACGGGTGGCGCGTCCGCGTGCTGTCGCCATAACGCCGATTCCGCTGACAGAAAAGGTGGAAACGAAGGAGACGACAACGCCCGAAGAGGACGTGATTCGTATCTCCGATGCGCGGTCGGCGTTTACAAAGTCCGCTGGCGACACCGAAGCAGAACTTCCCGACACGACGTTTCTCCTGCAATCGGCGCGAACTAAAAGTTCGACCGATCTCGTCGAGATGTTGCTTGAGGCGAGTGGGACGGTTCGGCAAGTCGATGAAAACGCGAAGGCGCAAAACGCGCCGATGGAGATCGTCGCGGGATTCCGTTTCGAGGAACGAACACTTGAAGTTAAAAACCGCGGTGCGAGTGTTGCGGTACGTCAATACAACTTGGCGAAGGCGAAGCTGAAGTTCGGCGAGACTCTCAAAACTCCCGAACTCGACGCGCAGCGGCGAACGATTGTCGCGCGGTGTGACAACAATCGCGCGATTTTGTTCTCGCCGCAAGGGCCGCTCAAGGCCGACCAGTTTTTGCTGATCGAAGACATACCGGCAAATACGCTCGCCATCGACCGTCTTCTGCCGACGAAGCGAGTTGCGATTGGCGACTCGTGGGAGATTGACCGCGACACCGTTCAAGCATTTCTCTCAATCGACGCGATTACTTCAGCGACCGTCACCGCAACGCTCACCGCCATCGCTGACGACCTTGCGATGATCGACATCGTTGGCGAAGTTGAAGGCGTCTGTCTCGGTGCGGCGACGGAGATGTCGCTCAAGGCCAAACTACAGTTCGACCTCAAAACGGATCGCGTTAACTGGGTCGGTATGGTTGTTGATGAGAATCGTTCGATGAGTTACGTTGGGCCAGCGATGGAGATCGCGGCGCGTATCCAGATTAAAATTTCGCCCGACGCGGAACCGCAGTCGCTCACCGATGACCGAGTCGCGTCGATCAAGACCGATCCGCAGGAACCGCTCGTTCGACTCGCTTACTCTGGGAATGAAGGCGGCTGGCGATTCCAGCACGACCGCGACTGGTACATCTTCAACGACTCGCCGCAAGAGACGATTCTGCGGCTGATGCGAAAAGGCGAACTTGTTGCGCAGTGTACCGTCGCCGACGCCGGACAAGTCGCACCGGAAAAGGTCACACCGCTGGCGAAGTTCGCCGACGACCTTGCCAAAGGACTCGTTAGCGCATCGGCCCGCGTTGTCGCCGCCGACGAGTACGCCTCCGAAGTTGGTTACAAAGAATACCGCGTCGTTCTCGATGGAACTTCCGACGATCTTGTACTTCGTTGGGTTTATTATCTTCTCACTGATCCGGTTGGCAATCAAGTTATGGTTGTCTTTGTCGTCGAGGCTGGGATGCTAGAATCGTTCGGCTTCGCCGACGCCGACTTCGTCGAGACGGTGAGAATTGGGAAGTAGTTCAGGTTCGGCATAGCCGAACCCTCCAGTTGTCATACGTCGCAGACGTGGAGGGTTCGGCTATGCCGAACCGCTGTGCGGGTACAAATTTCCGAACAGGTCTCTACCCTGCACTGATAATGGCGTGCGGAGCCGCTTGTCGATTGCGGACGTTGGCGTAGAATATGTCGAGAAAGGAGAATCTCGATGAACGCCACAACAAAAACAGATTCAGTTTGTACAGCTTCCGCTTCGTGTTCACAGCGGCGCAGTTTTCTCAAAACAGCCACAGCGGCGGGGATTGGTGCTGTCGCGGTTAGCCCCGCAGTTTGCGGTGGAGTGCGGCTCGCTCTTGCGCCGCTTACGGTCGCTACATCTGGAGCCGGTACGCAGCAATATCCGATTGCCAGCGTCGAAAATCTCACCGAGACGCCGCAACGATTCGATGTCATCGGCGACCTCCACGACGCTTGGATAACATCTCCAAGACAAGTGATCGGCTCTGTATTCGCCTTCAAAGAAGGCGACAAATATCTTGCATTCTCAACCGTCTGCCCGCACGCCGGATGCGCAATCTCATTTGGAATGCGTCAAAATCCGCAGACGGGAAAAGATGAGCCGATCTTTTTCTGCCCCTGCCACAGTGCGCACTTCGCACGCAACGGCGAGCGTCTCGATCAAGTTTCACCACGCGACCTCGACGAACTCAAAACCGAAGTTGTAGATGGCAAACTGTGCGTGACGTTTGCTCGGTTCCTATGCGGTGTTGCAGAAAAAAAGCAGGCGTGACGAAACGTCACGCCTGCTCTCTTGAATCACACCGCGCAATGTAAGCAGCGAATCAGATCATACCGCCGTGTGTGCGGTATGGTGTCATGTGGTTTGGCTGATCGAGTAGCCAAAACCGCTCCCACTCGTCGTGGATGACGCGCAGCCCTTCAGACGTGTAGATGAGCTGTTGGTTGCGTCGGATCGGGTCGCCTGAGTAGGCGGGAATGACGCAGCCGGTCGCCCCCACGAGCGAGACGCACACCAAAAAAATGAGGATGAGCTTCTGTGTCATACCATTGACCTTACATGTCATAAACCAGAGTATCAATAGGAGGCAGACGGGATACCGCCTTACGGTGGGGTCATCGGCTTCCCTCTTCTTGGCCCTACAGTGATTTTAGAGTTTTTCACAATCACCGCACGCGACGTTTCGCCCTAGATTTCCCAGTCTCCCCTGCTTCTATGACGCGAGTGATTTTCACGCCATCAACCGGATGTTTGGGAAAGATTTGCCCGCCGAACGCGACACGGCAATATAGGCAAAATCTGCGGATTCGGTAAGAATTGTTCGGAAACTTGCACCCGCACAACGGTTCGGCATAGCCGAACCCTCCACGCCTGCGGCGTATGACAACTGGAGGGTTCGGCTATGCCGAACCTGAACTCGCTGTTTGCGAGTTCAAAACAGTCCCGCAATCTCACCAGCGTCGTTGACGCCGATAGATTCTGCCGCTGGGACTTTCGGTAGACCGGGCATCGTCATAATGTCACCCGTGACGACGACGACAAAACCCGCTCCAGCCGAAACTCTCACTTCGCGGATCGGGATCGTGAATCCACGCGGCGCACCCTTCCGCGATGGGTCGGCGGAAAAAGAATACTGCGTCTTCGCCATACAGATCGGGAACTCTCCGAAGCCGCTCTTCGTTAACGCATCGAGTTGACGTTTCACCTTCTCGTCGGCGACGATTCCGTCGGCACGATAAATCTCTTTGGCAATTTTTTCGATCTTGTCCCAGAGCGGAAGTGCGTCGTCGTAGAGTAAACGAAACGTTTTGCGAGGCGCACTGGCATCGGCAAGATTCGCAGTGAGATTCACGACCGCCCGCGCGAGCGACTCTGCACCCGCACCGCCGTGCGCCCAGTGTTCTGCAACAACCGCCGGAACACCAAGTTTTTCGCAGCACGACACAATCGTTGCGAGTTCCGTTTCGGTGTCGGTCGGAAAACGATTGATCGCCACTGCAACCGGAACACCAAAACTCGCAACGTTTTCAATGTGCTGTGTGAGGTTGCAAAGACCACGTTCGACCGCGCCGACATTCTCCGACGAAAGTTCACTCACCGCAACGCCGCCGTGGTGTTTGAGCGCGCGAACCGTCGCCACGATTACCGCCACGTCTGGAACGAGTCCCGCCTTGCGGCACTTGATGTCAAAAAACTTTTCTGCACCGAGATCCGCACCGAACCCCGCCTCGGTCACAGTGTAATCGGCGAGCGAAAGTGAAAGACTCGTTGCGGCAACGCTGCTGCAACCGTGTGCAATGTTTGCAAACGGTCCGCCGTGAACGAACGCCGGCGTCCCTTCGAGCGTTTGTACGAGATTCGGTCTCACGGCATCGCGTAGAAGTGCGGCCATCGCACCGTCGGCCTTGAGATCAGCCGCCGTGATCGCACGTCCCGGCGACGTTTCGCCAACAATTATCTGCGCCAGCCGCGACTTCAGTTCTGCAAGCGACCGCGACAGACAAAGAATCGCCATAACTTCCGACGCAACAGTAATATCGAAATGCGTCTCGCGCGGAATCGAATTGCCAACGCCGCCGAGTCCGATGACGACGTTGCGAAGCGCACGGTCGTTGACATCTAATACACGTCGCCACGAAATTTTTCGCACGTCTAGTCCGAGTGCGTTGCCGTGGTGGATGTGATTGTCGAGCAGCGCGGCGAGTAGGTTATGAGCGGCGGTTATGGCATGAAAGTCGCCGGTGAAGTGGAGGTTGATGTCTTCCATCGGCACAACCTGCGCGTAGCCGCCGCCAGCCGCTCCGCCTTTCATTCCGAAACACGGCCCCAGCGACGGTTCACGAAGACAAACCACCGCACGTTTGCCGATTTTTTGTAGCCCGTCGGCAAGCCCGACGGATGTTGTCGTCTTCCCTTCGCCTGCGGGAGTCGGCGAGATCGCGGTCACAAGGATCAGCTTGCCACGCTTTTGACTCGCCTCAATCTGCTGCGGATCGACCTTGGCTTTGTAGCGTCCGTAACACTCAACGGCGTCATCGGGTATGTCGAGTTTGTGGGCAATTTCCGTGATTGGACGCAGCGTCGCGGCGCGGGCAATTTCAATGTCGGTTGGCATTTTTTGAGTCTCAAAAAAATCTGAAGATGATGTTGCGATAGACAAACGCAATCAAGTCGGAGAACAAAACGAATCCGAGTGGAGCCTTACCACAAGTTATGCTTGCGGCGCACTCTGCACCGGGGCGAATTGACGTTGGCAGCGAGTCGGTGTCGTCGAGTTTAACGCGAATCAAAACGCTGTTGGTGGGAGTTGCCCCGCTTTGAAGTTCGGCGCGGTCGGCGACACGTTCAATCGTACCGGTGTAGCGTGAGTTTGGGTCGGCGGCGGGGACAAACTCCACGCGAAGCGGAACGTCCGGTGACTTCCGCATCTCATCGACTATGTACCCCATAAATCGCTCCGGCACCGAAAGTTCTAAGCACCACGCACCGCTGGGGTCAGCAATCTCCATCAGAAATTGCGACCGCATCACGGGGCGACTCCGCAATTTGTTTTGAACGTCCCACGTTACAACAACGCCGTCTATCGGTGCGCGAACTTGCTGAAGTTCTTGTTGAATCGCAAACAACTCTCGCTGCGATTCGTTCGTTTTTTTGCGGGTCTGCATCACCGCCCACTCGCCTTGAAGCTGCGTAAGTTCGTGCGGCTGTAACTGGCGACTTTCGTTCGTGAGTTGACGAGTTAACGCTGCAATGCGTTCGTCAATCTCGCGGCCTTCACCAAGAAGACGTTTTCCGGTGTTCTCGATTTCGACGCTGTATAATTCCGCAAGTAATTCGCCGCGACGAACTGTGCTGTCGTGGTCGATGGCGACGTTGCGAACTTCAGCATCGAGCGGAGAAAAGATACGTTGCCGCACGACCGGTTCGAGTCGGCCAGTCGCGTGCACACGAAAATCCCACGGCAAAAAGAGCAAAACGCAAACAACCGCCGCTATCGCCGCGACAACCGCAAGCGTTTTCGGGAGGTGTTCTGCCGCGAGAATTACACGCGACTTGCCGATTGCCTTCCAGAGCGGTGCCAAAAAAATGCGGTTGTGCTCGTTGGCGTTGCCGACCGCGCTTGCAGCGTGCGACGCAACAATTTCGCAGCGACGCCGCAAACTTTCGGTGAGACGTGAGTCCTCAATCTGTTCGACGATTAGTGCGGCGTAAACTTTGTCGGAAGCGGCGTGCTGTTGACGTTTCGCAGCCGCTTCGTCGGTCGCGTCGTCTTCGCGCGGGACGACAAGCGACGCCGATAACGGAAAAACCGCGAGCATCTTCGTGTGCGATAGATCGACGTATGCTTCAATCGCACGCTCAACTTGCGGCGGCAAGTCGGACGTGTCGCCGCGATACCAGAGCGGTTCGCCAGCACGCACGACCGCCGTTGCCAGTTCGCCGAGTTTTCTGACAGTGCTTGAACGCGAGTCGAGTTGATCTTGTCCGCTGACGGCGACGATATTGCACCGCGTTCCGCGAACGAGTGCGAGGCTGACACGGTCGCACTCGATTAGTCGTCGCCCTTCGTTGACGACGGTGTAGGCGGTTTCGCGTGGGTCGAGCGACTGGTGAATCGTTCGCGTGAACTCTTCTAGGCGAGTCCAGAGGGCTTGTCGTTCTTCGAGTTCGTAACGTGAGCGGTGGCGGTAGAAGTCGCCGGTGAGGAGTGTGATTTTTTGAACGAAGCGAACGAATCCCGGTTGCGACGCAGGGTCGGAGTCGCCGCGCTGGGCGACTTCGATGAGGGCGAGAAGATTTCCATCGACGACAACGCGGCCAATTATGAGAAGACAATCGGTGGCGTTTCCGGCTTCGGGCGAACCGGATCGCGGCGGGATGACGGCAACGTCGCCTTCAGTGTTTGCGACGATTGAGGCGAGGAGTCGTGTGTGTCGGGCGTCGGCGTGTTGGTCGTCGGCCAAACCGGTCGCCTGCATTTGGCACTGGTACGAAAGTGCGATGTTGTTACCAGCGCGGACGTTCCAAACGGCTCCGCCAACCGCAGCGAGAACGCCGACGACGCGGTCGAGCATTGCGCGGTGAAAGTCGATAACTTCGCACCCTTCGCGTGCTCGTTGGGCGAGTTCGCCGAGTGCGGTTTGCACGACATCGCGTGCCTGCACGAGCGAATCGCGGTCGCTACCCTGACTCATAAAATCGTTCCAGTGTGACAGAAATTGAAAACCAACAACGTGCCGTACATGATACCGGCTTTTTCCGATGCGTGTAGACCTCGTGGCGCAAGAAACCGAGGCAAGCGTGACATTCTACCTATTCCACGACACCACCCGCCCCCAATCCACACAAAATCGTCGCAGGCAGTAGCACGCGCGGGAATCGTAGCCTATACTCTGGTCTCATACTCGCGCTGCTGCGGTTCGGCTATGCCGAACCTGAACTCCCAAATCGCCACAAATTGACGTTTCCGAACAGGCCAAATGCGCAAAATCTCATGACGCCAGAACTTGCTGCCATTACCGATGCTATTCTCGCGGTCGTGCCTGCCGAAAAAATCTATCTTTTCGGCTCCCACGCCCGCGGCGACCAACGTCCCGACAGCGATTACGACATCTATATCGTTTTGCCGGATGAGGGGTATCCGCAAATCGAAACGATCCAGCGTGCGTATGGCGCGTTACTTGATCGCACGGAATATCTGCGCCCTGTTGATATTTTGGCGAACTATGCGCATCGTTTCGATTATCGAAAAAACCGCCCGACGATTGAACGAACAATCGCCCGCGAAGGAGTGGTGTTGTATGAAAAGAAGTGAAGAAGTCAACGAATGGTTACGCTTTGCGGAAATGGATTTGACCGCCGCTAATCATCTGTGGCAAACCTTGCATCCACAGCCTTTGGAAGTCATTTGCTATCATTGCCAGCAGGCGGCAGAAAAATCGTTAAAGGCGATTTTCGTTGCGCACGAACACGAAGTTGTGAAAACGCACGACTTAACATTGCTGTACGCGACACTGGTAAAATTGGACGCCGAAATTTTGCCGCTAAAAGAGCCCTGCAAAAAGCTAAACATTTACTCTTCGCAAGCGCGCTATCCCAACGAGCTTGAGATTAATCAAACCCACGCGCAACTCGCCCTCAAAGACGCACGCACAATCTATGAAACGATAAACAGTTTATTCGAGTAACGAACACCGCCTTGACTCGTTCGAGAAACGAAAGAAACTCCAATGCCCACCGAAAACTGCCCCATCTGCCACAGCGAAAAAACAAAGTTTCTCTTTGAGGGATACGACTATTATTGTGGTTATCCGGAAACTGCTTTTGTGTACGCCTGTAAAGAGTGCGAACATCATTTCGTCGCGGGGGAATTGACTATCGAACAGCTCACGGACTTGTACACGAATTACTACCAGCGGTCTAAATTTAATCCAGACGACTACAAACCGTATCAGGAAAAGTCGGGGTTCTTGGCTTGGCTCGACGGTGAGGAAGGACTCGCATACAGGCACGTCCCGAAAAACGTGAGAGTGTTAGACATTGGTTGCGGGCAATGCGAAACACTTGGTTATCACAAAAATCGTGGCTGCGAAGTTTACGGCGTTGAAGTGGATGAAAGCGTCAAACTAGTTGCGGATCGATATGGATTTCACTTTGAAAACGGTTTGTTTGACCCCAACAAGTATGAGCCAAACTTTTTTGATTACGTTACGATGGACCAAGTTTTTGAGCACCTAGTTGATCCGCTGCAAACACTCAAAGAAATCAACACCGTACTCAAACCAAATGGCAAGCTCGTCATTTCTTGTCCTAATCCGCGAGCGATGGGACGATACATTTTTGGGAAACTGTGGGGCGGTTGGCACTTACCATATCACCGACATTTTTATTCCCGAAAGTCGGTCGGTATCTTGGCACGCCAAGCAGGGTTTGTCGTTGAGCAAATGCGATGCGCGACAGAATCGAAGTATTTGCACCTCAATCTCGGTTTTATCTTTGTGGCTGGGAAGAAGGGAGAAAAAGCGGGAGCAGAGGTTGCGTCTTGTGGACAGTTTGATGAAAAACTGCTAAAACGTTGGGACATCTACTTGTTCTCGCTGTTCAGAAAAATGCGTTTTCTATCGTTCACATCGCGGATGTTCGATCTACTCGGACGCGGTGATTGCCACTTGATTGTTTTACAGAAAGGTAATGAATAAGATGCCACAAATTGTTACTTGCCCGATTTGCCACAGCGAAAAGACAAAATTTCTTTTCGAAGGGTATGACCACTGGTTTGGACATCCAGACTCTTCGCTTGTTTATTCTTGCAAAGAGTGTGGGCATGTTTTCGTCGCGGGCGAATTGACACCAGAACAGCTTACGGATATGTACACAAACTATTATCCACGTTCGAACTTCAATGTTGAAGATTACCAGCCATACAAAGAAAAGAGCGGTTTTTTATACTGGCTTGATGGCGAAGAAGGACTGGCACACAATCATGTCCCGAAAAATGTCAGAGTACTGGATATTGGTTGCGGCTATTGCGAAACGCTCGGCTACCACAAAAATCGCGGCTGCGAGGCGTACGGCGTTGAAGCGGACGAGAATGCAAAACAAATCGCTGACAAATATGGATTCAGTATAAAGACCGGTCTGTTTGATCCAAAAGATTATGAGCAAAATTTCTTCGATTATGTAACCATGAGCTATGTTTTAGAGCATGCGGTATCCCCGCTGGCAATGTTAAAAGATATACACTCTGTTATAAGACCAGGTGGTTACTTGATTGCAACGGTACCAAATTTGCGGGCATTCGGGAGGTATTTCTTTGGCAAACTTTGGGTAAATTGGCACTTCCCTTACCACCGGCATTTTTATTCTAAGCAATCAATATCAATACTTGCCGAACAGTCTCAGTTTTTAGTGAACGAAATGCGGTCAGCAACAGAATCAAGATACCTACTTGCAAACTGGTCAAATCTTTTTTGCCATATAATCTCTGACAAAAGTGTGGTCGATGCTTCTCATTCATTTGAAAAGTTCGATTCCGAAATGAAAAAATTGTGGTTGGTTTCTTTGTACATGTTTCTTAGAAAGATACGTTTTTGGACAATTCCGATGCGACTGGCAGATATGTTCGGATGCGGCGATTGCAATTTAATTGTTTTGCAGAAGAAATGAAAGTGTACCAGCGATGCGAAAAGACATCAAAGTAGATTTTATCGCCCCGCCATTTATGGGACACGTTATGCCACTGCTCCAACTGGCGCGTGTCCTCAAAGACAATGGTGGTCAATCGGTGAGCTTCTTGTCAACGCCACGCGCTAAACCATGGATTGAGCGTGAAGGCGTGGAGTTTGCTCCACTCGTTGCCGACCAAGAAGCTGGCATCCTTGAAATGATCGAATCAACGAAACCAACGGGAGTACGATATGTTGCGTCGCTGGTGCAACGGACATTGGTGATGATGAGCCAGTTCCGCGACGAGTTGCGTACTCGCTGGATCGCCTCCCCGCCCGACCTCGTTGTCGTTGACTGTATGTCGCCACTGGCTGGAATAATTGCCGATGAGCTATCTCTCCGCTGGTGGACCGCGACGATTATCCCGTGTTGGATTGAAACGAAGACGGGCACACCCTGTTTGAACGGTGGATGGATGCCGCCGAAATCGTTTCTTGGCAGAGCACGCGATGGGATAGGCCGATCCACAATTCGTATAACCAAACGATTGGTGTTTTCTTTGTTTCGTCGCCACATGAAAGCACTCGGCGTGGAGTCTGTCTATCGTGCCAATGGCGAGGAAAGAGTAATTTCTCCCGAGCGAATTTTGGCACTGGGCGTCCCTGATTTTGAGTTTCCACGCGATTGGCCTTCGCAGTTGGTTTGGGCGGGACCGTGTATTGGTTTGTCGCATTCGCGTGTCGAGCCTCATTTTGAGCCAGGGCGGTCGCACGTTCTTATTACGATGGGAACGCAACTTGGCCCGTTGGCATGCAAGATGGAGTCTGTCATTCGCGTGGTGGCGGCGGCGTGTCCTCTGACATGAACTTCCATTGGACTCGCGGGAATGTAGCGAGTGATGAACAACGCACAGAAGGGAATCTGTACGTTTACGCAAGTGTTCCTTACACGCCAGAAAACTTAAGCCGTTACGCTGCGATAATAAACCACGGTGGTATTGGGATTGTTTATTCTGCGATGAATGCGGCTGTACCACAACTGGTATGGCCACAAGCACACGATCAGTTTGACAACGCCGCCCGCGTTGCCCACGGCGGATGGGGCGTGTGGACATCAGGAAAACCGCAGCAAATCGTCGCACATTTGCGAAAAGTGATTGGTAATGATGCAATGAAACGAAGGTGCCAAATCATGCAAAGCCATATTCAGCGTTCATCACCAGAAGTGGTGTTCAAAAACGAAATAGAAAAAACTTTTGGCTGACTATTTGTGAGAGAAAACCAAATGACCACCGAAATCTGCCCTGTCTGCCACAGCGAAAAGACGAAGTTTCTTTTTGAAGGATACGACTACTGGCTCGGACACCCCGACTCCGCACTTGTTTACTCGTGTAGCGATTGTGAGCACGTCTTTGTTGCTGGTGAACTCACACCAGAACAGCTCACGGATATGTACACAAATTATTATCCGCGTTCCAACTTTAACGTGGATGACTACAAACCGTACAAAGAAAAAAACGGTTTCCTGTACTGGCTCGATGGCGAAGAAGGACTTGCCTACAGGCACGTCCCGAAAAATGTTCGCGTGTTAGACATCGGTTGCGGATATTGTGAATCTCTTGGCTATCACAAAGCACGCGGATGTGAAGTCTACGGAGTCGAAGCGGACGAGAACGCAAAAATTATCGCAGACAAACACGAATTCCACGTCAAAATAGGTCTATTTGATCCCAAAGATTACGAGCCGTGTTTTTTCGATTACGTCACGATGGATCAGGTGTTGGAACACGCCGTTGATCCACTGAAAACATTAGCAGACATCGACTCCATTCTTAAACCGGGTGGTCGTTTTGTTGTATCGGTTCCCAATCCGCATGCGTTTGGTAGGAGGTTTTTTGGGAAATACTGGCTCTGTTGGCATTTGCCCTTTCATCGACACTTCTTTTCCAAAAAATCTGTGGCAGAGATGGCCAAGCAAACAGGATTTGTCGTAGACAAAATGTATTCTGCCACGCGGTCCAACATCCTACTTGGAAACTGGGGACAGATCGTGGCTCGTTTGACTCGCAACAAGAGTTCTGCGTTGCGTTGTGTTAGTGAAGGTCATTTCGACCCAGAAACAGCAAACCGTTTCGATGTTTCGACGTACATTTTCCTCAAAAAACTCCGTTTCATGTGTCTGTCGATGCGCATTGCGGACATATTGGGAGTTGGTGATTGGAATCTAATTGTTTTGCGCAAAGCATAATGTAACCGTTCACGGATTTTTGAGGAGTTTCAAACGGAGATACGCAGAGGAGATGAATCCGCAGATTGTCGCAGATTTTACGCATTGTTGGCCGCATTTCGTTGCATTGCTGGCGGAAGTGGGTATAATCTGGCCCAAGTTTGGTGTTCTCGGTAAACATTGACAGTAGCAAATTTGATGACAGACCGCGTAAAATACTGGCTCGAAATGGCAGACGACGATTTGATAACCGCACAGGCTAAAGTGGTTCACCAAAACAAGAAATACGCACCCCCTCTCGCCCAATGATGGTGTATGACTCTTCTCAATCTCTCTCTTGCCATATTCGCTGTAGTCGTGATAATCGACGTTATCCACTACGTCGCGCTGTGGCTATTTTTGCGCGGCGTGAAAACGAACGAATGGAAAACGCCAGCAGTGCCGTACACGCCGAAAGTAGCGGTGCTGCTAACGCTCCGCGGTGCCGACCCGTTTCTCCAACGCAGTCTCGGCGGACTGCTGCGCCAAGATTATCCGAACTACACCGTGTTCATCGTCGTCGATTCCGAGACCGATCCCGCTCTCGCAATCGCACGCGAAATTGTTGATAGTGAGAAGTCGCCGCAGTGCCACGTTGAGTTCGTTGTCGTCCGCGAACACCGCACCACTTGTACGCTCAAATGCAACTCGCTCACTTACGCGATTGCGAAAATCGATCCGTCACACGAAATCATCGCCGGACTCGATGCCGACGTTAATCCGCATCCGACGTGGCTTCGCAGTCTCGTCGAGCCGTTTTCGGACGAGCGATTCGTTGCGGCGTCTGGGCAACGGTGGTACGTCCCCGAACGCGACAACTACGGTTCGCTCGTACGGTATCTCTGGAACGCCGCGGCAGTTGTGCAACTCTGCTTGTATCGAATCACTTGGGGCGGCTCGCTCGCCTACCGCCGAACGCTCGTCGAACGCAGCAACCTCATCGAACTTTGGCAATCAGCGTTCACGGAAGACGCGTCGATTGAACACGCTGTTCGGCAAGTCGGCGGCAAGGTGGCGTTTGTCCCGTCACTCTTTATGGTCAACCGCGAAACGTGTTCGCTAATTCCATTTCACCGCTGGGTCAAACGACAGTTGTTGTGTGCCAAGCTGCATCATCCAACGTGGTTTGCCGTTCCGATTCAAGCTGCTCTCATTAACTTGCCGCTCGTCGTCGCCGCTGGACTGCTGGTGACTTCGCTGGCGTTTGGAAATGTCGCTGCTGCATTGTGGAGTGGTGGTGCGCTGCTCGCGTATTGGCTCGGCGTCTTCGGAACGCTTCCGATAATCGAGTGCGGTATTCGCCGCAAACTCCGTGAACGCGGCGAAATACTCAAGCCGTGGACACTCTGCACAACTCTCAAAACGCTGCTCGCCGTTCCGCTCACGCAGATCGTTTACACATCGGCGATCATCGGTGTTCATTTCTTGAAACGAGTCGAGTGGCGCGGAGTCTGGTACGAAATCGGACGTGACAAATCAGTACATCTCGTCGAGTACAAACCGTATGCCGAAGTGCAAACGCAGCGGCAAGACGAAGCGGAATCGCTCTGAAAACCGACCGCGCACACAAAATCCCGCGCAAAAATTTTACCGTATAAATTGATGAACTGTTCGCCATCGTGGATTCTGTTTTGTGCGTTGCTCTGCTTCGTGGCGTGCGACACGTCGCCGCAGCCGTCGCGTTTTCCGCGAGTGGCGGGGCCGCCGCCGCTACCGCTCTACCGCGAAGCGAGTCGTTTCTCGCTCACGAGCGAGAATGCGACTTGTTTGACGAGTACGTCTGATAATCGAATCATCGTCGGTGCTTCCGACGTTGACGCGCCTGCGCTGGTTGTGTATCGTAGCGACGGGACGCAAGTTGCGTCGCTGCGTCTCGACGTGCCGCCGCAGGCGGTTGCGGTTGTGAAGACACAAAATCTTCCCGCGCCGCTTACCGAAAAATTCGCGGCGGTTAACACGGTTGCAGTTGTCGCGTTCAAAGCGTCAATCGCGTTTTACGACCTCGATGCAGAATCCGGCAAACCGCTTTTGATGTGGGCACCGCTCGACGAGAAGAGTTTGTTCACGTCAATCGCAGTTGGAACGGAATCGATCTTCGTCGGCGACGCCGGTCACGGTGTTATCGTTGCGTACAGTGGAGATGGCGAAGTTGTTGCGACTTGGGGAAAACGTCGTCTACCGAAAGACGTTGCGGCGGGCGAGTTCACCGGTTTCACCTTCTACGCAGTTCGGCGTTTACCGGTTGCGATTTCGCCGACGACGGGGCTGCTTTACGCGGCGAATCCGGGGCGGCACCGCGTTGAAGTTTGGACGCAAGACGGAAACTGGGAAGAGCCGCTCGGTTGGGGCGACGCATCAACGGCGGCCAGCGGATTTTGCGGCTGTTGCAATCCGATAGACATTGCGTTTCTTTCGAGTGGCGATATTGTCACCGCTGAGAAGGGACTGACTCGCGTGAAGGTGACGACACCGCGCGGCGTCTATCGTGGTATGGTTGCGAATGTCGAATCATTTTCTACTCAAGATGGTTCGAATTTCCCGCACCAAAACGGTAGCGGCCCATCGAGGCCGCGGCGCGACGGAGGGCGAAGCCTACAAATCGACCCGTCACGGGTCTCGCCCGCCAAACTCCGCGACGTGCGTCCGCTCCGCATCGCCGTCACACAAACCGACGACGTTCTCGTTCTCGATTCCAGCGAGAAAACTGTGCGACGTTTTGTGGCTATCAAAAGTGAGTAGACCCGTTACGGGTCAATTTGTCGGCTTCGCCCACCACAAGACCGCGGCCTCGATGGGCCGCTACCGTTTTGATACGGGAAATTCAAACCGTCTTGAGTATAACCATGACAAAAAGTTTAATCGTAATTCCGGCGCGTTATGCTTCGACGCGGTTGCCGCGCAAGTTGCTTCTTGCGGAGACGGGGAAGCCGCTCATCCAGCACACATACGAGGCGGCGCAGCGGGCGACGTTACCGAGTGGCGTTCTCGTTGCGTGCGACCACGACGAGATCGAGGCGGCGGTACGCAGTTTCGGTGGTGATGTCGTTCGTACCGATCCGAACGCCGCCAGCGGCACCGACCGCGTTGCCGAGGCAGTCGCGTCGCGTGTAGATATTGACATTGTTGTCAACGTTCAAGGCGATGAACCAGACTTAAGCGGTGAGGCGATTGATTCTGTTGTGAAGATGTTGGAATCGCGTCCTGATGCGCAGATGGCGACGCTTGCGACACCGATTCGTTCGCGGCAAAAGCTCGACGATCCTTCGTGCGTGAAAGTGGTTGTTGCGTCGCTCGGCGCGCCGAGTGGCGAGGCGATTTACTTTAGTCGCAGTGTCATTCCGCATCCGCGCGAGTGGGACGATTCACTTCTCACGCGGACACCGCCAGTGTTTCTTCAGCACATCGGTCTGTATGCGTATCGCCGCGAGTTTCTGCTTACGTTAACGAAGTTACCGCCGTCACCGCTGGAACTTATTGAACGTCTCGAACAACTTCGCGTGCTTGAACTTGGCGAGAAAATTCTTGTTGGCGTTGTCGAAGAGGCGAGTATTGGGATCGATACGCCCGAAGATTACAGGGCATTTGTTGCGGGAAAATGTACTGAACGGCACCCGCTGTGACAATGATTCATGGCGTCCCCCCTTGGCGTCTTGAAAAATCGCGGTATTCTACGCCGCCTATCGGCTGCCTGCGGCCTCTAGTGTCTGACCGTGCGGACGTGTAACCCCGCGCGGGCGATGTTACAGTTGACTGGTGTGACACACGACTTTGTCGTGCAAAACGCCAGTGAGACTTGCCCGCTGGTGTAGCTCAATTGGCAGAGCAGTTGATTTGTAATCAACAGGTTGAGGGTTCAAGTCCCCCCACCAGCTTTGTAACGTGAGTCGGTCAGCGTGAAGTAATCATAAGCAGGGGGATTTCCCGAGCGGTCAAAGGGGACAGACTGTAAATCTGTTGGCAATGCCTTCGGAGGTTCGAATCCTCCATCCCCCAGTGCGATGAAAGAGCGGCAAAAGCCAGCGTGATAAAAGCAAGATGCGGGTGTAGCTCAATGGTAGAGCCACAGCCTTCCAAGCTGAAGACGAGGGTTCGATTCCCTTCACCCGCTTTGGCTTGGCCGAGGCTTGAAAGGCGTCGGAAGATTTTTGGTGTACTCAAGACGATTTGAATTTCCCGTACCAAGGCGGTAGCGGCCTATCGAGGCCGCGGCATTGCGGAGGACGAAGCCTGCAAATTGACCCGTTACGGGTCCGTTCGGCTGTTGTAGCTCAGTTGGTAGAGCACGTCCTTGGTAAGGACGAGGTCGTGGGTTCAAATCCCACCGACAGCTTAACCGCGAAAACGATTGACAACTTGTTAACGCAAAAACAATTTTTGGAAACATCAGCAAGCACGAACGTTTCGTGATCGCTGTGAAAGTTAGAGAGCATCCCGGCTCGTGTTGGGCGGAGAGCGAATTCCAATAGACCCAGAATGTAAGGAGAGTTTGTTATGGCAAAAGAAACCTTTCAGCGGACTAAACCGCACGTCAACGTCGGGACGATCGGACACATCGACCACGGCAAGACGACACTCACCGGATCGATCCTCGCGGTGCAAGCGGCAAAAGGACTGGCACAGATCAAGTCGTATGCCGACATCGCCAAGGGCGGTACTGTCCGCGACTCAACCAAGACGGTGACCATCGCCGTCGCACACGTTGAGTACGAATCAGACAAGCGGCACTACGCCCACATCGACTGCCCGGGCCACGCCGACTTCATCAAGAACATGATCACCGGTGCCGCCCAGATGGACGGTGCTATCCTTTGCGTGTCGGCTGTCGATGGCCCGATGCCGCAGACACGCGAGCACGTCCTACTCGCTCGCCAAGTTAACGTCCCGCGTTTGGTCGTCTTCCTCAACAAGTGCGACCTCGTTGACGACGCCGAACTCCTCGACCTCGTTGAACTCGAAGTCCGTGAACTTCTCAGCAAGTACGGTTTCGATGGCGACAACGTCCCCGTCATTCGCGGTGCGGCCCTTCCGGCCTACCAAAACCCGAAAGACCCCAAGGCGTCGGAGTGCATCACAAAGTTGATGGAAGCTATCGACGACTACATCCCCGAACCGGCCCGCGAACAAGACAAGCCGTTCCTTATGGCAGTCGAAGACGTCTTCTCAATCGAAGGTCGCGGAACCGTGGCGACCGGACGTATTGAAAAGGGGATCATCAAGGTCGGCGAAGAAGTTGAAGTCGTCGGTCTGAAGGAAGAGAAGCGTAAGACCGTTTGCACCGGCGTCGAAATGTTCAAGAAGATGCTCGACCAAGGTCAAGCTGGCGACAACGTCGGTTTGCTCTTGCGTGGTGTCAAACGCGAAGAAATCGAACGCGGTCAAGTTTTGGCCAAGCCCGGCAGCATCACGCCGCACACCGACTTCGAAGCCGAAGTTTACGTCTTGTCGAAGGAAGAAGGTGGACGCACCACGCCGTTCTTTAGCGGTTACCGTCCACAGTTCTACTTCCGCACAACGGACGTGACCGGTTCACTCCACCTCTTGGGTGACGCAGAAATGTGTATGCCCGGCGACAACGTCAAACTCAAAGTCGAGCTGCAAAAGCCGGTTGCGATGGAAGACGGTGTACGCTTCGCTATCCGCGAAGGTGGCCGCACTGTCGGTTCGGGCGTTGTTACGAAGATTCTCAAGTAGAGAATCGCTGGTTCGTCATTCCCGCAAAAGCGGGAATGACGCGGGAAAACAGAGGAGAGTAGTTTAGTGGTAGAACTGCGGTCTCCAAAACCGCTGGTGGGGGTTCGATTCCCTCCTCTCCTGTTTTGGTTTAGGAAGATCGAGTTTGTCTCTTTGTGTTTCAAGAGAGAAAGGTTTTCTTCGGTGTTGTCAGAACTTTTGGGCTGTTTATTTAGCGTTGCCCGTTACAAGTCGGGGCAAGGAAAGATTGCACGTCGCACAACGATGCTTGTGGTGATGGTGGCGGTGTTTTGTGCTGCCTACAATCTTTTCCTGTCGCTTCAGGTAGTCCCTAACTTTGGTGGTGAAGCTCCGCGTGCTGCTGCCGCTGCGGTTCTAATCGGGCTGGGGTGTTGGATCGCGTATCGAGCTGTCAACTTCCGTCCGTTTGCCGACTTTTTGGCATCCGTTGAAGCCGAGATGGTTAAAGTCTCTTGGCCCAGTAAGCCGGAACTGTACTCATCCACGGTAGTAGTGTTGGTAGTTTTTTTTCTGCTGGCGATATTGGTTTTTTGTTGTGACATGGTTTGGTTTACATTTTTCAAGTGGATCAATGTAATGTGAACTGGCGTCGCGTAAGACTGGTCCAGAATATATGACAACGGAAGTATTCCCACAATCGGATGATTCTCTCGCAGATGAGTCGTGCGTCGTCGCAAGCGATGTTGCGGACGAAGTCGCTGCGCCGGTGGAAACAAATACCCACGTTGCCGACGGAGTGTCGTCTTCACAAGAGTCTGTGCAGGACGACAAACCAAAGAAGAAAAAGGCCGTAGCCAAGCCAAAAGAACCGAAGCCACCGAAAGAGCCGAAGGTCAAGGTTGCGAAGAAGCCTGCTGGTCGCAAGTCGAAGGACGACGAGTTGCCGCCGCCTACAGTTATCGAATGTACGGGACAGCGTGAGTGGTACATACTCAAGGTACAGGTCAACCGAGAAACATCCGTTCGTGACACCTTGCTCCGCCGCGTTGCGATGGCGGGAATGGGGCCGCTCTTCGGTGAGATCGTCATCCCAACCGAAAAGGTAACCGAGATTCGTGGCGACAAGAAAAAAGTTGTCGAGCGTAAACTCTACCCCGGTTACTTGATGATCTCGATGGAGCTTACGGAAGAGTCGTGGTATCTCGTTCGTGAGACGTTTGGTGTTAGCGACTTCACTTCGTCGGGCGGAAAACCATCGCCGATGTTGTCACACGAAGTCGAAAAGATGCTCGTCTCGACGAAGGAAACGCCGGAACAGCCGAAGTTGCGAGTTGGCTACCAAATCGGCGACCAAATTAAAGTCAAAGACGGGACGTTCGAGACCTGCGAAGGCACAGTCGAAAACATCGACTACGCGAGCGGGCGTGTTACCGTCATCATCAGTCTCTTCGGGCGCAGTACGCCGGTGGAGCTGGAATACTGGCAGATTGAATCAATCTCGTAGGAGGAGCCGTTATGGCAAAGCAGTTAGTAGCAACAGTAAGATTTCACGCCAAAGGTGGTCAAGCGACGGCGGCCCCGCCGGTCGGTACAGCACTCGGTAAATACGGTCTCAACCTCGGCCAGTTCGTTCAGCAGTTCAACGAGCGAACGAAGGCCGACCTCGGAATGCGAATTCCGGTCGTCGTCAAAGTTTATGGCGACCGAACGTTCGAGCTTGAGACGAAGAGTCCGCACAGCGTTGACTTGCTCAAGCAAGCGGCGGGGATCGTAACGGGGAGTCACGCTGTACCGAAAGAACGTGTCGGTCAAGTGACACACAAGCAGCTTGAAGACATCGCCGCAAAGAAGGTGAAAGACCTAAACTCGCGCGACGTCAATGCAGCGAAAAATATTTTGATGGGAACGTGCCGCAGTATGGGACTCGATGTGGTCTGATTAAGCGTTCACGGCATGTTTCGTCATGCCCGCGTACTCGGCGGGCATCCAGAGAACAACACTGCAAGCAGACGCGATAGCGAAGTTCGCGCAAGCGAACCCAAAGCGTTAGCTCTAGGCCCCCGCCGAGTACGCGGGGGTGACGAATTCAGAATCAACCGTGAACGGATACAGGAACAGTGATATGCCGAAACTAACAAAACGATTCAAGTCGATGAACGGGCAACTCAAGAATGTCCAAGCGGCGTTGCCGCTTGCGGACGCGGTTGGAGTGCTCAAGAAGTTCGATAACTTAAAATTTAACCAGTCGGTCGATGTTGCCATTTGTTTGGGGATCGATCCGAAGCAGGCCGACCAACTCGTTCGCGGTAGTATTGTGTTGCCGCACGGGATCGGTAAAGAGTCGCGTGTTTGCGTGATTGCGAAGGGCGACAAAGCAGCCGAAGCGAAGAGCGGTGGTGCCGACTTCGTAGGCGACGCAGACATCGTTGAAAAGATCAAGGGCGGCTGGACCGACTTCGACGTGTGCATCGCCACTCCCGACATGATGGGGCTCGTCGGTCCGCTCGGTAAAGTGCTCGGCCCGCGTGGACTTATGCCGTCGCCGCGTGCCGGAACGGTAACTATGGACGTCGTCAAGACGATCAAAGAATACAAAGCGGGGAAGGTTGAGTTTCGTAACGACAAAGAAGGTGGCGTCGTTCACGCAATCGTCGGTAAGATCAAGTTCGACGCGCAGCAGCTCGTTGACAACCTCGACGCCTTCATCAAACTCATCGTCAGTCTCAAGCCAACAGCGGTGAAGGGACAGTACATCAAATCAGTGACAATCAGCGCAACAATGTCGCCCGGCGTTCGCGTCGCAATCTAGTTTGTTCGGCGTACCAGCCGCAATCTAGTTTGTCCGGCGTACCCGCCGTAGTATAGTTGAGAGGTATTCAAGTGAGTAAGTACGTCAAGAATCTACAATCGGAAGGTGTTCGTAATCGCTTGGGTGATGTGCAATCGCTCATGGTGGTTTCGCTCGTTGGTATAACTGGCAAGACAAATCACGCTCTGCGCGGGATACTTGCGGCCAAAGGGATCGAGCTTCTCGTTGTCAAAAACAGTGTCGCCCAGCGTGCTGCTGCGGGAACGTCGCTTGCCAATGGGCTTGCGAATCTCGGCGGTTCGTGTGCCCTCTGCTGGGGAACGAGCGATGTCGTGACGCTGGCGAAAGAAGTCGTCAAGCTCGCCTCTGACCGCAACTTCAAAGGGTTTGAAGTTTGTGGTGCAGTTCTTGATGGCGAACCGCTCGATGCAAAGTCCGCAGCCGAGGTGAGCAAGTGGCCGACGCGTGAAGAGCAAATCTCGCTCCTCCTTGGACAGATTGTCGGCGTCGGTTCGAAGCTGTCGGGACAGCTTATCGCCGCTGGTGGTGCGCTTGCCAGCCAAATCGAAAAGATTGGCGGCGGCAGCGACTCCGACGCGGACGCGACGGCGTAAAAATTGAAACTGTTGGTGATGTTTGTTGTCGCGCGGTGCGGTAATGGCGTTACCAGTTTTCCGGCCCTTGTGTGAGTGGGTCAAATAAGAAATGAAAGGGTTTTATCATGAGCGAGACAAGAGAGTTTTCTGCGGCAACGAAAGAGCTTGGAGACAAGATCGTAGCGATGTCGCTCAAAGACGCGAAGGAATTGAGCGACTACCTCAAGGAAGTCCACGGCATTGAGCCGGCGGCTGGTGGTGCGGTCGTTATGGCTGCTCCGGCTGGTGGTGGCGAGGCTGGTGGCGGTGCTGCTGCCGAGGCACAGACCGAGTTCGACGTCATCCTCGAATCGTTCGGCGACGCCAAGATCGAGATCATCAAGATCGTGCGTGCTGCGACTGGTGCGAGTTTGGGCGACGCCAAGACGCTCGTCGAAAGTGCGGGACCGGCCTGTAAACTCAAAACCGGTTTGCCGAAGGAAGAGGCCGAAAAGCTCAAGAAAGAGCTTGAAGACAAAGGTGCCAAGGTCTCCGTCAAATAGTTGCCCTGTGGTGGGTTGTTGTCTGTGACGGTGCCATTCTCGGTTCGTCCGGGCGACAAAGACCGTGAGGCTGCGAGGGCGTTTCTCCCGATGGGAGAGACGCCCTCGTTTTGTTTTAACTTGTCCACTACTAGACTTGTTCGGAAACGTCCATTTGGGGCGATTGGGTAGTTCTGGTTCGGCATAGCCGAACCCTCCAGTATATCAACGCCGTAGGCGTTTGGAGGGTTCGGCTATGCCGAACCGATGCGCGGGTGCAAGTTTCCGAACAGGTCTACTCTTGCCGCTACCTGCGGCGAAAATTGCCCAGTCGCCAAAATCGTTTCTTTTGCACTTTTCAGCAAAAAAGGACTTATCGCATCAATCGGCAAAGTCGATAGGAAGCATTGACGTATACTCCGCTCTCGTGGAGTTCGTCTGTCCCGCTGTCTACGATGACTCGACGGTGCCTTGATGAAATACCCCATTTTGCCGACGCTTATTGCCTTCTGCATCTGCTCAACACTTGTGGCCCAAAGTCTGCCTACAGACACCGCAGCCCAACGTTCGTTTCAGTGGCAAGGCGAAGTTCCACCACTTCCGCAGATTGCGCCAGTGGCAGTGGCGGCAGTACCAACAGGCGTGCCTTCACCAGCCGTTCCGCCAGCGGTACAGCCGACATTCGTCCCGCCTCAAGCGTTGCCAACGGTGACTCCCACGCCGCCGCCGCTGGCACAGCCGCCAGTCGCACGAAGCCGAACGCTCACCGCGATCTCCGTACAAGAACTTGAGAGCCGACTTCTCGAACGTCTCGGGCAACGTTTTGTTCCCGTTCGCCAGATTGTCACCGAAGGCGATCGCGCCGTTTATCGCCTCCCCGTTCGCAACGGGTCGGTTGTTGATTTAGAGCTTGACCGAAATAGTCACACGGTCGTCGTTCGCGGAACGGTCGCGGCGGCAGACGCAGTCGTGAGACTCGTCGAGCTGATGGATGTTCCAAGCGACGCAAACAAACGCACCGAAATCGTCCCGTTTCAGCGTGAGGCGTATCGCGCCGTCGCGCAAGTTGCGGATGTCATCGAGAACGAATCGCGTGACACAACAACCCAACCGCGCCGCAACGCAACCATCTCCGAACGCCGCACTCCACGTGAACAAACAACTGTCGCCAACAACACTGCCGTCGCAACGGCGATTCGTCGCGCGACCGCAGAAGGACTCATCGGCCCCGTCGAAATCGAAATGCTCGATGGACTCGACACCATCGTCTTACGCGGCAACAAGAACGACGTGCAAATCGTTCTCGATATGGTTCGCCAAATCGAGACGATGAACATCGACACCGAACCAGAAATCACCATCTACCGGATGCGCGAGACCGACTGTACGCGAGTCGCTCAAATCGTCGTTCGGCTCTACAACGAAGTTTATGTTTCTCGTCGCGGCAGCGTGACGTTTCTCGCACTTCTCAAGCCGAACGCCATCTTGCTCGTCGGACAAAAAGGTGCGGTGCAAACGGCGATTGACCTCATTCGCAAACTCGATAAACCGGTCTCGCCGGAGGCCGACTTTCTCGTCGTCCGTTTGAAAAACGCAGTCGCGGCCACGGTCAAAACGCAGATTGACGAGTTCTTTGCTGATCGCGGCGTCTTGAGTACGCAGGTTTCAGCGACGAGTGATGCGCGTTCAAACTCACTGATTTTGCAAGGGAGCGCACGCGACCTCGCCGAAGTGGCGGAGTTTATCCGTTCGCTCGATGTCCCACGCGGCGACGCCGTAAACCAAGCGCGGATCATACAACTCAAAAACGCCGTTGCATCCGATCTCGCAACAACAATAAACAACGCCATCAGCGGAACGTCGGGGACAAACCAGAGCACCACCCGCAACGCAGTTCTCGAAATAACAACGCTCGACCGCCAAAGCGGCGACGCCATCATAAGCGGCGTCTTGAGCGAAGCCCGCGTCACCGCCGATACGCGAAGCAACTCACTCATCGTCTCCGCACCCGCCGAAACGCTCCCACTGATCGAAACGCTCATCATGCAACTCGACCGGCTACCAAACGCCGAGTCGCAAGTCAAAATCTTCACGATTGTCAACGGCGACGCATCGTCACTCGTTACGATGTTGCAAACGATCTTCCAGTCGTCAACAACAACCGGCGGAACTGGCAACCAAACTTCAAACATCGCCACCGTCCGCGCGGGCACCGCGTCCGACGAAAGTACGCTCGTTGGTGTGCGATTCGCAGTTGAAAATCGTACCAACAGCATCATCGCCTCTGGAAGTGCGTCGGATATGAGCCTCGTTGAAGCGATCCTGTTCAGACTCGATGAAGAAAACGTTCAGAACAGACAGGTCGTCATGTTTCGTCTGCTCAACTCGCCCGCCGAAGACGTTGCGTCTGCGATCAATGCGTACCTCACGAGCGAACGACAACTCGAACTGCAAAGCTCTGGAACATTTTATCCGCAAAGCCCGCTGGAGCAGTACCGCAAAGAAGTCGTCGTCGTCGCCGACCCCATCAGCAACAACCTCATCGTCAGCACGACGCCACGCTACTACGAAGCGATCAAAAAAATCGTCGCGCGTCTCGACGAGCGACCGTATCAAGTTGTCATCCAAGTTATGCTCGCGCAAGTCTCGCTGACCAATGGACGCGACTTCGGTGTCGAACTCGGTTTGCAAGATTCGATCTTGTTCAATCGTAGTGTTGGAGGTATTCCCGGTTTTAACTTTCTCAACAGTAATCCTCTCGGCAACAACACAAACACCGCACACCCCGATTGGGTCGGCACGCAAGGTGTGACGAGTCTTGGCGTTGGACGTGCGAACAGTGCGGGGAACTCTGGGTTTGTGTTTTCGGCATCGAGCGAGTCGCTTGCGATTCTTGTTCGCGCACTTGAGGAACAGAAGAAGGTGCAAGTTCTTTCGCGTCCGCAGATGGCGACGACCGACAACAAGAAGGCGACCGTCACGTCGGGCGAGACGGTGCGGATGGTGACGCAAGTCAGCCAAACCAATACTGGGACTACCGCCGGAACGGAAGAAGTTGAGGCGGGTCTCATTCTCGATGTGACACCGCGCATCACGCCCGACGGAATGGTTGTGATGGACATCTACGCCGAGCGTTCGCGTTTCGGACCCGAAGCAGAAGGAACGGTCGTCGGCATCTCCGGTACGCGAGAGTTTCGCGCACCGCGCAAAGAAGTTGTGAAGTCGCAGACGACCATCGGTGCGATGTCGGGGCAGACGATCATCATCGGCGGAATCATCACCGACGACAAATCGACCGTCACACGCGGCGTACCGTTTCTCAACAAGATTCCGGTCGTGAAGTCGCTATTCGAGTACAAATCGGTTTCGCACTCAAAATCAGAACTGATCATCATCATGACACCGATCATCATTCGCAACGAGTGCGACATGGAAGTCCTCAAGCAACAGGAATTAGCAAGAATTCACTGGTGCATCAGCGACGTGATCCGTGCTGGTGGCGAGTCTGCGTGGCGTCAAAGAACAGACGACTGGACACCCACCGACACACAAGTCGTTTGGATGTCCGACCCGATCAAGCCCGACGAAAAAGACCTGCCAAGCATCGAAAAAGTCAAGACGAAACTCCCCATTCCGGCGGTGCCGAGGTAGAGGCGAGGGACTGGAGGCGAGGGACGAGTGGAGTTCGTCATTCCCGCGTAGGCGGGAATCCATCCGAATTCAATCCGTGTTGACATCGCGGAGAATCGGAGCGGGAAGCGTAAGCGAGTGACCGAATCGAAGCGGGAAGCCGTTCACGGTTTTATTCCGTTCTCGAATGCCGCTAGGCATTCCGTTATGGTAGCACGCACGCGACGTGTAAAGAAAACAACTCCGTAGGAGTTGCGTTATGGTCAGCACACGTTTTCTACCAGAACGGAACCCCTAGCGGGGTTCGGATTGTATTGGCAGACGTTTTCTACCATAACGCAATCCCTACGGGATTGCGGAAAGGACGCCCCCCGCCGAGTACGCGGGAATGACGAGATAACCTCAACACATCTACACCGATGAAAAACTACGCATTTCTATTCCTTGTATCTGTCATGTTTGCCGGTTGTTCATCGCTTGATGCGGTGAATCATCAGTATGCGAAGCTCAAGACAAAGATGACGCCGCCGGGGCCGCCGACGCAGGTTGTTGCGGTTTGGGATCAGGCCGTCAAGACGGGTGGCGAAGCTCCGCAGCGTGGTTTCGCGGGGCGCGTTTACCTCTATCCGGGGAACACAAACAAGCCGGTTAAGTGCGACGGTTATCTCGTTGTCTACGCATTTGACGAGACGGATCGTGCGGTCGGTGACAACGCGCCGACGCGGAGTTACGTCTTTTCGCCGGAAGACCTCAAGAAACATTGCTACAGCAAATCGAGCATCGGTCACTCCTACAATCTTTGGATTCCGTGGGACTCGGCTGGTCCAGAAGGGAAGTCACGCGAGGTGAGTCTCATCGTCAAACACGAACCGGAGACTGGTTCGACCATCGTGAGTTCGCAGACGAAAGTTTACTTGATGGGCGGCCCGCGCGATAGTCAGCGTGACAGTCAGATTGCGGTGGCGGAGAAGAAGAATGCGCCGCGCGATATACAGCAGACGAGTTTCACTCCCGACGGAAGAATTGTTGCGGCGGACAGTGCGAACAACACCGCCACAAATGGGAACGTTGCACCCGGAGTTGTGTGTGAGGATATGATCACGTCTCCGAAGCGTGCGCAAAACATTGAGACGTATACGATCACTCGGTCAGCGCAGGGAGCGTTCGCGTCTCGGTCTCAACCCGCTGGACTCCCGGCTCCAAGCGGAGGAGTTGTTCCAGCAGTCGCTGTTCCCGCGGCGAGTTCACCGTCCCACGCAGCGTCGCCGTACCCGATTGCGGGTCAAACGACACCGATACCGTATCGTTAACCGCTGCGATATTCCGCGTGAGACCTGCGCGGTTAAACATTACGCCATCGAGTCCGCGCATTTCGCTGCCGACTGCTGCGGTGCTGCGAACCTCTGTACCGCGCCCGCTCGTTCCCGATGTCATACCAGACCGTCCCGACGTGAGACGACTCGCGCTCGACCGCGATGAAGTTGTCCGCCGAACGTTTGGTGAACTTGTTGTCGTACGATTTGATCGTGCTGCTGTTGAACTTGTCCCAACTGCGCGACCGACAAACGCCGAGTTGTCACCGCGACCGACAAAGTTTCCCTCTGTAACTCCGTCGAATCCGCCGAACTCGATGCTGCCACCTTCCGAGGCTGTCAGGTTTGAGCTGGTCGAAGTGGTTGAGTTTGAACTGCTCGACGAAGTTGAACTGGTGCTTGGAAGCGTCGGCGTGGTGCCGGTCGTTGGGAGCGACGGTGTGTTAGTTCCGCCGGTGTCACTCCGCTGGGCGAACACGATGGTTGTACTCGCGCAGAAAACCGCCACACACAAGACCGAAACAGAACGACGTGCCAGAAGTGTGCGAGACATAACGAACTCCAGTCGTGAGAAGTTTTGTGAACGTGACGAAGTGTCTATTCGTCGTCATAAGTTTCGGCCCCCGCCGCCAGCGTTACGCAGCCGCAACACCAAAGAGAGGAATATACCAAAGAGAGGTGACTTCAAAAGGAGTACCGATTGCAAAAATGGGGCGGGATGCGTGAAGTAAAAGTTTGTTGCACTGGGATTGAAGAGTTCGTAGAATCACTTATGGAGAAACTTGAATTGTGAAGCCAGCCAAGATTTCCCGCTCCTCGCAAAATCATAAACTCGCTCGCGATCAAAATGTCGATTCCCCCCATTGACGACTATACCTTGCGCGGTATCTTTAGCCGTGGCGTATTGGTGGTTTTCCCGTTTTTTCAGTTTCTCTTTTGAAAGGAGACAGACAATGGAAAAGGTGCTGATGATTGTGGTTTGTGGTTTGGAAACGATGTTTGATGCGGCGTGCGCTGTTTGTGGCTCGTACAGTGTTAATTGTGGTGTTAAGATGGGGGGGGGGGGGCAGAGTTGGTAAACTCTGCAATGTCTTTGGCGTCTTCTCTGACGCCGCTTGCTCCACCTCTTCTACTCGAAATCGCCATCGCGGTTTCACGCTCGTTGAGCTTCTCGTAGTGATCGCCATCATCGGCGTTCTGGTCGCGCTCCTCCTGCCCGCTGTTCAAGCCGCACGCGAAGCTGCAAGACGGATGACGTGTACGAACCAACTCAAGCAGTTGGCTCTTGGTATGCACAACTACCACGACACAAGCAAAGTGTTTCCGCCCGGATGTCTCATCCCCGGTGCTCCGTTGGCGTTCTGTACCGCCGATACCACTGCCGCGTATGGTCCACAACGGCATGATCGTCACTCACAAGGAAATAACACTGGTGTGCCTTGGCAGATGATAGGTTGGCCCGCCTTCATTTTGCCGTATGTCGAGGCGACAAACGTGTATTCGCAAATCAATTTCAATCAAGGCGCATATCTTCCTATTCCCAATGTGGTAGGTGGTGGCGAGATGAATAGCGGCAACGATCCTCGAACCGATCCCGACAACTCGGCTAACAAAGCTGCTTCCTCGATGGCACCAAGCGTTTTTCAATGCCCGTCGGTGAGTCCATCGGTCGCGCGAGGTACCATCAAAGATTATTCCTGTAATGGTGGCTGGGGGGATGGTTTACCGGAACGCCGTACTCGAGATAGCGGAATTTCTGGTATTTTCCACAGGGGTAGTGGATATAACACGTCTGCCATCATTGATGGCACGAGTAACACAATTCTGCTAGTGGAATCGTCACATTCGCGTCCGAAAGTAAGCGCGACGCAAGTTTTCAATCCCTTCTTCTGGGTGCATCACCCCTCCCACGGTTTTGCGATGACCAATAACGGCTCTGGCACGCTGCTTCTCATCAATGCCAACACTGGAGGTGACAACGGAGTGCGTTCGGCATACGGCCCCCACTCTGGCGGCATTAACATTGCGCTAGCGGACGGTGCGGTGCGTTTTGTGTCGCAAACAATTGATTCCAAGTGGGATGCGTCTGTGACCCCAAATGTTCGCGGTGTATATCAGCACTTGATGAGCAAAGCGGATGGTGTATCTGTAAGTATTCCGTAGCGGTGTTTTTTGAGCATAAACCTTCCCAGTTTTATAAGGAGACAGAAAGATGCAATCGAATCGTCAGATCAATGAAAATGTGCGTGCGTTCACTCTGGTCGAACTGCTTGTGGTGATCGCCATCATAGGAGTGTTGGTTGCGTTGCTGCTGCCAGCGGTTCAGGCGGCCCGCGAGGCTGCTCGCCGGATGGCCTGTACAAACAACTTGAAGCAGTTGGCACTCGCCATGCACAACTATCACGACATCACCAACGCCCTACCACCCGGTACGCTAATTCCGGGCGGTGTTCTGGCGCAAAACTCGCTTCCCCTTAATGACCAACGCGACACTGCACACGCCGCTCCAGACGGCAGTGCATGGGGGGAACACACATGGCTAGCTTTCATTTTGCCACAAATGGAAGCACAGTCGATTTATTCACAAATCGATTTCAGTAAGGCCGCATGGTTGCCTCCAACGACTGAATTGCAGGGTAATGTAGCGGCTGGCGTGTATGGTGCCAGATTCGCAGGCGGAACCGGTGACAACGCGACCAACGCAGCCGCATCCAAAATGGCACCAGATAGCGTGCGATGTCCTTCCGTATCCTCGCCGTTTTTAATTGGCACCATGAAGGATTACTCCGCGAATGGTGGGCATGGTGGTAGTTTTCCACAGCGTCGCACCAATGGGACAGTCATTACGGGTTTGTTCCACCGTGGAAGTGGATACAATTTGGCGAGTATCACCGATGGCACCAGTAATACGATTTTGTTGCTGGAATCGGCACACTATCGGCCTCGTGTCAGCCTCAACACTGCGTTTAACCCATTCCTCTGGGTGTACCACGCAGATCACGGCTTTTCTTTCACGAACAACCCAAACTCGCCGTATGCTCCTTTTCTTATCAACAGTGTTGCTATAACTGGAGATAATGCGTGCCGAACGGCGTTCAGCAATCATACCGGCGGTGTAAATATCGCTGTCGCTGACGCCTCTGTTCGTTTCTTGTCGCAAACAGTGGATACAGTGTATCCGCTTCCCACAGCGACTCCGCCTGTCCTGCCGGGCGTGTACCAACGCTTGATGAATCGCTCTGATGGAAATACGGTTTCATTCCCATAACAACACATTGTATGCTTTCCAAAAACAACAATCGACTAGAAAGGCTTTTTTATGATGCGCAATCTCTCTCTGTGGTGCCTGCTCTCAATCGCGGCGGTTTGTGTCGGATGCAGTAGTGGTACAAATCTTGGTCTTCGCGGTAAGGTGACATATTCGGATGATAACTCGCCTGTTCCGGTCGGGATGGTTGTTTTTTCATCCACGAGCGCACCTTTTACGGCGCGAGCGGATATTAAACCCGATGGCACCTTTACGGCGAGTTCTACGGGACAAGGCGATGGTCTACCTGCTGGCACCTACAAAGTGTTTTTCACAGGTGTTGAGAAAGTCACTGGGCAGGACGCAGGCGGAATGGATATTTCAACACCGTTGATCGATGCGAAATACTATTCAGCAGGCACTTCTGGTTTAGAGGTCGTCGTGGACCCAGCGAAGAAAAATACTATGGAGATTAAAGTAGAACGTTATAAGAAAAAGTGATTTTTGAAGTACGAAACGTTAGACTATGCCGTAAACGGTGACAATTTGTCTGTCGGCACCGCAAATGGCAGGCGGAATGAAGCGTACTGGCGCAATGACGCAGTGTGGCGTTGGCTGGGCGGCTCGTTGCTTCGCGGCGCAGCGAGACTGCCCGCTTTCATTCCGCCTGCCATTACATCAGTGATGCAGTGCGGTTTCTTCTTTGGCCATGAGCGTGAGCATCGCGCGGAGTGATGCGGCGTAGTCGTTCTTCCCCGGATCGACAAACGTACACAGCGAGAGGTCTTCTTCGTCGAGTTCGAGGGCACCGAGTTGTTCGCAGGCGTCGAAGTCTTGAATCTCCAGCGCACGGAATAGGAAGACCGGCAAAATATCGAGCGGCATCACATCGTCGAGCGCACGGACAGGAAAAATTGCACGCTCGCCACCGTTTTGCGCGGTGTTGATCGCAAACAAACGTCCGTGGAAAAGTACCGTCGATGCCAAGAGACGCGAGACAGAATACTTGCTAAATCCGGGCGTGAGCCAACCGAAAAACTCCGGTGACGGCATCTCTTCGACAACCGTGATTTGGTTGTGATAACGACCGAGTCCGGTTTGCCACTGTGCTTCGGGAAGGTCGGTACTGATCGCAAGTCGCCCACCGAAGACACTCCCCGAAATGACGCGATACGGTGGCGGCGTCGCCGATGACAAACCGTTTATTTCTCCTTCCGTCACCGCAGCGAGCGACGCGCCGAGCCGTGTCTTCACAAGTCGCGGTTTGGCAGCGAGAGGCCCCGCCAGTGAGACAACTCGTTCGGTGCGAATTTCGCCCGTCAAAACGTAGTGGCCCAGCGCGATGACATCTTGATAGCCTATGTGCCAGTGTGTCTTCTTCGCACCGACCGGCGAGATGAAGTGCATGTGCGTCCCGACAAGTCCCGCCGGATGACACCCCGAAAAAAAGGCAACCTCGCCGCGCGGATGTGACCAGTCGGCGACGGGAAGCGTTGGCGCACCGCAACAATATACGCGGTGTTCAGGGACTTGAACGAGGCACTCCAAACCCGCGAGAAACTCCTCACGATGCGCCGCGATGACGATGTTCGGATCGGGAGCGAGTGGATGTGTGTCGATGGCGGTGACGAAGAGCGAGTGTGGAATACTCTCCGGCGACGGGACGCGACTCATCGGGCGAGTTCGCAGTGCCGTCCAAAGTCCAGATTTGACCAGACACTCCACAACATCTTCGCGGTTCATCGTTGCGATTTGCGAACGCGAACGCGGCGTGGTTTTCGCTTCTTCAGCGATGGTCTCGTTCCCTTCGAGCGAGACAACGAGTTCGATGAACGCACGTTTTTCGCCGCGACGAATATCGGTGACGATTCCCGTTCCGGTTGAAGTGTGCCAGACTCCGGGCTGCTTCTTGTCTTCAAAGAGACGTTGACCGAGTTTCACGCGGTCGCCGACCGACACCGCAAACGTCGGCTTCATCCCGACGTAATCCGACGCCGTAACTGTCACGGTTGGCGTCGAGCGTGCGGACTCGATTTTGTCGTAAGCAACTTGTTCTGGTAGACCTGCCAGCGGCAGTGTCAGCCCGCGTGTAATGCAAAAAGAACGAACCGGCGTCATAGAAAATCCAGCGAGACTATAGAGTAGGGAATGGCATGGCCGACGACGAACCACATACACGGCCTATCGTACCCGAAACAGCCGTTTTGTCCAGTGAGGTCTAATACGGGAACTTCAAACCGTCTTGAGTATACTTGTCAGCGGCGCGAGGTCTGTTAGAATGGTGTGTGTTCTGCTCAAGACGGTTTGAATTTCCCGTACCAAAACGGTAGCGGCCCATCGAGGCCGCGGTCTTGTGGAGGGCGAAGCCTACAAATCTACCCGTAACGGGTATCACAGTCACTCTTGTCTCTCACATATACTTTGAGGTTCTCTCATGTCGCTAACATCTTCGATTCCCGTTGAGTTTGTCAATCCGTTTATTGGTGCCGTCGTCGAGACGTTTGCAACTATGGCCGACTGTGCCGTCCGTCGCGGGGCACCAGTGCTGAAGCAAAACGGTATTGTGCTTCATCCGGTCAGCGGAGTTATCGGGTTGTCGTCGAAAGATGTCGTCGGTACGGTGGTGCTAACGATGTCGGAGGCCGTTGCGCTCCACTGTGCGTCGGTGATGCTGATGTCAACTTACACTGTTATCGACGCCGATGTAATCGACGCCGTCGGTGAACTGACCAACATCGTTGCTGGAAATGCGAAGGCCCAACTAGAATCGTATCACATGAGCTTGAGCATGCCGAACGTCCTTCTCGGTGCCCAAACGGAGATTGTCTTCCCGAAGGACAGTCGTCCGATCACGATTCCGTTTGAGACACAATACGGCGGAATTGCGGTCGAAGTCGGTTTCGCCGGCTCCTCGGAATGATCTACCCGTAACGGGTCTCGCTGGCGGACGACAAACATCAAACGCTTCGAGTGGGATGTTGCGCGCTACAGTCCAGAGGCACACGATCACAAGCAGTGCGACGCCGAGTGCCACCTCGCCACGAAAGCGGTAACTCTTTTGGTGCCACGCTTCGAAGAAAAATCTAACCGCGAGAATTATCACCAGCGGCAGCAGCGGCAGAACTAGCGGGTTGAAACGCAGACTCTCCGTCACTCGCCCGCGCAGCAGGTAGTGTGTTGCTCGCATCGACCCGCACCCCGGACAATAAATCCCCAGCAGCGCGCGACTCGGACACTGCGGAATCACGCCGTAATCCGACGGATGCCGCCACGCAAGCAACACGCACCAGACAACACTCCCGATCAAAAACATCGGGAGAAACCAGAGTACGGTTGATCGGTTCATTGGTTGCGGTTCGCGGATTGTGACGCTTCGTACTCTTCACACAACGCGACGCATCCCAGTTGCCAAAACTTCGTTTGTTCTTTTTCCAAACTTTTGTAGGTGTCGGAACTGTAAAAACGTCCCAAGGCTTCCAGTTTTGAGATGTGTTCGCGTCGAGCAATCGCCGCAACGACTCTAGCGACAATGCTGGGCAATATCAAATGCAAAGTTTTGTCGCTGAACACTGCGCTCATATCTGTACGCATTCCTTGAAGTTCAAAAACGTGATTGCTCTTTCGGTGTGAAACAATAATTGGTCAACCAGTTTGTGTGCCTTTAGCGCGATAATGAGTGTGGCTTTGTCGATGAAACCATTCTCAAACAACGTAAGCGAAGTGTACACTCGGTCGTTCGCAACGGGGCCAAAAACTAAATCGAAATCATGATTGAAGTCAACATCGGTTCTGTTTTTGATGATAAAGTCAACCCATTCTTCGTTGGGGCTGTCGAACTTTAGCACGTTCAGACTTGTGTCATCGAGTAGCGAGTCGGCGACTTCGTATACGTTCACATAACCGCAATTCGAGCCGCTGTTTTCTTTTCTAATTTCTACCCACTGATTAGCCTGATCAAAATTGGTTGTGGTATAAAAACCCTGTCCAAAATCTAACGTTCGGTTTGCGACGATCAACTTCGGAGACTCAACCACTTCAAGACTTCCGTGATACGTTTTCATGTTTTCTGTTCTCGATAAACTCTTCAATATCGACGATGATGTAGTCTTTCCCTTGAGTGTGTAAAACGTCGTAACCGCGTACCAAATAATCGACAACGCCATAGGTGTCGAACAATCGCTTGGCGTCGCCGCCGGAAACGCCGTTCTTGACTTTGTAATTCTCAATACAAAAAGCCACAAACTCTAAAACGTTGTCTTCTATGTTAGCGTCCATTGTTTTTTGCGGTTATGACGAAACAAACTGTGAACAGTTGTCATTGTTGGAAGATGATACTTCCTCCTACCATAACGCCGATGAAGAGGAGGTACAATATCGCCCCGACTGCCCACAGCCCGACGCCCCACAAGAGGCACGTCTTGGCGGTCTTGGCTTGTTGCACCGCTTCTTCAAAACGTCCGGCGGATTTTGCGGAGTTCGCTTGGATGGAGTAAACCAGTCCAGCGATTCCGAGCGGCATGCAACAGAAGCAAAGCTCCAGAATGCTCCAGACGAGATAGTCAGGAACGTATTGTGCTTGCGTACCGAAAGCCGCCGGAACGCCGCCCTGCGGCGTCGCCTCAACAACTCGTGTCCCGCACTGTCCACACGCTACGTTTCCTTCCGCAATTTGGTTTCCACATTTTGGACAAAACATCGTTCAGTTCTCCTTTCATGAGAATGGGGTTTGGTCAGCGAACACCACGTTCACTTTCCATCGTTGCGCGTACTGATCGCACGCAGCGTTTCTTTGTCAACGCTGTTTGAAATGAATCTGACGGAGCCGTCGCACATACTCATGTTGCAGCCGCCGTTGTGGCGGCTCCCGACACGTCCGACGTTAATCCCTTGCAGCAGTTCGTCGCGGGTGACATCGTTGCCGGGTGCCATCCAACAGAATGGCGCAACTTCGACGAAGGCAAGCGTGTTGCTCAATCCGTCAGAAATTGCGCCAAACGTCATTGGATACACCGGCGAATCTGCTGGAACGAAGACATCGCCCGCGATGCTAGAATAGCAGCAGCACTGATCCTCGCCAAGATTTTGCAGCATGCTCGGACAGCCAAAGGTTCGCGGCATCTGCGAGTGAAACTGTTTGTTGTACTCGCTGTCCCACGGCTCGTCGAGATGGATACTTTCGTAGAGTGCTGAATGTTCGAGATACGGCAGCAGCAGAACGCGCCACGAGTGGAGCGGTTCGCCGACGGCATCGACAGTGTAGAGCGGCGGGACGGCACCGTATTGGTCGTGATAGTTGTGGAGTGCGAGCGTAAGTTGCTTGAGGTTGTTGCTGCACTGCATCCGCCGCGCCGCCTCGCGTGCCGCCTGAACAGCGGGGAGCAAGAGCGCGATCAGAATCCCGATGACGTAAATCGCACTGAAGAGTCCTCCCAAGACTACGCCCCAAATGAGACACGTCTTGGCAGTCTTCGATTTCTGCACCGCTTCGTCGATACGGCCAGCGGACTTCGCCGAGTTCGCTTGGATGGAGTACACCAACCCAGCGATCCCGAACGGCATACAACAGAGCACCATTTCGAGAATGCTCCAGACAAGATAGTCGGGAACGTAAGGTGCTTGCGCACCGAAAGCTGTTGGCATGCCTTGCGGCGTCGCCTCAACAACTCGTGTCCCGCACTGTCCACACGCTACGTTTCCTTCTGCAATTTGGTTTCCACATTTTGGACAAAACATCGTTCAGTTCTCCTTTCGTGAGAATATGGGGGGAGTGATCTGTGGTACGGATTTGCGTCGTTAGCGCACAACCATTTCATGCGCAGCGGCGTTTTTCTTCTTGGCATTGCTGACCCGCAATTCAGCGATACGTTGTCTAACCCAAGCGGATGCCGCATGGGTCTTTTCTCGCCGCTGCTCGCAAGTCAGGCTTTTTGACTCTTCGTACAGCCTCGCACGAATCTGGTGGATTTCTTCGACGTACTCATCGTATAGGATGTCATCGTTCATTGTCTAGTTCTCCCAAAAGCATTAGTGGAGACACGATTCGTATGGGATCGTATCCGTCCACCAAATTGACGGCGTTGACTCTATCCATTGTTTTGAAGTTAACAAAGTGCTTGAAGTTCCAACTGACAATGATCTGGCACCGACTAACTGATGCATGGGCAATGTGTAGCAAGTCGTAGTAGTGTTTTGGGTGCAACACATCAAACTCGATGTAATGCCTCGCTAAAACAACGACTTCTGGTGTTTCCACAACAAAGTCTGTCGCTATTTCCGACAACATCGCAAGCAGACGCGACTTCTTTGGTTCATAACACGCCCGAAGTTCTTCGTCAACGGTTTCCGAAATGACAAGCTCGAACCGATCCTCGGATGCAAAAATTTTCCACAACGCCAAGGTCTCTCTCATCTTATCCGGCTGGCGAGGCGCAACCAGATAATTGATGAATGATGTGTCGAGATAGACTTTCATTCTTTGTGCCCGTTCATTTTTCATCGTTGCGCGTACTGATCACACGCAGTGTTCCTTTGGTAACACAGTCCCAGTCTTCCGGTGGTACGATAGGACTGATAATATCGCCGAGAATTTTACCACGATTCCGCAGGTGTGGTGGCATTTGACGCAGACGACGAGGCGGCTTGTCCGCTGCAAGCGAGATAGAAACTTCTACCCGTTTTTTGACGTATTCTTGCGGCAAGTGTAAAACGTAAGTATCACTCTGTGGCTCGATAATTTCCGTGATCATTGCGGCGTCTCCTGCGATCTGTTTTTGATCCCACATTTCGGACAAAACATCGTTCAGTTCTCCTTTCGTGAGAATATGGGGGGAGTGATCGAGCACGGGTTCACCGCATTTCCCACGGTGGGAGTTCGGGGAGGTAGTGATTGAACTCGCCCAAGAGTGTTTGTTGGTAGTCGCCAGCGAACGTGCTGGCGAAAAATCGTGTGAGACCTTCACGGTCGAGCCGTTCCCAGCTCGCTTCTTCGTGACCCGGATTGATCGGAAAGAAGAGAGCGTTGTTGGCGACGGCGGCTTGGTAGTCGCCGGGTGCGTCGCCAATCATTAAAGTGTGGTGCTGCGGATACGTCGCCGCCCGCGCGAGCGACTCCTTCTTCGTGCCGACTTCCTGACCACAAATCGCCGCAACAAACTGAAGCAGTCCCTGATTTTCCCACTCACGCTCTAGCGCGCCTTGCGGCGTCGCCGAGACGACCAGAACGTCCGCACGCCCACGCATTTTCTCCAGCGATTCACGCACTTTCGGAAACGGCGGAACTCCGTCGCCGACGATCAAATCGACCGTCTCGTTAATCGCTTCCGACCACTCCAGCGCACGACGCAGCGTCGCGTCACCGGTCTCTTCCGCACGCTTCTTGAGTGCGGGGTTGCCGAGTTTCGTCTCACCTTTAATCCACGCCTGTAGCGACGGCAACGTGTCAACCTTAACGCCACGTGCGATCACTTCCGGCCTGCGTGCCAAAACGGTGAGTGCCTCCGTTAACGCAGGGAAACGGTTAATCCCGCGACTCCGCGAATACAGATTCACAAACTCTAGCGACTCGCGGGCGTACTTGCTCACACCTTGCAAGTCCCAAAATCGGATGCTGTTCGGAATGAAACACTCCTTGTGCTTCAGCTCCATCGTATCGAACGCACAGCCATCGGAATCAATCCCGATGAGGAAATCGTGTTGCTTGGTAATTGACATTTTTTTGAGGGTTCCTGTTGGATTATGGATGTGTAGTTTGCAGCATCATCGTGCGGTCCTCGCCACGCATCTTGATTGCAAGCGAGAAACCGATTTGCGACTTGAAAATCTCAACCGCTGTCGCTACGGCGAGACGAGCTTTGGGGATGACCTCGATCAAGTCGTCGCAGACGATCTGGCGAGATTCCAAATCTTTTCGTTCTTTCTTGAGTTGTTCGATCTGCTCGGTTTTGGCTGGGTCGGGCGAACGGAAGTTTTCACCTTGTAACGAGTCGATCTCAGGCTTGATCGCCGCGAGTCGGTCGGCGTTCTGCGATTTTTCTGCGATTGTCGCTTCGAGCATCACACCCGCTTCGTCCGTCACGACGACACGCCCGTTCTCGAACGTCACTCGCACGCCGACGACAAACGGGTCAACTTTCCGAGAGTCGTAGACGTTCGTCGTGAAGAGAAACTGCGTAGTATTCTCGTCTATGGCGTGAGTCTCAAACTTCTTGACGTGCGGCTGCACTTTGTCAACATCGAACGCCATCGGAGTGACCGTGAAAACAAACTGCGACGACGGGTCGCGGTCTTCGAAGACTTCGCTCCACGGCGGCGCGGCGAAAAAGAGCGGACGCAAAGCACTATGCGACACGTTTTGTTCCGCAAACAACGCAGTAATCGCGACCGGCTCGACCAACAGCGGTTGCCAGAGCGGAATCGCCGCAAACGCCGTCTCACTACCAACTTCGCCGAACTGAATCTCGCCAATCGTTAAGAGCGCAGCGTCGTTGCGTTTGAGCGGTTCCAGCGCGGCGGGCAACCATTCAAACGCGAGTCCGTCGGGAGTTAACTTGATCGCCATCAGCGGGTCTTCGGAACCAGAAGCTCCGTCGCGTCCGATGACGTACCAAACGAAAGGAGCGTCGTCTTTGATTGGCGACACTGGCGGCAACTTCACCGTCAAAAACTCCCAACCAGATGGCACGAACGCCGGAACAATTTTGATTTCGAGAACGTGACCGCCTTGGTAAAACGGTGCGAGAGTTTTGAACAACTTTGGCGGCGGAGCAACACCAGTGTCGGGCGGAATCTCAAGCGGCAAAATCGGCGGGAGCGGAGTTTTTTCGCGTGCCTCTTTGAGAAGCGGGCCAGCAGCAGCGACGAGTTCTTGGAGCTTCGCGTTCTCGGCGGCGGCAATTTCTTCGGGCGTTGGCCCTTCCACAACCGGAACTGGTTGCGGTGCCAACGGGGCCGGAACGATTGGCGTAGGCACAACCACACCGGCAACCGGAATCTGCATCGTCGCGGCGTGCCTGCGAAACGGGCCAACATCAAAAAGTTGTCCGACGAGCAGAAGTAGCAGCAGCAAAACAAGTAATGTTGAAACACCGTAGACCGAATAAAAAACAAACGGCGAACGGACTCGCACCATCGACTCAACAACTTGCGCCGCCGCGTGCGGACGGAGCGTTCGTTCTGGTGTCGGCAGCGGTGGTGGCGTGATTTCGTTGATCGCCGCAACAACGTCGGACGGCGGTTGCCACGCGGCATCAGCGACACGTTCGTTGGGGTCGAACATCGCGCCTTCGGCGGTCAAGTCGATAGTGAGTTCGTGCGGCGGCGTGGTACGGAGCCGCGATTCGAGCGAGTCTTTGATGACGCACTGAATCAAACACAGCGGCGGCGTGTCAAACGACGGCGTCTGGTAGTATGTACTGAACGTCGCCTTCCAGCGGTCTTCTTCACGCAAGCGGCGAACCGTCTCAGCCAAGAGCGGCAAGAGACGCATCACCGGCGAATAAAAAATCACAACAGGACGCTGATGCAAAATCGCCGCAATGAGAGTTTCTATCCCGCGTTGATACTGAAACTCAACGAACCAGTCTGGCGAAAACGCAAGCGGCGGGATCGTGTACGGCGAAGAGGTGTGCGTCGGGATCGGACGACACTGCGCGAAGATAACCGCAGGCCCGACCCACTCATTCAAAAAGATACCAGACTGCAAAAGTAGCCAAGTCGGTCCTTCCGGTGGGAGTTCGCTCTCTTCGAGGACAAGATGATGAGCGATGTGGTTTGAACGAAGCTGAAAGTCGATTCCGGCGTCGCCGATTCGAGAGACGACGTGATAGACCGTTCCGAGTTGCCGAAAGATCGTGTGCGAAAACGCGACCGGATTTTGCGACGCTTCGGGCGAGTCCGGCGGGTAGACGTGATGATACACGCTGACTTCTTCGAGCGTCCGAATCAGGCCCGCTGGCGCGGTGCGGTCGTGCGCGACGGTGCAAAAACCTTGACGGTTTTTATCTGCGCCTTCCCTAACCGATGTGATGATAATTTCGTGAGCCATTTGCGTATTCGTTCACGGGATTGATTTGACTTGATTGGCGTTTTTTTCTCACACAGAGGCACAGAGAAGAATTTTAACGCGGAACACGCGAAAGGACGGAAAGACGCGGAAGTTCCGCGTTCTGCGTCTTCCGCTTTTCCGCGTGTTCCGTGTTCTCCTCTCCGTGCCTCTGTGACTCCGTGTGAAACTCCTCCTCAAAACTTTGTGAAGACGGTTCCCAATTTGTGATTACGCCCCTCCGCTGCTGTAGGTGGAGACGTATGCTTGTGCCAGCGAGATTGTTGGCGGCGAAAACCGTAGGAGTTCGTAGAGGTCGGCGACGTCAACATCGACTTGGGCCAAGAAGTGTTCCATGTCGGACATGACGTGTGGATAGCGGTCGGTCAAGTTTGCTGCACCGTCGAAGAATAGTGGAGCCTCGCGCCAAGTATCCTCGACGACTGGCGGCAGAAGTGCCGAGAGCGACACGATATTCTTTTTGATCGCCACCGGCGTTTTCATGTTGTCTGTTGGTAGTGCGGTGTGGGCGGCGATGATTTCGGCGACTTCTTCACCGAGTCCCCACTCGCCCGCGAAGTATCCGCCTGCGAGTGCGTGGTCCCAGAGAAAAATCTCGCGTTCAATTTCTGACAGGCGTTGCCCAGATTCCATCCGATGCGGAAACGCAGCCCGATATTCAGAGACCCACAACTGGGCGATTATCGGCAGAGAAATGTCTTGCAGCAAGGCACAAAGAAACGTCTCTTCGGGATCGACCTGCGGGTTGCCAATTTGTGCAGCAACGAGCTTCGCAAACACGCCGCGACGCAGCGAGTCCTGCGACATTGCACGCAGCGAAAACTGGCCGATTTTCGGGTCGGGAAGCGTTGCGAAGATCGCATTCCACAAGACAAAGTTTTTGATTGTCTTGACGTGAACGAGCGTCATTGCGTGCTGGACGGTCTTGATTTGGTGACGAAACCCAAAGAAAGACGAGTTCACAAACCGCAGCACCTGCGAGCTGAGACCGAGGTCGGCTCCGATGACCTTCGCATATTCTGCGGGGCCGTTTTCGGGGTCTTGCGACAAGGAAACAACCCTCGCCGCACTCTGCGGAAGCGCAAGCAAACTCGCACCACGAACACGCTTCCGAAAATCGGGGTCAATTTCAATCGGCATAAGTTGCTCAAGCTACAGTGAAGGGGGTATTTTTGTCCACCAAATCTGGGCGACATGATACCGACTTTTTCGGCGGCGTGTAGGGCTTGTGCCTCAAGAACTGTCCTTACCGTTAACATTGCGTTTCGCCGCCTTACATAACCGGTCACGCCACCGCGCTGCGTTGTTGGCTCCCATTGCGCAAAAACCTCATCTAAAACTGGAAGTAGATAAACGGTTGTGTGCCGTCTTCGCCAATGAAGATTATGAGGAAGAGCATCATCGCGTAAACGGTGCCGCGTAAAACGGGGTGCCATTTTTCTGTGAACGGCACTTCGCTCCGCTGAACGCTGCA
>JBOFSQ010000099.1:0-8362 GCA_051651625.1 Thermoguttaceae bacterium | reverse complement strand
GGTTCGGCTATGCCGAACCTGAACCACTTGATGTTTCCGAACAAGTCTAGTATGCCGTTTGGCGAAGATGCGTCGCGTAGTGAAAAGCGGCGGGTCGTGGCGGCGACGATTAGCCGCGACCATGACAGTGGCGACGTATACAAAATCTCACCGATTAACACCAATGAACCGAACACCGTATCGGTTTTTTCTGTCGCGTGACGCAAGGATGGTGTTATGGCAAAACAAACGCTCGACGAACTCGAATCGCTCAACCACTACGCCTTCGCAGGACGCCGCGATATGACGCGCGACTTCAACGTTTTGGTGGTCAACCACGCAAACGATGGCGAAGAAACTCTCACACTCGCATCGCAACTTCTCGGTACGGGTGCAATCATCGTTCACTACGATCCCGACGCCGACGCATTGGAACGTGTCAAACGTCGCGCGACCGCGATGGGCGTTTCCGCACCGATTCGGTTTTTCGGCGGCGCACTGATCACGCTCCAAAAGTCGCTCGAATCGCAGTCGGGACGCAGCGGCGGATTTTTTGATTACGTTCGGTTCACACGTTCAGCAACCGACACGCGCGACCTCGCCAGCATGTTCGGACTCGCCGTACAGCTCACAAGCGACGACGGCGTTGTCGGTTTCTCAACGTTCGGACAACACGGACGCGAGCCGTATCGACAACTTCGCGTACTCGCGCGTCACCTCTCGTTCGACGAGCCGTCGCCGGAAGTTTTGCTGCAACGTCTCAAAGAACTTTTCGTCTTTCTCCCCGAATACAACTGGACGAAACTCGCGTTCGACAATCTTGAGCCGCAAGTTCGCCGGATGAACGACGAGGCGTTTGTTCGCAACTTTTTCCGCGACGAAACCGCGATGACGGTGCCGCAGCTCTACTCGCTCTTCGCACGTTTTTCGCTGCACAACTACGGTTTCGCCCGCGAACGCCGTGCGTACTACAATGCGTGGTTTTTGCGTCCGAATCTTGCGACGCGATTCAACAAGCTCACGCCGCAAGCACAACAAGAATTTTCCGACATCGGTTGGGGCCTCATCGAAGAACACCACTGCTGGGCCGGACGACGCCCCGCCGAAAACGTCGCCATCGACCTCGCCGATCCCAACGCTGTCCCGTTTGTCAATCGCTTCGTCGAGCAAGAATTGCATTACGCTTCGATATTCCGTTCGCTCTCCGCAAGCGAAAATCCCGCCATCACAATCCCGCTCAGCGACGGCGTAACAAGTCAAATACAAATTCCGTGGGGCGAAGTCGAATCGCGGTTTGTCAAACTCGTTGACGGCGAAAAAACACTCGCAACTATCGCCGCAACAATCCACCGCGACCTTCTCCGCGACACAACACTTGCGGAAACACCGGCAGAAACTCCCGACGCCAACACGGTGCCAACGATAGGCGAGATTCGTCAAAGCATCGCGGAGTTTTTGCGTGCGACATCGCTGCACGATGTCTTCCTGCTACGTCACCGCGACTGCCCACCACTACCAACTTCCCGCTGGGACGATTGTGTGCGCGACGCGGCGTGAACAAATTCACATCCAAACAATAACCATGAAAACATCCTCACATGACCCAACGGACATTACGGCTATACAAAGAAAGACAACCGTGATCTTCGAGTCGTATGGCGTGGATCGCGCTTACCTTTTTGGCTCGTTTGCCCGTGGAGACCAAAGTACACAAAGCGACATCGACGTTCGTATCGACAAGGGACGTTTGCGCGGACTACTTGCACTGGGCAGCTTGCAAATGGATTTGGAAGAAACTCTGCAACACAAAGTTGACCTACTCACAAGCGATAGTTTAGATTCAGACTTTATGGAACGAATCAAACAAGAGGAAGTGCTCATTTATGAACGCAAAACGCAGTAACCGTTCGCAGACAATTTGTGACAGCATTTCCTAGCCGCGTAGCGGCGACCTTATTGTAGCCCAAGGCAAGCGGTATTCCGCGCAGCCTTGGGTTGACGTCCACCACAGAATCCGTAGCTCCGTAGGAGCGGCCTTATTTGAACTGCTCGACAACGTTGACGATGGTTCGCCCATTCGGAATAAGGTCGTCCCTACGGGACTTCAATCCATTTGGCGACGCAAACCGAGGGCTGCGACGAATACGTCTTGCCCTCGGCTACAATAAGGCCGTCCCTAGCGGGACTAGGATATGTAATAACAAAACAATCCGTGAACAGACACGAAACACGGCCAAACGTGAAGTAGAACATTCACCGTTTTCAAACACACCGCTCTCACCCATTCCCCCCATGAAACCATCCTCACTCGAACATCTGGAACAGTCGCTCATCGCGCCGGTCAAGCGTCGTCCGCGGGCGGCGTGGTCGGGGCCGCTGCACGATTTCATTTCTGCGTCGGCGACGGCGGCGAAGCCGGTTGTTGCAACGTTCGACGAGAGCCGAAACAAAGACCAAACGCATCGCAGCGTTCGGAATCAGTACGAAAATCTGCCGTACCCGCTCCGCGACCCCGATGACGACAAGAAGTTTCTGATGTGTTTGCTGTGCGACTATTTGCCCGCAGTAAACACGAATTGTTGGGGCGGGAAACGCAACTTCAACAGCGGTTTTCGTGCCCTCGTCGCCGGCGGCGGTACCGGAGACGCCTCGACGTTTCTCGCCGTTCAACTTGCGAAGATTCCAAACGCCGAAATCGTCTACGTTGACTTGAGCACCGCGTCGATGGAAGTTGCGCGGAAGCGGCTCCACAATCAAGCCGAACGCTTGGGCGAACCACGCATCGCCGAAGTCGTCGATTTTCGTCTCGCGTCGCTGCTCGATGTCGGCTCGATGAATCTCGGCAAGTTCGATTACGTCAACTGCTCCGGCGTACTTCACCACCTCAAAAGTCCGATTGACGGACTGCGTTCGCTCGAAGGTGTTCTCGCCGACGACGGTGTGATGTCGATTATGGTCTACGGACAAATCGGTCGCACTGGAATCTACTCGATTCAACAGATGATGCGTTTGCTGAACAGCGTTTCCGAATCCGACGACGACATTGACACGCGAATCGAGCAGACGTGGGAACTTCTCGACTCGCTACCGTCGTCGAATCTTCATCGTCGCAACGGTCGTTGGCAGCGGACGAGCAATCGCGTTGAGACTTACGACTTGTTTCTCCACTCGCAAGACCGTGCGTACACGCTGGAGCAGCTTCACCAGTGGGTTGCATCTGCGGGGGTTCACATCGTCGATTTTGCGCCGCCGACGCGAGGGCAGTTAACGCCAGCGTACTTGCCATACCGTCTCCCGCACACGATCCGCGAGTTGCTACCGAAGATGCCGCCGATGCTGTATCAATCGTTCGCCGAGTATTTTTGCGGCGGGATCAACACTTGGGAGTTTTGGCTAAAACGAAATGCAGAACGTCAAAACGGCAGTGTCGCCGCCTCGCTCGACGATGACGACATGGTGCCGTTTTTCTGTTCGCTCGCGCACGGACAACAATTAGCGCAGACGCTGCCAGCGTTTGCGGCAAAGAAGCAGTGTGGCATGCCGATTTTGTTCACGATTCCGTCGAAGCCGACGCCGATAACCGTGCCGGTTTTGACGACTCCGTTTGCGATGAGCGTCTACGCACTGATCGACAACTCCGCGACGCTCGGCAAGATCGTGCAGCGACTCCACGTTGAGTTGCCAACACTCTCGGTCGAAAACATTCGCCGCGACGTACACACTGTTCTCGCACCGCTCGTTGGGCTTGACGTTGTTTTACTCCGCCACAAAGACGCGCGTTCGAGTTTGCTCAACGATAAGAAGTTTTAACCGTTCTGCTTCTGGGCACTCGCTTACGCTTCGCGTTCTGATTGATCTGGGCACTCGTTTACGCTTCACGTTCCGATCGATCTGGGCACTCGCTTACGCTTCGCGTTCTGATTCACCACCACGGCGTCTACTCAACGCTTTTCGCCTGCTCTGTTCGCAAAAAGATTCTGGCAAGTCGCGCTTCGTCGTAATCGAGATCGCCGCCCGACGCTTCGACTGCGGGTTTCAAACGAAAATCTGTCACCAAGTCAACTTCCCCCGCGCGGAACCACGCCGCAATTTCGGCGAGACGTTCCGGTACGAAGAAACGCTCAACTGGAAACAAGTATCCTGACTCCGCAAGTTGCTCGATATGCGAGAGAATCGTACTCGCCGAAAACTTGCGACGCTCTGCAATTTCTGTGATCGAAAAACCTTGCTCGAAAAGTTGTTGCGTCTCGACAATCGTTGGCGTAATCGCTGACGCAGAACGCTGCGGTCGCGGTTCGGATACTTTGTTCGCCGCTGTCAGCGGTTGCCGTGAACGCGCCGACGCTTCTGGATCGGCGTCGCAGATTTTTCTGATCGCCGCGAGAAAACTTGTCCCGTATCTTTCGAGCTTGCTACGCCCAACGCCACTGATCGACAAAAACTCGTTCTCATTTTGCGGAAGATAAAACGCCATCTCAACGAGCGATTTGTCGGAGAACACAAGATAAGGCGGCAAGTCGTCGGCGAGTGCGATCTCCTTCCGAAGCGAACGCAACGCCTGAAAAACACGCTCGCCAAACACACCAAGACTCGTGAACGTATGCGCACTGTGACTTCGCGTCGTCTCACGATGCGTCACCATTTGGAACGTTCTCGCACCCTTCAATATCGCTCGCGCTTCGTCGGTCAGTTTGAGTACCGGTCGCGCAGGATCGTCGGTTATCAAAAAATTTTGCGACGTGAGTGAGTTTACGACCGCACGCCAGTACGCATTCGATTTGTCACGACCAACACCAAAAGTCGGCAGCTCGTCGTGGTGAAACGAACGCACCTTTTCGGTGTTCGCACCGAGAACGATGTCGCAAATATGTCCCGCGCCGAACCGTTCGCCAGTGCGAACAATCGCCGACAAAATCTTTTGCGCGGGGATCGTTGCGTCTTCACGTTCGACTTCGTCCAAACAATAGTCGCAGCCATCGCAGCTTGGTTGCGTATAACTTTCGCCGAAATAGTTGAGCAACGCCGCGCGGCGGCAACCGTCTTGGTCGGCGAAACGAATCATCGAACGGAGTTGTGCTTTGGCAACGTCGCGCGCGGCGGCGTCTTCGATCTCGTCTGCGAACTTACTCAAAATCACCGAGTCTTGCAGACTGAAAAACAGCACGCACTCGGCGGGTTCGCCGTCGCGTCCGGCACGACCGGTCTCTTGGTAATATCCTTCGATGTTTTTCGGGAGGTCGGCGTGAACGACGTAACGGACGTTTGACTTGTCGATCCCCATTCCGAACGCGATTGTGGCGACGATGATCGAACACTCGTCGCGGCGAAACGCCTCTTGTGCGGAGTGGCGGTCAACGTCTTGCATTCCGGCGTGATACGCCATCGCCGAAAAGCCGTGCGACTTCAGCATCGCTGCGGTCATCTCGACTTTTTTGCGGCTCGTTCGGTAGATGATTCCCGATTCGCCGTTGTGGTCGGCGACGAATCTGCGCAGTTGGTCGTCGATGTTTTGTTTGCGTTCGACGCGATAAATTAGATTTGGTCGGTTGAACGACGCGCGTACTAAATGTGGTTTGCGGAGTGCGAGTCGCGTTACGATGTCGGTGGCGACGCGCGTTGTTGCCGTTGCGGTGAACGCCGCGATTGGGACGCTCGGAAATTCTTCGACTATCCGCGATAGTGCGAGATAATCGGGGCGAAAATCGTGTCCCCATTCGGAGATGCAGTGTGCTTCGTCGATGGCGAAGAACGAGATGTTTAGAGTTTTGAGTCGTTCGATGAAGTGGTCGGTGCCGAACCGTTCGGGCGAGATGTAGAGCAGATCGAGTTCGCCGCGACGGAGTGCGTCGCCGATTTCGTTTCGTTCGGTTTGTGAGATTGCGCTGTTGAGTGCGGCGGCGTTGAGACCGTTTGTTCGCGCGGCATCTACTTGGTCTTTCATCAGCGAGATCAGCGGCGAAACGACGACGCAAACGCCGTCAAGCATTCGTGCGGGGAGCTGATAACAGAGCGACTTCCCACCGCCGGTCGGCATAACGGCGAATGCGTCGTTCCCGCCGAGAATCGCGCGAACGACGTCTTCTTGGTGCTCACGAAACGAATGAAACCCGAAAATCTCGGCAAGCGTTGTGGCGATGTTTTCGGTGTGAGATGTTTTTGACATTTCGGAATGTGTAACGGTTCACGGTTTGTTTCGTCATTCCTGCGTAGGCAGGAATCCATCCTGACGCCACTCGTGTACGCTTCGTCGACTCCAATTCGGGCACTCGCTTACGCTTCGTGTTCTTATTCACTCGCTTGCGTTTCTCTCTCTGATTCACCGCCACGACACCAAAACACGCATTCTATTCGGGTTGGATTCCCGCTTTTTCGCCGAGTGACGAAAGTCGATCAACACACGCAACTTCACAGCGAGCCGCCCATTGGGAAGCCGCGTGTCTTGCGTGGTGGTGCGAAACCTTCGGGGATCGGGTCGCCGGGTTTCCACGAGTTTTTCCACGAGTCATCTTCCGGCTCGTCCTTTGGCAATGTCGCCAGATGTGCGAGACGTTCGCGGACGGAGACGGTGAGGCGTTCGAGTTTCTCACGCTGTTCGGGGGTGAGCACCGCGAGGAGTTTCGCTTTGACGGGCGTCCCGTGTGACTTCGCTCGCGCAAGCCACGCATCGCGGACTTCACGCGACGGCGGGTCGCCCGACATCCACTTCATAAGGTCTTTGAGCATCGCTTGCCGTTCTGGTAAGGCGGCGTCTTGAATCTCGCGGAGTTTTTGACGCTGCTCTTCGGTCAACCCCAGAGCGTCGTAGGCGGCAACATTGGTGAAGAGGTCGGCAAGACTTTCTCGCACCTCCGCAGACGTATCGGCAGCAGCGTCTTCGTTCTCTTCCCCTGCATCCATTTGCGAAAAGACAGAACCCAACAACGACGCGAATCCGGACGGCTGCGTCAGTTCAATTTCTTGGAGACGCTCCAACTGTTCGTCGGTGAACACCTCGCGCGAACGCGCGGCGGCGGTGTCAATCACACCGCCAAAAAACTGACGTAACTCGTCGCTAAGGACGCCTTGCTCTTCCACCGAAAGATCGTCGTAAGAGCCAAACGCCTTCTCGAATTGTTTCATCTGTGGTTCTACGTCACTCATGTCAAGGGCATTTTCGAGCGTATTTTGTTGTTCCTGCGAGATGCCCGCATAGACGCGAACGGCGTCTCCAAAGAATGGTCGCATCGCGTCGCCATGATCCATCGTTCGCAAGAATGTGAGTTTTCCTTGACTCTCGGCACGCAACATCGTGTCGAACATGATTTCGTTGAGTACCGGATGGTCGGGAGACGATGGTGGTTCGGGAGATGTATTATACTCAACTATGAACGTATCACCGACGATTTCACCGTGGACATTCCCAGCCAAATCGACGAGCACTCTTTTGCCGTCGTCGGTCTCGACAACTCTATATGTTTCGCCACCTTTGGTGACAGATAGTGTTGTGCTCACCTGTTCACCTGCCGCGACCGCCGCCACGGAGAAGAGAAGTGCGGGTGCGATCTTGTTGAGACAAAACATGGTGGAGTCCTTTCAAAAAGTGTGTGTGTAAACCGTGGCGAGCGGCGGGTGTAAACCCGCCGGTTGAATTGCCTGTTGACGTCGCCAATACAATCCGCCGCCGAATATGGCGAAAATGTTACCGTTCACGGTTCGTTTCGTCATTCCCGCGTAGGCGGGAATCCATCCTGATGGCGCACATTGTTGATGCTATGTCTGTGCTGATTAGGGCACTCGCTTACGCTTCGTGTTCTTATTCACTTCGCTTACGCCACGCTTTCGCGCCGGATGACAAAACGTGGCGCGAACCCTTACCGCAAATGTTTGTCAAAGAACGCGAGATAGCGGGCCAGCATTGGTGCGGTGAGATAACCAAACGGCCCGTGGAATCCGCCTTCGACGATGATCAGTTCGCTCTCGACGCCAGCCCTCTGTAACGCCGCGTAAAATCCACGACTCTGTTCGACCGGAACAAGCGGGTCGGCGTCGCCGTGAATGATGAGAAACGGTGCGTTTCCTGCACTCGCATAAGTCGTCGGACTCGCGCGTCTGACCAGTCCGCGTTTCTCCATCGGGTCGCCGCCGAAGAAGCGACGAACGGCGTCACCTTCTTTCGCAAGAAAATCGTTGATTCTTGGGTCGGCGAGAAGTGCTTCGAGATCGGTGGGGCCGAAGAGTTCGCAAACGCACTTCACCGCGCTCGACTGTTCGAGATTTTCGCCGACATCGAAAGTGCGGTCGTCTCCCATCGTGCCGAGAAGTGCGGCGAGGTGTCCGCCCGCAGAAACGCCCCAAACGCCAATCCGGTCGGGATCGATGTTGTACTCCGCCGCGTGCGCACGAA
>JBOFSQ010000098.1:0-24848 GCA_051651625.1 Thermoguttaceae bacterium | reverse complement strand
CTCCAGTTGTCAACGCCGTAGGCGTTTGGAGGGTTCGGCTATGCCGAACCGCTGTGCTGTCAGCCGCAAAACCGAAGGAGAACGAACAATGTCTACGCCAGACAATCATTCCTCAACGCTCAACGTCTCGATGGTGATTCCGGTTTACAACGAGGCGGAGAGTCTCCGCGAACTTGTCGATCAGATCGACGCGGTGATGCAGCGTGAATTGAGCGAGATGTCTTACGAGTGCATCCTCATCGACGACGGCTCGCGCGACGGCTCGTGGGACGTAATCACGGAACTGTCGCGTGAACGGCCACACTGTCGCGGCATCCGTTTTCGCCGCAACTTCGCCAAGGCTGCGGCACTCGAAGCTGGCGTACACGCCGCACGCGGCGAGTTTGTCATAACGCTCGATGCCGACCTCCAAGACGACCCCGCCGAGATACCGAGTTTTCTGGCGATGATGAACGACTACGATGTCGTCAGCGGTTGGAAGAAGGTGCGGCACGACCCGTGGCACAAGGTGATTCCGTCGCGGTTTTTCAACGCGATGGTGAGTTTTTTGACTGGAGTGCACTTGCACGACCACAACTGCGGAATGAAGTGTTACCGCCGAACCGTCTTCGACGAAGTACACCTCTACGGCGAGCGTCACCGTTTCGTGCCGGTACTTGCGGCGTCGCGGGGATTTCGCGTCGGCGAGAAAGTTATCGCACACCGCGCGAGGCAGTTCGGTTATTCAAAGTATGGGTTCACGCGATTTGTGAAAGGGTTTCTCGACCTGCTCACGATTGCGTTCTTGACCGGTTACGGAAGACGCCCACAACACTTGGCGGGGACGGTTGGACTGGTCTCGTTTGGAATCGGTGCGACAACACTTACGCTGCTTGCGGCGGCGTGGATCGTGACGCGACTCATCCCCGGTGCAGAACACCTCGAACTCCACAACCGTCCGCTCGTGTTATACAGCGTTGCGCTGATGCTGTTCGGCGGACAACTTGTTGCAACGGGAATCCTCGCCGAACTCCTGATCGCCCAGCAATACACGCCCAAACGCGGCTTCTCCATCAGCGAAACGACCGATGCGTGAGATGGCTATGCGCCACCACGAATGTTTTCCGTAATCGCCTCCACTCCAACGCCGTAGAACGTGTACTCAACGTCGCTGGTTGTGTCCCACGCGCCGCCCGTGTAACCGCCGTCAGCGTGGCGACACGATGCGGCGAAATTGCGAGCCGAAGCAACGTCGCACGCATCGAGCACGCAAAGATCGTCGAGCGCGACAAGTGCGGTGAACGTCGAGAGAAGATCGCTCACGCCAATTCGCGCGTTCGCTGCGAAACCGCCGTCGCTCATCTGACGCGAAAGCAAAAAGTTAACCGCTTCGTCACGCCACGACGGCGAGGCACCATCGTTGTCATCGTCGAAAAGTTGCCAGAGTGCAACGGCGGCGGCGGTTGGGTTTGTCCCGCTCGCACGAAGCGGTTCCAGCTCGACGAATCCGCCATCGGGACGCTGCCGCGACAACAAGTCTTCACGCCGAATCATCGGCGGACGCCCGCCAAGCGACGCCACTATCGCCGTTCCCAAAAATGTCTGATATGTGCTCCACGACGACGCTGCGGGCGATGTCTGAATCCCGCCGCTTTGGTGTCGCCACGGAGCGATTGCGTCGAGCGTCCACGCGGAAAGATCGTCGGCGAGAACAGTTCGTCCGGTCATCGCGTTCAAAATCAACGCGCATACCGCTGCCATCAAAACGTTTACACTTTCGCGTGGCGAGGCTGTTGCAGCACGCTCGACGAACGCGATTGCTTCTTCGTTCGTCTCGCCGAAGACCGCTAGTATACGGAGTGCAAAACTTGTGTAGTACAAATCGCCCACACCGCGCCGACCAACGAACCCGCCGTCCGCACTTTGCTGCCGGCGGACGAACGCAACGACTTCGCGCACATCGTCCGCGTCCCGCGTTTCCGCACCCGCCGCAATCCGCAACATCAACTTTGTGAGATAGGAAAGTTTCACTAGTTTCCCCGATTTTCGTAACAGCCAAAGACCGCGTTTCGTCGCCACGACGTTACGCAAACGGTTTTTGCGGACGATGTTCAACGACCATGCGTTTTCTATCGTCCACAATCATCACGTTTGTTTCGCTCTTCGCAGCGACGACATTTTCGTTCGCCGCATTGCCGGAACCGGTGCGCACGAATCGTCTTGAGTTTGACATACCGTTTTCGATTTCCGCAGACGACACGACGACGAAAAACGTTGAGTTGCTATTCTCATTTGACGGAGGTCGGCAGTGGTTTTTGTATGGTCGCGTGCCGGTTGAGGCGGGTACGTTTGCGTTTCGTGCGCCGCGTGAGGGCGAGTTCTGTTTTGCGTTTCGGATGCAGCTTGCAAACGGCGAAACGCGACAGACCGGCCCGCTCGTTCCGCAGTTACGCATCGTCATCGACACCGCGCCGCCACCGCCAGTCCCGCGCGAGACAACAAGCACAACGCCGCGACGCCGCGTAACGGCATCGGCGTCAACACAGACGCCCGCATCCGATCCGCTCGGCGGTACGCCCGTTGCGCCGCCACCGAAAGAGTCAACGCCGAAAACACTATCACCGAAAACATCGTCACCACCGCAGCCGCAAACTACGCTCAAACCGCTCCCGTCAGCCGATACGCCAACACCGCAAGACGGGCCTGTAACGCCGCCACACAAAGTGGTCGCGCAGCAAACAAACCGCACGCAAACCGATGCGCAGTCAGCGTCGCAGTCAGCGTCCCCACTTGTGGAAGGAACGTCGGTGAAACTGCCGCAGTTAATTCCCGCCGCGCCTGATGCGATTCGCTGGATGCCGCTCGAAGAGACCGCGCCCGCCGCAACAGAACTCGGCCTCTCCGACGAAGCCATCGCCGAACTCATCGGCGATATGCAGCCGCGTCGCCACGACGGTTTTTCAGATGGCATCGCGGCCACAACTTCGTCTGCGTCAACTTCACCAGCGGCAGCATCGCCAGCTCCGGCGGTGCCGCCCGGTCGCATTACTGCCGTTGCGCTTCTTTCGGGCGACGGTCGTCCGCGAATTGCGGTTCGCTGGTCGCTGCACGCCGACCCGAAAATATCGGCGGCGTATCGTGTCGATGTCCTCAAGGGGCGAACGCTCGACGGGCCGTGGCGTCCGCTCGTCATCAACTACGACAACAGCGGCGAATACTGGTGGCACCTCTCAACCGACGACTTTGAACCGTTCTTCATCGCCGTTCGCACTCACAACACCGCTGGCGACGAAGTCGCTCTCGACAAAACCGCAACCGAAATCAAACTCGACCCCGCAATGCTTGATGGCGGGAAATGATTGTTCACAACAATTCGTGGGGCTGGCGTGATACGTCGTTTGTCATAAGTTCGTGAGGCTGGCGGAACAGTTCTGGTTCGGCGTGTTCGTGATTTTGCGGAAATTGTTCTTGCGGACGAACCGTCATCGAGTGAATCCACTCGACGACGACGAGATACGAAAGCGACAGCAAACTTCCGACGAGTCCGTATCCGAAGACGATCCCCGCAAACGCGACGACCGAAATCCAGTTCGGAAATACCACCATCGCAGCGGGTGGAACCTCCCGCAACAAACTCGCTCCCGCTTGCTCCATTGAGAACGTTGGGATTTTTCCAAACAGCACCGCTTGCGCGTGTGCCGCGATGAGCGTGAAAAACGCCCCGCAAACGATCCCCGACCAAAATCCGCAGCACTGATAACAGGTGAGAATGTTGGCGAGAAACCGCGAAACCGGACACCAATCGCGGCGCGAAATCAAAAACTGCCGCAGCGGAAGAAACACCTTCCCGTCAACGAGTATCGCCGTCAGACCGACCGATGCGAGCCAGACAAAGATGAGAAGCGTGACTGTGAATTGTGTGATGAACATGAATGTCTCCTTTGTTGTTGGTGTGAAGTTGTTCAGGTTCGGCATAGCCGAACCCTCCAGTTGTCATACGCCGCAGGCGTTTGGAGGGTTCGGCTATGCCGAACCGCTGTGTGGGTGCAAGTTTCCAAACAAGTCTACTCAAACGGGTCGTCGATCACTGGCACTTGTTCGGTTGTCGCGCTGTTCGCGTTTGTTTTGGCGGGAACATCTGGGAGCAATCTCACGACGACTCGCGGGCCTTCGACTCTCACGACGACAATTTCTTCGCCGCCTTCGAGCGGGCCGGAGTCGCTGACGGCATCGAGTCGTTCGCCGTTAACTTCGACGATTCCGCCCGGCATCATCCGCGACACGACATTGCCGCGGCGTCCGATGCAGCGGCGGAGACGCAGCGTTTGTTCGCTTGGTTTGAGTGCGGGGTCGTTTTCGGGTTGCAGCATGAGGCGTCGTCCCATCGGCGAACGCGGAAACCACGCGATCAGCCATCGCAGCAAAAGCGGCACGCCAACGAGCATCACGACAAAATAAACGAACCCCGCAAACGTTTGTGTCGAAAGTGCACAAGCCACGCTGGCGATGAGTGCGGCGAGTGTCAAGATGGCGAGAAACCCGCCCGACGGAATGAAACACTCAAACACAGCCAGCACAAACGCCGCCGCCAAGAGCGAAAATGTCCAAAACCAAAGGTGCATGAGGAAGTGGTTAGTGGCCAGTGGTTAGCAATCAGAGCGGGAAGCGTAAGCGAGTGCCAGAAACTCACCTCTAGCCTCTCACCTCTTTCCGCAACATTCTATCGGAAGTTTGTCTTGCGGCAAGGGCGTCGCGGTGTAACGCGACATCGTGAACGCGGAGAATCGCAACGCCCGATTCGACGAGTTGCAGCGAAAGTTTCAGCGTCGCTTCGAGACGCGCGTTGTCGTCTGCGTCGGGAATGTGTGCGGTGAGAAACCGTTTCCGCGAGTGACCAACGAGCAGACGAAATCGCGGAGAATCAGAACCAGTGATGACTTCAAAGTCGTTGATATGTTTGACGAGTTGCCAGTTGTCGTCGGGTGACTTACAGAAACCGAGTCCCACATCGAGAACGATTCGGTGGTGTTCGATTCCGCGCTGGAGATAAAACACGGCCCGCCGCGCGAGCGACGTACGCACGACATCAACAATGTTGTCGTGCGAAGTTTGATTGACTTCGGTTTGCGCGTGCGGACGGTGCATCAAGACGACATTCGATTGCGGGTGACGCCTCAAAATGTTTACCGTTTCGGCGTCGTGTTCGCCGCACGACGTATCGTTGATGATTGTCGCACCGGAATCGAGTGCGGCGGCGGCGACTTCGTGTTTGGCGGTGTCGATAGAGACCGGCAACTTGCACGTCGCAACGAGACGCCGAATAACCGGCACTACGCGATTCAGTTCGTCGTCGAGCGCGACGGGCGAGTGAAACGGTCGCGTACTTTCGCCGCCAACGTCGAGAATGTCTGCGCCGTCGTTTGCGAGTTGTTCGGCGTTGCGAACCGCTTCGTCAAACGTCGCCCCACGACTCGCCGCAACAAAACTGTCGGGCGTGACGTTGACGATTGCCATTAGGAGACTGCGCGGTGCCATAGAATATTGATTTCATTAGACCTGTTCGGAAACTTGCACCCACACATCGGTTCGGCATAGCCGAACCCTCCAAACGCCTACTGGAGGGTTCGGCTATGCCGAACCGCGAACTACCAAATCGCCCCAACTTCATGTTACCGAACAGGTCTATTGATCAGCGTTGTGCTTCACTCGCTTACGCTTCGTGCTCTGATTTGGGCACTCGCTTACGCTTCGTGTTCTTATTCATTCGCTTGCGCTTCCCGCTCTGATTGGTCACTTCGGTACTTGTCCGGCGGCGGCGCGGGCGTAGTTTGGGTTTGTCGTTTGGTCGGTGATCTCGTACAGAAAACGACTCGGCACCGTCGGACGCATCTTCCCCCACTTTTCGCGTTCCTTCGCAAGAGTGAGCGTGAGACGTTTCTCCGCGCGAGTGATCCCGACATAACAAAGCCGCCGCTCTTCGGCGATGGCGGCTTCGTCATTCTCCGCGACGCTGCGATGATGCGGAAGTAATCCCTCTTCCATCCCGACGAGATAAACCTCTGGAAACTCCAGCCCCTTCGCAGAATGAAGCGTCATAAGCGCAACCGCGTTTTGCGAACGCTCCTTCGTGTCGTCGCGGGCAAAGTCGCTACCGCCGAGCGACGTTCCATCGAGAAATCCGGTCAGCGTCGGCTCGTCGTCGTCGCGTGCGTACTGCGCCGCCGCCGTAACAAGTTCGCCGACCGACTCCCAACGACTCGCCTGCTCCTCCGCCGCGTGATACTGCCGCGAAATCTCCTGACGATAATCGATCTTGTCAATGAACGTCGCAATCGTTTCAGGACGAAACGTCTCGCAAAGTTGGTGACGAAACTGCGTGACAACTTGACGAAACGCGCCAATCGCCGACAACGTTTTTTCGGAAAGACCGAGCGACTGCGGTTCGCCGAGGATCGTCCAGACCGACGACTTCGCAGCGAGTGCGGCGTCGAGAATTTTTTGCGCACTTGCAGAACCGATACCGCGCGGCGGTGTGTTCAAGATTCGCAAGAGTGAAACGTCGTCGTGCGGACGCGCGATGACGCGAAGATACGCAAGCAGATCACAAATCTCTTTGCGATCAAAAAACGACTGCCCACCAACAAGCGAGTACGGAATCTGCGCCGCACGAAGCGCAAGCTCAAACAGACGCGGCTGCGTGTTGGTGCGAAACAGAATCGCAAAGTCGTGCGGCTCGCGGTGTGAACTTTTGAGACGTTCCTTAATCTGATCGACAACAGTTTGTGCTTCCATCTCGCCGTTCGCACACGATAAGATTCGCGGTTTTTCGCCGAACACTTCGGACCGCAACTTCTTGTCGTGACGACTCGTGTTGTGTGAGATGATACTGTTGGCCCACGCGAGAATCTCCGCCGTCGAACGGTAGTTCGCCTCAAGACGTACAACCTTCGCGTCGGGCCAGTCGTTTTTGAAGTGCAAGATGTGCGTCACTTCTGCGCCACGCCAAGCGTAGATCGACTGGTCATCGTCGCCGACGACACACAGGTTACGATGCGGCGTTGCCAGTCCTTTGACGATCCGGTATTGCAGCGAGTTTGTGTCTTGATATTCGTCGATGAGAAGGTGATCGAATCGTCCGGCTTCGCGGTCGAGTACGTCTTGGTGCTCGCGGAAGAGTTGGTCGGTGAGCATTAGCATGTCGTCGAAATCGACGGCCCCGCGCGTCTTGAGCATCGTTTGATACTGTTTGTACGCGAGGAGTGCGAGGTGGTGTTTTGCACTCCAAACGCTGCTTCCGGCGGTTGCGGGCGTTAGTCCTTGCGACTTCCACGAGCTGATTATCGAGATCAGTTCCGACGGCTGTAACGCCGCACTCGTCACGCGAACCTCCGCGAGTGCCTGCCGCGCGAGCGATTCTTGATCGCCGCGCGTGTAGATTGCGAACTGGCTCGGATAACCGATTCGCTCGCAATGTCGCCGCAAGATTTTTACGCAGAGTGCGTGAAACGTCGAAATCTCTGGCCGCGACTTCGCAGACTTTAACTTTGACGCGATAAGCGGTTTGACACGGTCGAGCATTTCTCGCGCCGCTTTCGTTGTGAACGTCACGCCGAGAATGCGTTCGGGTGCGATTCCGCTTGCGATGAGGCGTGCGATTCGGTGCGTGACGACGCGCGTCTTCCCCGTCCCCGCCCCCGCAAGAACAAGGAGCGGCCCCGATAACGTCTCGACTGCTTCACGCTGCGCTTTATTGAGTGACATTGAGATTTTTATAAGCGTGAACAGTCACGGCAAAACCAAATCGCGGTAAAGCTGAGCGGGACTTTCCCACCAGCATTTTGTTTCTTCGATTTCCAACTCTCGATAGACATCGGAATCGTAAAAAACAAGAAGTGCTTCTTTGCTGGAAAGTTTTTTTTCGTCGCGTATTTTTTCTACCACGGCGGCAATTTTGCACGGCAACAATGCACGAAAGTTTTTTTGTGTTATCTCTGGCATGTGCTACTCAAGACAGTTGAAGTTTTCAGTGGACCTGTTCGGAAACTTACACTCACACATCGGTTCGGCTATGCCGAACCAGAACTACCAAATCGCCCCGTAGCGGGTCTCACAGGACTTCCTCGCTCTTGATATAACGCAACACCGACAAAGATTTTTCGGTATGAAACAAAATCTGGTTCGCCAGTTTATACGTTTTAAGCCGCTTTAGCGTTTCGTACACGTCGAGCAAATCGCCTTCAAAAAGTGTAAGCGTGGTGTACACGCGATCATTGGCAACGGGGCCAGCAACCAAATCGTAACCGTGATCAAAGTGCGTGTCCCGTCGATTCTTTACGACAAATTCAAGCCACTGTTGGTTTGCAGTGGCGAAGATTAGCGTCTTGAATTCTGCGGTTTGCAACAAATCGTCCGGCACTTCGTATTCTGAAATAAAACCGCCATCTTTTTGATGGCGACGACGACGGAGAACGACCCAAGCGCGAGCTTGTCCATAATCCGTAGTAGTATAAAACCCGTTGCCAAAATCAACCGTTCTCGCGTTTGGCAATGGCAAAATGCGCGGACGGTCAACCGCAACCAAACTACCGTGATACAGTTTCATTGGATACAATTTTATTGTCGCGTTGTTCTTCTGTGAAGTCGTTGATCACGTCTTTAATGTATCCCCATCCTTGGGTGTGCAGGGCTTCGTAGTTACTGAACAAGTAATCCAACACTCCGAACTTTTCAAAACGTTTGCAGACTTCTGTCCCGGAAAGTTCAAAATCCCTCGCCTGCATTTCAATGCAAAAAACGACGAACTCGATTGCTCTTTTGTGGTTGTCCATTTTGTTACCATTCACGTTATCCTACTCAATCGCGTACAAGTGAGTTTTGGTTCGCATCCAGATTGTTTTGCCGATGAATGCTGGTGTGGCCATGCAGCCGTCGTCCAATGTGTTCGTTGCGAGTACGCGGAGTTCGATGCGATCAACTTCGGCGACGGTCGTTGTTTCTTGTTCGCTGAAGAAGTAGATGCGTCCGGCGGCGGCGATTGGAGACGCCCAGTAGTTTCCGGCGAGACGATGTGTCCAGAGAACGTCGCCAGTTTCGAGATCGAGACACGTCACGATCCCGCCGCCATCGACCATCACGCAAAAATTGCCGTCGGAAAATATCAGCGGCTTCGGAATGAGCGTTACGTTTTTCTCGACGATCCAATCAATCGCGTCGTCGCCGACGACTCCTTTCGAGTCGAGCGGGATGCAGAACATCTTCGCTGGTGTGAAGCCGCTGTTGAGGATAACGCGGTCGCGCCATAAGAGCGGGCGAACGGCGTTTGAGAATCCGCCATCGTATGCGAATGACCAGACGGCGTTTCCGGTTGCGGCTTCGTAACACCACGTTCGCTGCGCGGCGGGTGCGATGACGACGCCGCGTCCGCCGATGGTGGCGAGAGTCGGCGTGCCGTATGCTTTGCGAAAGTCGGTGGCGAGTGAGGCGTAGTCGAAGTCGCGGCGGACGCGCCAAACGGTGTCGCCGGTGGCGATGTCGAGGGCGATTATGTATTGGTCTTCGGTGCCGTCCATCGAGAAGATGACGAGCGTGCGCTGATTGACTTCATCGACGTAGACAACCGGCGAACCGCCCGCAGCGTTTTTGTGGTGGTCACATTCGAGGTCGCGGCGTTCCCACAGCGTCTCGCCACTCGACGTGTTTAGACAAACAGTTCCGGCGTAACCGAACGTAAACACAATGCGTTCGCCTGCGATTATCGGCGTTGGCGAGGCGTAACTGTTTGTCGGGTGACGCGGCTGCGGGACGGCGACGTTCAAGATTTTTTTGTCGTGAACAACGCTGCCGTCTTTTGTTGAGACGGCGATAGCATAGAGTTCGGTGCCGTCGTCGGTTGCGTTTGCGAGCCAGACAAGTCCACCAGCGACGACGGGCGAGGCCCAGCCGCGTCCGCTGATCGGAATCTTAAAACGCACCGCGTTTTCTTCGCTCCAGTTGAGCGGCGGCGTGGCGTTTGCATCGGCGCGACCGTCGCCGTTTGGCCCAAGAAACTGCGGCCACGAAGCGTCGTTTGTGTGCGTGTCGGCGTGCGCAACGTTGACAAACGTAACCATCAAAATACACACCGCGAACGAGAGAGTTGTGTTGAAAATTTTCATCGCGGGATTATAACATCGAGTCGGGAGAGTGGCAGGGGATAGAGTTGATTGGTGGTTCATTTCTGCCAACTTGCGACGCGGTTCTTGGGTAATCGCAGCAGTGCGACGATCATCGCCGTTTCGGCCTCACGCGACGTTGTTGACGGCCATGAGCCATCTGGTTCCTGACTCGCAACAAGTTTTCGCACTGTCGTTTCATGCCACGTTTTCCAGTCGATTTCACTCGGTGCGTGCGTGCCAGCGCAGTAGATTGCGATGGCGGCGTAGAAGAGTCCGTAAGTTTCGTACTCGATTTTCGCGTCTGAAGTCTGCGATTTGGCGATGTACGCAAACGCACGTTGTACCGGCTCGGCGTCGTAGTCGCCCGCCGCTTGGAGTGCGACGATTGCTGCCGCCGTCCGTGAGAAGCCGCTATCGTGTTCGGAGATTCTGTAACGGAAACCGCCGTCGTCGTTTTGCAGTCGCGTGATATAATCGGTTGCGGCGCGCACTGTCGATGCGGGAACGGCGAATCCAGCGTTCTTCGCACTCCGCAGCGCGACGAGTTGCGTTGCCGTTACGGAGATGTCGGCGTCGTCAACAATTTTTGGCGTGTAACGCCAGCCACCTTGCTGGTTTTGCGTTCGCACGATGATCGCAACGCCGCGTGCGACGACATCGCGGAGCTGCGGGAAGTCGCGGTCGTTCATTCCGCAGACTTCGGCGAGAAACGTCACAGCGTAACCGTGTGCGTACATCGCTTGGTGTGGCGTTGCTTCGTCGCCGATGAAGCCACTCGGTTTTGCGTCGCGGAGTAGAGCTTCAACAATACGGCGGACATTTTCAGCACGTTCGCCGCGTGTGGGAGTGTTGTCGTCGGCGAGGAGTGCGAGTCCGGCCAGCGACGTGACCGCAGCGTGACCGGCGTAGAGTCCGCGACTTTGCAGGTGCCCGTCGTCGCGCTGCTGCGAGACGAGAAACGCAACACCGCGTGCGACTGCGGTGTCGATAGCGTCGGTTGACACTTCTTCCGCAGTTATCGCAGCGCAACACGCGAACAAAAAAAATGTGACAAGTGGCGTGAACTTCATTGCGGGCAGTGTGGCGAGAGTTTCGTCGTTCGGCATAGCCGAATGGAGGGTTCGGCTATGCCGAACCGCAGTGCGGGTGTAAGTTTCCGAGCGGGGCTAGTATACCAAAGTCGGTTGGAATTGCCAGTAATGAAACGGGAGCGGCTGGAGCACCGAGAATTTTCGGGTGCGTGCGCCGCCCCTTGACACTTGAAGGCTGTGCGTGACAATTCACACGGTTTTTGGGTATTGGTCTACAGCAAGGAGAAACACAATGCAAATCGAACGAAGAGAGTTTTTGCGGGCGGCGGCTGGTTCGGTGGCGGCTGCGGCGGTGATGGGCGGCAGTGCGTCGCAAGTGAGTGCGGCAAACGATGCGAACCGTTTGCACGTTGCGGTCAATCAGTACACGGCGGGTGCGTTCTATTCCCGCGACGGAATCGACTTCGTGAAGGAGCTAGACCGATGTTTGCAAGAGATGAAGTCGGCGGAGATCGACGGTCTTGAGGCGATGGTCGGCACCGTCGCCGACGCCGAGTTTTACGGCACCGCGCTCAAGAAGAACGCGATGGAGATGCGGTCGATCTATATGAGTGCAAACTTTCACGACAAGAATGCGTGCGACGCCGAGTTTGAACGTGTCATTGCAGCGTCGAAGCGTGCGGCGGAGTTTGGGACGAAAGTTGTCGTCATCAATCCGGCGGCGAAAGAAGGGAAGTCCGACGACGAACTTGTTTTGCAATCGCAGTTGTTTAATCGTGCTGGCGAGACGATGCGCGGCAACGGCGTTGCGCTCACGTTCCATTATCACACTACAGAACTTGGCAACGGCGGACGCGAGTTTCATCACCTTCTCTGCGGGACTGATCCGCAAAATGTCGGCCTCTGTTTTGACGTTCACTGGTCGTTTCGTGCGTGTGGCAATTCGGCAGTGGCGGCTTACGACCACGCCAAGTTGTACGGCGACCGCGTCCGCGAGTTTCACCTGCGTCAATCGAAAGACGGCGTTTGGACCGAGCTTTTCGCTCACACCGACGACATTGATTATCCGCGCGTCGCCGCTGTTGTTGCGAAGCAACTCAAGACGCAACCTCACATCGTCCTCGAACAGGCTCCCGAAAACGGTACACCACAAACAATGAAAGCCGCCGAAGTCTTCGCAAAAAGTGCGGCGACTACACGAAAGATTTTTGGGGCGTGAACGGAATGTCCGCTGATTTCGCAGATTCACACAAAATGCCAAACACCACAATTTCCGTAATTCCGGTCGCGGGGCGGGGGACTTCGCTTTTGCCGCTGACGAAGAGTCAGCCGAAGGAGATGTTGCCCGTCGGATCGCGTCCGGTCGTGCAGCACGTCGTCGAGGAACTGAATCGCTCCGGCGTGACGACGCACCTCTTCGTCACCGGTGCAAACAAGACCGCAATCGAAGACCACTTCGACATCAACATCGACCTCATCAATTATCTACGCAAACGCGGACGCGAAGAAGAACTCGCCGAACTAGAGTTTGAACGCGAAAACGCAACGTACTTTTTCACACGGCAGCGAATCCCGCTCGGTCTCGGTCACGCCGTTTTGTGTGCGGAGTCGTTCGTGCGCGGCGAGTCGTTCGTCGTCGCACTCGGCGACACGCTCCTCGGTACACCGCAAAAACACGCAACAATCGTCAGCGAAATGATCGAGACGTTTCACAACTCGCCGTCGCCGCTCGGTGCTGTAATTGCGTTCGACACCGTTGAACCGCAAGAAGTCTCGCAGTACGGAATCGCAACGCCCGGAACGTGGATAAACGACCGCGTCTTTGAACTCGCCGACATCGTTGAAAAACCGTCGCCGAGTTCTGCGCCGAGTCGTCTCGCTGTTGCCGCACGTTACGTCTTCGCGCCGACGATATTTGAGTTTCTACGCAAGACCGAACCGGGAATCAACACCGACATCCAACTCACCGACGCGATCCGCCTGATGCTCCAATCTGGCCACCGCGCGTTAGGAATCACGCTCCCCAAAACCACCGCACGCTACGACATCGGCTCGTTTGAAAACTACTTCCGCGCGTTTCAGGCGTTCACTCCAAACCCCAGTCACACAAACGAGGTCACAGATGAAAGAGTTTAACACAACCGGTCTTTGCGTACCGCGCAAACACTACATGGTTGACATCTCAAACAAGTTGCAGCAGATCGAAGAACTTGTCCACAAGGGCAAATACTTTACCATTAATCGCGGTCGGCAATACGGCAAGACGACGACGTTCAGTCTGCTCAAGAGAGCGATTGCAGGGCGTTACATCGTTCTCAAGACGAGTTTTGAGGCGATTGGCGATTCGTTTTCGACAATGAACGAGTTTGCGAGATCGTTCGTCATGCTCTTGTCACGCGAGTTAACGCGAGAAGGCGTCGCCCAAGAAGTTGTTGACGAATGGAATCGCGGCAGCGATGCGATTGAACTCGTCGAGCAGTTGGGACAAAAGATCACAACACTTTGCGAAAGCGTTGACAAAAAAATCGTCGTGATGATCGACGAAGTTGACAAGAGCAGCAACAACCAGCTTTTCCTGTATTTCATCGGGATGCTTCGCAACAAATACTTGGATGCAAACGACGGTAGCGACACGACTTTTCACAGCGTCATTCTCGCTGGCGTCTACGACGTGAAAAACTTGAAACTCAAACTCCGCCCCGATGCGGAGAAAAAGTTCAACTCGCCGTGGAACATCGCGGCTGACTTCAAGGTTGACATGTCGTTCAATCCCGACGAGATTACAACGATGCTCGTCGATTACGAAAACGACCACCAAACCGGAATGAACATCGCGGAGATCGCAAACGAACTTTACCGTTACACGAGCGGTTATCCGTTTTTGGTGAGCAAACTGTGCAAAACGATTGATGAAGATTTAGACAAAAATTGGACGTTCTCAGGTATCGAAGTAGCGATAAAACGTCTGCTCGAAGTAAAAAATACGCTCTTTGACGACCTGTTCAAGAACGTCGAACACTATCCGGAATTTGCCGAGATTCTCCGAACAATTTTGCTGGAGTACCAAGAGGTTTCGTACAACGCTTACAGTGCTGGAATAGAACTTGGGACAACGTTTTGTGTCTTGTCCAATCGCAACGGTAAAGTTGTCGTCGCCAACAAAATTTTTGAGATTGCGATTTACGATTACTTGATTTCCAAGGAAGAGACGAGTCGCCGTGCGGTCAACGTTGGCAGGTATAGCAACAAGTATGTCGTTGGTGGCAGACTAGACTTGGAACTCGTGCTGACGAAGTTTGCAGAGTTTATGCACAGCGAGCATCGTGAACGTGACCGAAAGTTTATCGAACGCGAAGGGCGACTTCTGTTCTTGTGTTTTTTGAAACCGATCATAAACGGCGAGGGGTTTTACTTCGTCGAACCGGAAACTAGGCGTGACCGCCGAATGGACATCGTGATTACTTTCGGCAACGAAAAGTTTGTGATAGAGCTGAAAATCTGGTACGGCGAAAGCAAACTCGAAGAAGGGTACGCGCAGCTTGCGGACTATCTTGACTCGCAAAAACTCGACACTGGCTACTTGCTCACGTTCAACTTCAACAAAGACTTCAACCGCGAACACGAAGGCAAAACCGAATGGCTCGACGTACACGGCAAAAAAATCTTTTCGGTGATGGTGTAACCCGCCCCGAACAAGAATACGAAGCGTAAGCGAGTGAATAAGAACGCGAAGCGTAAGCGAGTGCCCGAACAATCGGAACACAACGGAACAGAACATGTTAACCATCATACAACCTAAAACGTCGCGTGAGCGGCGTCTCTTTTTGGAGCTTCCTTGGTCGATCTACAAAGGCGATCCGCTCTGGATTCCGCCGCTGCGGATTGAGCAGGAGTCGCTCGTCGATTATCCGTCGTGGGTTTCGCGCCTCACGGGACGGCATCCGTTTTACGACCACAACGAAGTGCAAACGTTCGTTGCGATTCGTGACGGCGAAGCGGTCGGGCGCGTGGCGGCGATTCTCAATCGCGGTCATCTCGAACGATACAACGATGGTGTCGGGTTCTTCGGATTCTTCGAGTCGCGCGACGACAGTGAAGCCGCCGCCGCACTCTTCACCGCCGCCGGCGACTGGCTTTGCGGCAAAGGTTGCAGCGTGATTCGCGGGCCAGTCAATCCGTCGCTCAACCACACGCTCGGTCTTCTCATCGACGGTTTTCACTCGTCGCCGTTCTTTATGATGACCTACAACCCGCCGTATTATCAGCGGCTCTTCGAGGAGTTCGGTCTCGAAAAATCGCAAGACCTCTACGCATACTGGGGAAAAATCGAGATGCTCCCGAAGGTGCAAGAGAAGTTGCTTTCGGTGTGCGAAATGATTCAAGAAAAGACCGGCGCGGTGGTGCGTCCGATGAACAGACGTCGATTTCAGAGCGAAGTCGAGACGTTTCTCCACATCTACAATCGTGCGCTTACGAATACTTGGGGGTTTGTCCCGATGAGTGACCGCGAGGTCAAAGAGACAGCGTTCTTCCTCAAGTTTTTGATCGTCCCCGAACTCGCACTCGCGGCGGAAGTCGATGGGAAAGTTGTCGGCGTGTCGTTTGGTTTGCCAGATTACAATCCGCGCATCAAAGAGATTGACGGAAAACTTTTTCCGTTTGGTTGGCGAAAACTGATCAAGCAGAAACATCTGATCAAAAAAATGCGAATCATCAGCACCAACGTCTTGCCGGAGTACCAGATGTTGGGACTCGGTTTGGTTTTGCTCAACGGCCTCGTTCCGAAGGCTCTTGAGTGGGGGATCAAAGAGGCGGAGTTTTCGTGGGTCTTGGAGTCGAACAATTTTTCGCGTGGCAGCCTCGAAAAAGGCGGCGCAATTTTAGACAAGACGTACCGCGTGTACGACAAAAACATTGGAGGAATTGATGGACATTTGGGTAGCGATTGACCTGCGTGGCGGACGCTGCGTGCGTCTGCGACAAGGTGATTATAATCAGGAAACGGTCTTTGGTGACAATCCGGTTGCGATGGCGAAGCACTGGCATTCGCTCGGTGCGCGGATGTTGCATCTCGTTGATCTTGACGGAGCGCGCGACGGCAAACCGTTTCACCGTGACGTTGTGTCGGCGATAGTTCGCGCGGTCGATATTCCGTGCGAGATCGGCGGCGGAATTCGTGACGAAGAGACAATCGCTGCATACCTCAACGATGGTGTCGCGCGTGTCGTCATCGGTACGCAGGCACTCAAAAATCCGGCGTGGTTTCGCGGTGAGTGTGAACGTTATCCGCAGCGACTCGTCCTCGGCATCGACGCGCGCAACGGGATGGTGGCGACGGAAGGTTGGCTGAAAGCGAGTACGACATCGGCGACGGAACTTGCGTCGCAGTGGACGGACGCGCCGCTTGCGGGGATCATCTACACCGACATCGCCACCGACGGCATGATGCAAGGCCCGAACATCGAAGCGATGACAGAAATGCGAACGGCGGTCGCACCGCTTCCGGTGATTGCGTCTGGCGGCGTTACGACACTCGACGACATAAAACGTCTCGCCCACGCGCAGCTTCCGGGGTGCGTCATAGGCCGCGCACTCTACGAAGGAACGATCTCACTACCAAACGCACTTACGCTACTAGAATCTTGCTGACGTAGGGAACAGATTTATCCGTTCCCTAGAACAATCACACGCGCCGCAGTACATGCCAATTTTCACATCTGTTCAGTTTTTTGAGGATCCTCATACAAAGGCACGAAGGCACAGAGAAGAATTTTAACGCGGAAATCGCGGAAGGACGGAAAGATGCGGAAGTTCTGAATTCCGCGTCTTCCGTTTTTCCGCGTGTTCCGCGTTCTCTCCTCTTCGTGTACTTCGTGCCTTCGTGTTAGAAAAAAGAACTGCTCTTAAACGTAAAACCCGTGAACGCTTACCCACAATGAAACGTACACTCACATCAAAACGTATCTTACTCACCGGCGCATCGTCGGGGATTGGCCGCGCGCTCACTCTGCAACTTGCGAAGGAAGGTGCGGAGCTTGTCGTTGTCGCGCGGCGTGGCGACAGACTTGCGTCGCTGATCGACGAAGTTGAAGCGGCGTCGAGCGACCACCGCGACGGAAAACGTAAAATACTGACCGTCGTCGGCGACATCACTGAAGAATCGGTTCGTGCTGAAGCACTCGCCGTCGCCGAGCGTGAACTTGGCGGGCTCGACATTTTGATCAACAACGCCGGTCAAGGTGCGACGGCGTTACTCGAACAGACCGCCGAAACTACGCTCCGCCGAATGATGGAAGTCAACTACTTCGCACTCGTGCTTCTTACGCAGCGGGCGATTCCGATACTGCGTCGCGGGCGTGAGCCGATGGTGGTGAATCTGTCGTCGATTGTTGGTCTGCGTGGCGTGCCGCACTACGGCGCGTATGGTGCGGCGAAATTCGCAGTTACTGGCGCAACCGAGTCGCTGCGTGCCGAACTTGCACGCGACAAGATCGACGTGTTACTCGTCTGCCCCGGAACGACGCAAACGGAGTTCTTCGACGTTCTCTTGGAATCGTCGTCGGCTCCGACAATGCCGGTTCACCAGATGGTTTCTGCGGACTACGTTGCGGCGCGAATCGTTCGTGCGATGCGTCGCGGCAATCACAGAATCATTCCGTATTTCCAAGCTGTAATACTCGACATGTTGCAGCGTCTCTCGCCACGGCTCGTCGATGCAATTCTTGCGCGGTATGTGTAATCAGAGCACACAACAATCGGAGCGGGAAGCGTAAGCGAGTGAATAAGAACACGAAGCGTAAACGAGTGAAATCATCCAACTCACTTTGCACATAGGAGAAACTCAAAATGACAGAGCAAACAACGTCCGCCTCGTTTTTTCGTCCAGAGATAGCGCATTTGATTGGTGAGCGTGTTGCCGCCGTTGACGAAATGCTCGTCGGGCGCGTTGCCGCGTTGGGGAGTGGTTGCCCCGATGCGTTGCGTGAGGCGATGCGAACGAGTCTCACCAGTCCGGGGAAGCGATTCCGTCCGCTCCTTGTTTTGTTGGCGTGTGAAGTCTGTGGCGGGGCGTGGAGGGCGGCACTTCCGGCGGCGTGTGCTGTTGAGATGATTCACGCCTACACTCTAATTCACGACGACCTCCCCGCACTCGACAACGACGACCTTCGCCGCGGACAGCCGACGTGTCACATCCGATTTGGCGAGGCGATGGCGATCCTCGCTGGCGACGCGCTGCAAGCACTCGCATTTGAAACTCTCGCGGCGACCCAGCCGCCATCGCTCGTCGCGGCAGCGGTGGCGGTGCTTGGAAAGGCTGTTGGCGGCGAGTGGCTCGTTGGTGGACAGGCCGACGACATTTCGGTACTTTCCGAAACGGTTGAACGGTCGCCAGATGAACTCAAGTCGCTGATGGAAACGATTCACGACCGGAAGACCGGCGCACTGATCGGGGCGTCGCTGGAACTCGGTGGGATCGTCGCGGGGGCGACAGCGGAGCAGTACGCATCGCTTCACACTTACGGTCGCGCCGTTGGGCTTGCGTTTCAGATTACCGACGACGTGCTCGATTGGGTCGGTGACGAGAAGGTTGTCGGCAAACGTCTCCGCAAAGACGGTAAGCACAACAAGCTGACGTATCCGGCGTTGCTTGGTGTAGATGAGGCGGTGCGCGAGGCCGAGGCGAATGTCAAGCGTGCGTGCGACGCGCTACAAGTTTTCGCTGCGTCTCCAGCCCGCGAAACGCTAGAAGTCTACGCACAATTCTTACAAAATCGACGAAGTTGATGCGGTATCCGTTCACGGTTTTCAAATAGCGTCGCTAGTGCCTTGTCATTGCGAAAACAGGGGATTGCGTGTGAAGCGTTTTGAGTGTTTTCAAACGTTGTTGGCAGTTTTGTTTTTTGCGCACAAAGGCACGAAGAGCGCAAAGGATACAAAGCGGCGTGGTGAAAAAGAAGTTGCCAAACAAACACGACAATCTGCGGCATCTGCGGATTCACTTCCTCTTCGTGCCTTTGTGCCTTTGTGTGAGACTCCTCAAAAAAACCGTGGACGCTTAACTGAATCGCAAGGCAACGCGGGCAGAGACGCGAACCTCACAACTCCATCGGTAGTGAGCGGAGTCGTGTTGTTCGCAGGGCGACATAGACTAGCAAGAGTGCGACGGCGGCGAGGAGTGGCTGGCGATACAGTTCTCGGTATCGCGTGAAGCGAACGCCTTCGTGCTCTGTCTTTTCGAGCTTGTCGATTGTCGCGTAGACACGTTCGAGGGCGTCGGTGTCGCGTGCGGCGAGGTATTCACCGCCGGTCTCTTTGGCGATCATTGCAAGTGTCTTTTCGTCGAGGACAACGTGCTGCATCTGATAGACGGTGTTACCGCGCCGGTCGCGTGCGGCGAACGGTGCCGGACCTGTCGAACCGATCCCAATCGTGTAGACCTTGACTCCAAGTTCTTTGGCGACTCGTGCCCCTTCTTCGGGTGTGAGTACGCCAGTTGTCTGTTCACCGTCAGACAGGAATATGACCACGCGACTCTTCGCCTTGACCTCTTGCAGACGCTGCGCGGCGTCGGCGATGGCGTCACCGATGGCGGTTGCGTTTTCTTCACGATAGTTGTCGGCGAACAGAATTTGTCCGTTGTCGCTGACGACTGGTTCAAAGATCGTCACGGCATCGAGGGTATTTACGAGTGCTTGGTGGTCGAGTGTTGGTGGACATACGGCGTCAACATATCCACCGAAGGCGACCAGACCGATCTGGTCGTCGGGGCGTCCGTGGAGTTTGCCGGTGCCGAGAGAGAAGTCGCGGAAAGTTTTCTTGACGGCTTCGAGTCGCGTGACGTTTTCGCCGGCGATTTCAAAGTCGATTGCCCGCATTGAGCCGCTGCGGTCAACGGCCATGATGATGGCGATCCCTTCGGAGCGTGTGCGGAACTCTTCGCGTCCTTGCTGCGGTCGCGCGAGGGCGACGATTGCGCAGACGAGACTTGCATAGAGCAAGATTGGCAGATAAGGAGCGAGTCGTTGTACCGCAGTGTGCGGAAGCTGGCGAACCAGTCCGACATCGCTAAAGAGGACGCTTGGCACTGCACGTCGTCTCCAAACGACCAGCACGACAACGAGTGCGATCAGCAGCAGCCACCAAGGTGAGTGAAAACGAAACGACATTTCACAAAATCAACCGTTGTGACGTTCTGGGTGTAAAAATAGCGTATGGCAACCTACAAAGCCGCCCTATAACACCGTCAATCCCAGCATATTACCACAGTTCACGCAGCTTGTCAATCACTATAATTCGTTTGGTTCAAGTACCGAGATTATCGGCGTATTGCACCGGAGTAAACGCTGGCAGCACAGAGTCCGATGCCGACCACAAAGCCGACGCCAAGACTCCCCGTTGCGATGGCCGAAACTACCGCTGCGCCCACGATTAATGCTCCGAACTGCTCGTTGAAGTCGTGATGATTTTTCATGCTGAATCCTCCTTCTTGGTTGAGTGTTTGAGTTGGTCTACCCGCACGGCGAGATTGCCGTGCGGGCTACGTTGCGTTCACGAACAGACGCCGCGATAGTCGCACATGTTGCACGTCCATCCGGGGCGGAAGTTGTAGACGCCGCTGTCGATGCCGTCGAGATACTCGCGGCACAAGTTGTAGAACTGCCGACGCTGCCGGTCGTTGCGCTCGCCGAAGCGGTACGCACAGACTTTGGGCGTCTTCGTCTTCACGAGTTGCCGAATCTCTGTCTCGACGTTCGCGTAGCCGTTTGACTCGAGAAGCTCTGCGTAGACCGAAAGTTGTGTTGCGTGTGCTTGTTCGCACACTGACGTTGCCGATGCTGCCGTTTTGAAGTCAACGACAACCGGTGTCGCGTCCTCTTGCAGAACGAGATCAACGACACCGAAGAGCGGTACACCAAGTTCGTCGCCGGTTGTCGGATCGCAGAGCGGTGCCTCAAGTGAAACCTCCATCGCAACGATGCGTTCGGGCTGCGCAGCGTATTCGCTGATGTACGCCTTCACGAGTTCGACCGCTTGGCCGCGGGACTTTTCTTCGTCTGAAGGCGTGTCCCAATCCATTGCGTTTTCTGCGGTCGTCGTTTCCCACGCTTGCGCCGTGAACGATTCGGCGTCGGAGATTGTCGGCGCGTTCGGCGAGATTTGGCGGTTGCGGTAGTACATTGCAAGCGCACCGTGTACCGCTTTGCCGAGAAACAAGTTGGCGTTCGTCGGCATTTGTGCTTCGTCGATGTAACGAAACTTGAACGCCATCGGGCACCGCGACCACAAGTTCAGACGCGATGCCAAAATGTACGCAAGCAATCCCGTGTCGCGCGGTTCGTCGAGTTGATGTAGCGCGGTCATTGCGTCCTCCTTTCTACAATGCCGCGAGGTCGAGCCTTCCGGCAAAACGCCGCACAATTTCTCCTGCCCTCACTGGCGTTTTTTATGGCGGTGGTAGAATAGTGGCTGCTTTGGGCGTGTTTCGCTTCCACACTTTTCAATAACGAGGATGAGTTATGAGAGTCGCCAGTTGTTCGATGAAAAACACACAATATCAGCGTGGCATCATCCGGGCGTGTGTATTGGTGCTCGCCGCTTTCGGCGGGTTGTGGGGAATGTCGCCGTGCGTATCGGCGCAAGAAAGCAAGGCTGGCGAGCGCAAGGTGTTCTCTATTGATGGCGTTGAGTATGTCTTTCGATTTTGCCCTGCTGGCGAGTTTATGATGGGCAGTCCAAATAGCGAGAATGACCGCAGCCGTTTTGAAACGCAACACCGCGTCACGCTGATGAAGGGTTTCTGGATGCTTGAGACGGAGGTGACGCAGGAGATGTGGCAGAGCGTAATGAACAGAAATCCGAGCCATTTCAAGGGAAAACGATTTCCGGTGGAAAACGTGAGTTGGGACGACTGCCAAGAGTTTATCCGAAAGCTGAACGAGCAAACAACGCCAATGCAAGGGCTAAAGTTTTCATTACCTACGGAGGCACAGTGGGAATATGCGTGCCGGGCTGGAACGACGGGGGCTTACGGTGGGACCGGCAATCTTGACGAGATGGGTTGGTACGAGGACAATTCGGGTTCAAAGCCCCACGCAGTTGGTACAAAGCAATCGAACGCTTGGGGATTGCATGACATGCACGGTAACGTATGGGAGTGGTGCAGTGATTTGTATAGCGATTATCCGAGTGGTTCCGTTACCGCCCCGGTTGGACAATCTACGAGTTTCGAGCGTGCGGATCGCGGCGGCAGTTGGAAATACGATGCGAGGCGCAGTCGGTCTGCGTATCGAGGCAAGATTGAGCCATCGCGTCGGAACGCCGACCTTGGCTTCCGTCTTGCATTGGTGAGTGAATAGGAGGCGGAAAAGAAAACCGCTCTAACAGTGAGTTGAGGTAAACAATGAGCGGCAACGAATCCATCAAAGTATTTGAAGATCGCAAAATCCGTTCGTTGTGGGATGCCGATGCGGAGGAGTGGTACTTTTCAATCGTTGACGTGATTGCGGTGCTGATGGAAAGTCCCAATCCGCGAAAATACTGGAGCGTGCTGAAAACGCGATTAAAAGCAGAGGGAAGCGAGTTGACTACACATTGTAGTCAACTGAAACGGAAGCGTGAAGTTTTCTGTGACATCGTAGTTGTGAATCGTCATCGCCACGACTGCACCGTTGGTGTTGGCAACGATTTGCACTCCGTCGCTGCACGGAACGAACGAGACGCTCTGCGGCAAGTCCGCCGCCTTGACCGACTTGCAAACGAGCCGCTCAAACTGGTGAATGAAGTTGTGGGTTAGAGTTGTTTTCATTGTTTTGTCTCCTTGAATTGTTGGGGGGAATAAACGTGTAGCCGCACGCAATAACAGCCGGAAGGGAGCGGAGCGTACTGACGGAGTTGTGCGTTGCACTTGTTCTCCGTCAATACGGCGAGTACGCCTCCTTTCCGGCTTCTATTCTCTGTGCGACGCGATCAAACGAATCACGAAGTAATCATCGCGTTGAGAAACTCAATCTCCGCCGCGAGTGCTTCACTCCGTTTTGCGAACGGCCCCAAGACGGGGCCGTGTACACACGACAAGTCGGCAGTCCAACTGCCGTCGTCGGTCGGTTCGACGTGCGACGCTCGGCGGATTTGTGGTCTGCCGAGAGTCGCGTACTCAAACGAATCGTGGTATAGACCGACGGCAAGGCCATTGGGTCTAATCACGTTTCTGCGAATGAGGTTGTGTCGCGGGCGGTTCAAAAGTTTCGATCAGTGTAGACATTGTGTTGCTCCTGTTGTCGAGAGTGGATAGCGATGCTGTTGTAGTGTAGCCACGGTCGCCAGCGGCGTTGTCGCCTTCGCAGTCTGCGGTTGTCAGCGTATCGTGGCATTTCGAGTTCAAACCCGAACGATGCGATTGTGTCAACATCTTCGCCGGTTTGCGCGGCTATGTGTTCGTAAAACTGTTGTCGTGTCATTGTGTACTCCTTGTTGGTTAGTCGAAACGAAAAAGGGTGTCCACGGTGGACACCCTTTTGCTTTGTGACTTTTCGTGCAGTCACCACGTCGCCGCCTGCCTGATGCGCGGCCTAGCACCACGCATCAGACAAGCGGCGAGATTGGCCCGTCGCTGCGGGCCGTTCCGAGATTGCGCCGCTGGCCGGTTCTGGGACGATGCAAGTATGTTCCCGGCGATGCCGAATCGAGACATCGCCCAGAGGCCCAGCGGCGTAGCGTTTCAATCGACTCCGCCGCCGTTGCCGCCACTGGCACAACATTCAGCGCAGCTTCTTGAAGCGAAACGCCAAAGAGTTTTGCGAGTCCGCAGACAGGCTCTTTGAGATTGAGTCTGCGACACGCAGACCTCACCGCATCAAAGTCGCGCACCTCGACCCCAACCGTAACAATGTGGCTCATACCATTTTCTCCTACGCTGGTGAAAGTTATGGCGATGCGGTAACAGTAACCGCGTAGCCTCATATTCATATACCGCGAAAATGGCTGGTTTTTAGCAAAGGAATTGCCGCCCCCCTTTGCACACGGTTTGAACCGTGTAAGATGCGCAACCGACATTCGGTTGGTCCAAATTCACACCCAACCCACGCACCGCAACAATGCCACCAAAGCCCAAAAAGAAAATCGAGTTGACGCCCGAAGACCACGAGTATCTGCTCAAGGACTTCAAAATACGTCCGAACTCCGACATCTTTTTCGCTTCGTACTTTTCAAACCCGAAGCACGAAGGGTCGCTTGTCAACTTCATCAACTCCGTGATGCTTGACTCGAAAGATAGTCTGATTGAAAGCGCGGAAGTGCTCAATCCGTTCAACGTCAAGAAGTTTGCCATTGACAAGAATATCGTTTTGGATGTGCGTGTTCAGGATGAACGCAAGCACATTTTTGACATCGAAATGCAGGTATCGACGCACTTGGCGTTCAAAGAACGGATGCTTGAATACTGGGCCGATACCTATTCTTCGCAGTTATTTCGCGGTGGCAAATATGCGGCTCTCAAACCGGTTGTGTCGATCATCATTACGTTTGACAACCTTTTTCCGCAGCTCAAGAAACGTCATCAAGTATTCCATTTGGTGTCGGACGAAAATCCGAGCGTGATGTTTTCGGATCATATTGCAGTTCATGTTGTGTGTTTGAGTGGAGTTCGTGTTGGGCGTGAGGAAAAGATACGCGATTGGAACGACGC
>JBOFSQ010000097.1:0-4945 GCA_051651625.1 Thermoguttaceae bacterium | reverse complement strand
GGAATCCGTACAAAGGACTTCCTTTGACATTTCCTTCGCTGATAAGCCGTCTCAACATTTCATTGTAATTTTGTTTTTCTTCTGGCGTTGATGGATCGGAATTGAAACTAAAATTATTGGCTTGTTCAAAACGGTGTATTGCAACAATATCCGCCATTTGTGTTTTCAGATTTTCCTGTGCTTCTGGTGAAAGTGCCGAATTGCGTACAATAAAGTCGTCAGCAAATCCGCGCACGCCGGTTGGTTTGTCTGCCAAAGATTCATATGTGTCCTTGTACGCATCTTGTGCGGTTGTGTCACATTCTTGTTGCTGATCGGCGGTCTTAGCGTCTTGGGTTGCTTGACTACCGCTTGAGCGATAAGCACTGGTTGAACTGAAATAGTTGGCGTTTGACGAGACAGTAGACATAGCATTTCCCTTTCATTTTAGGAGGACAAAAGCAAAAATAATGTAACCGAATTGGTTCGGTCACACTGTTCCAATTGTATCATAGCACACAAAATACGTTTAGCGAAAACTTTCACATTCTATTGCGTTTGCATCATCAGGCGGCGAGAGTTTACCGAGTTCTCTCGCATTTTTCGGTGACACAACCTTTTTGCCCCGTAGACTTTTCGAGCCGCACCCATGCAGCCTTGGCGACTGCGCCACCTTTTCTCGCCACGGTCTTGTTTTCGTCGAGTGACTGCGGCAAATCTCGCCGCGATTGTCCCACTCGTCCGTCAAGTCTTTTCGGACTTCAATCGACTTGAGTCTTTGGTTGATCCATTCTTGCGAGTACCCTTTTTTCTGATACGTTATCAGCGCACGTTCGATGGTGAGTTCGGGGTCGGCGGTTTCGTCGATGCGTTCGCTGCCGACTCGCGCGAGCCACATCTTGAACGGCTCCGCCTTCTTCGAGGGAATCGACTGAATCAACCTCAAAAGCTGTTCGGTGTCGGCGACATCGGTGAGTCGCATTTTGCCGTCCTCCGCCACCATTTTCAACTGGCTACAATTTGTAGCCAGTTCACTTCCCTCGGCAAGTAAGCGGGTTTTCAGCACGCTCCAATACTTTCGGGGATTGTCGCTGTCCGCCAGCACGCCGCAGACATCGGTGATGGAAAAGTACCACTTTTCCTGCTCGGCGTCCCAGTGGGTGCGGATTTCTTTTTGCTCGAAGAGTTTGATCGATTTCGCGTTGCCCATTAGTTTGCTCTCGTGGTTCCAATTTTTATTCTTCACACCAGCATTGTCGTAATTTGCATTCGATCAAAGTAAGCGTTTACGCAATGTTCCGTCATGCCCGCGTACTCGGCTGGCATCCAGAGAACAACACTGCACGCAGACGCAAATAGCGATGGGGCACGCAAGCGAACCGCAAAGCGTTTTCTCTAGGCCCCCGCCGAGTACGCGGGGGTGACGAATTCGGAATCAACCGTTCACGCTTCCTCTACCGTTGTTTCCCCAGAAATGTAAACTTGATTTCGGTGGGGACTTGTGATTGGTCGTGGAACTTGTCTTTCACACCTTTGAGCGTGATAAGTTTTTCTGCCACGCCGCGAAGTTCGCTGGATATTGCATTTTCGGGTACGTCGTCGCCCGCCTCTTCGGCGGCGAGAAAGTTGTTGACCTCTTCAATCGCATTCTTGACCATCCTCAAATTGTTCACCGACAACGACGAACCTTCGCCCAAATCGAGTCCACCGTTCATGTCGAAAACGATGCTGAACGGGCTGTCAATCTTTAACGTCTTTCCGAAAAAGTTACTCAGCGCGACGCCGATGTCTTGCGTCAACTCGTTCATTTCGCGTGCGGCTGCTGCGTCCGCGTCTTTTGACTGAATCGTGTACGCATCAGATTTGTCGAGGCCGCCGATGATGACGTTGTGGGCATAGTTTACAACATCGCCGTGATAGTCGTCGTGCTCCTCAAGAATCGCCTCGCCGAGATACTTTGCACCCTCACGAATAGCACTGTCAAAAAGACTCGTTAGCACTTTCTTGGCCGCCGCCGTTGACTTCCAATCGTCGCCCGCCGCAGTCTTGACTTCGCTCACGGAGAGAGTTCCGGTGGAACTGATGTTCAGCGAGAAGTCCGTGATTTGCTGGTCCGTTGGCGTCTTGCTCTCTTCGTAATACTGCTTGAGCTTCAAGAAAATGAATTCTTTGAACTTTTCGGCTTGCGTACTCAAGTCGCGTTTTTCGTTCGTGCCTTCGGAAACGATTCCACGCTTGATCGACAATAGCGGACGTGTAGCAGACGAATTTGCGTCTTCGCTTGTGGCATCGCTTGTGGCTGGCGCGTTCTGGCGTTCGGCGTATACCGAAAGTTCATGACCAATCTCCGGCGACGATTTCAAAAACTTTTGAAACGCTTCACTCTCTTTGACGTTTCCAACGTTCGCCTGTACTTCGTCGAGTGAAAAACCGTTTTGGTCAAGAAAGTTTTTGAGGACTTGTGTTCGGGCGGCTTGGATTTTTTTGCTGTTGAGAACGGGCGTTTCTTTTTCCAATTCGCGAGCGATTTCCATTCTCGCTTTTTGCGTTTTGATTCGCTCGACAAGCGACGGATCGTCATTGATGAGTTTAGCGAGTTCCTTTTTCTGCTTCGCGCGGATGTTCCCTTCGACGATGATTTTCCCTTCGGCATCTTCCGCAAACGTTATTTTCTTCGTAACGTCTCCAAGTCCCGCCTTTTCCATAAGTTTTCCGATGTCTTTGCTCAACTGTTCGGACTCGTTCGTGATGAGACTGTTTAGCGAAGTGAGCAGTGAGGTTTTGTCGGAAGCGGAAAATTGTCCGCCCAGTCCGAGCATTTTTCCGAGAGCGGCGTAGGTTTTGTCGTCGTTGCCAGCATCGGCGGCGGCTTTGGCCGCGACGGCGGCGCGCACGTCGAAAGAAATTTCTACCGTATCAATGACGGGCGGTTTCCAGCTTGTTGCGTCGGGTACGCGGTCGAGATCGAGCGGCGGACGATCAGGCGTTTCGCGGACGTTCACGCTCGACTTCGGACGATACCCCGAAGCAGTCGCACTGTAACTGGAATAGTTCGCACTTGACGAGACGGTAGACATGGCACGTTCCCTTTCACTACGCTGGAGACAACCGGACAAAAAACGAGACGACAGAACGTCTATCGTTTACCAGCGCAGAGGCGCACGAAGTTTCCCGATTTCGCAGACATATTCGGGAATGACAGTACAGTTTGTCCAAGAAGCAAACTTTGCGTAACCGTGAACACTTACGCCATTCCCTACAACACCGGAATATATCTGTAGAAGTGTCCGTCGTCGCCGCGGATTATTAGAACGCGGATCGAGCCTTGTTGTTTGAGGTTTGGCCACTCGCCGGCGATGTACTTGAGGTCGTCGTTCGATGTGACGCTCCACTCGTGTATGCCAACGATAACGTCGCCGACGCGAATTCCTTCGCCCGCCATCGTGCTCTTTGGCCGCACAGCAGTCACGCGGACGCCACCATACGGGTAGAGCGTGAGAAACTTCGCGTACTTCGATTGGAACTCAAGTCCGGGGATCGGCTCAACACGAATGCCGAACGTCTCCCAAACCGCGTCGCTCTTGGTGGAAGCCGAAGTGTCAGTGGTGGGGAACTTTGCTGCGATCCGCGTCCGCGCTACCGCAACTTCGCCAGTTGGTGCGGCGTTGACCGTCGTTGTCGCTACCGGCATGTTGCGGCGTCGTTCAGAAACTTGCGGTGCAGAAAGTGCCAAAGTCATTTCGCAAGTCGTCGCGTTGCGATTGACCGTCAGCGACGTTTCGTCGCCCTGTTCACTCGACAAGAACGCACGATAAAAGTCAAGCGGATGACGAACAGCAGCACCATCGATGGCGACAACAACGTCGCCAGCAGCAATCGACGATTGATTGTCGTTCGATTCCCACGCCGTTGAGTCGTGTTCCGACGGCTGGCGATCTACGGTGGTGACGACAACACGATTCGTTCCGCCCGATTTGTCGTGTCGCACAGTTATACCAAGCGAGACGCGCTCGGCGACAATCCCAGCGATCATCTTCGCCGACACGTCCATCACTTGATCGACCGGAATCGCAAACGCAATACACTGCGCACCTTGACGAATCGCGGCGTTGATGCCGATCATCTCGCCATCAATGTTGACGAGCGGACCGCCGGAATTGCCGGGGTTTATCGCCGCGTTGGTCTGAATGACATCACGATAGAGAAGCGTGTCGTTGACCTCAACTTCGCGCCCGACGCCGCTCACGATTCCGTTTGTCATCGTCGAAGCGTACCCGAACGGATTTCCAAGTGCAATCACTTCTTCGCCGGGTAAAACGTCGCCAGAGCGGCCAAACGCAATCGGCGTAAGTGGAGTTTGCGTTTCGATCTTGATGATGGCGAGGTCGGTTTCGGGGTCGCGCGTCACGAGCGACGCGGTATATTTTTTGCGGTCGTTTGTCGTGACCTGAATCGAACGAATCCCATCGACGACGTGAAAGTTCGTCACGATGTAACCGCGCGAGTCGATGACGATGCCGGTGCCCATACCGATTCCACTACTGGTTCCACTGCCGCCGTCGCTTGCATCGGTGACGCCGCCAGATGTCGCTTCGCCTTTGTCGCCACGGATGTCAACAACCGACGGACTCGCCGAACGGTAGACGCGCGTCATCCAGTTTTCCCGCGCCAGCGCAGCATCGGCAGAAAAAACTTCTGCCGTGGGAAAGACAAAAAACGCGACGAGAGCGGCCAAGAGCGCTGGACGTAGTGAAACAGTCATAGGACGAGGCTTTCGAGTAGACGTGTTGGCGACAAGATGCTCTTGGTTTCGGCATCTTACAACCCGCACCTTCATTTCTACTGCTATCGTCGGTAATCTTTGGCTATTGTCTCCGGTTTCACTGTTTTGACATGTCCACACGGCGGTTCGGCATAGCCGAACCCTCCAAACGCCTGCGGCGGTTGATAACTGGAGGGTTCGGCT
>JBOFSQ010000096.1:0-3155 GCA_051651625.1 Thermoguttaceae bacterium | reverse complement strand
CTCGGCTTCTTTCACAGCATCAAGCACTTCTTTGGCAAGAGCATCATCAACCTTGTGTTCCTTCAACAACGCTTCTAGTTCTGCCGTCGCAAAGGGGTGAAGCGAGTATGAATCGATCAAGTATTTTTTCACCTGACCTTGAGAATTGCGAACGACTAGTCCTGCATCGCTTTGATCCAGAGATTCATTCAAAAGAGCATCGCGTTTTTTCAAGTGCTCGGCGTATTCCTTCTGCAAAACGGGATCGTTCATCATCTCTGGTGACGGCCCCATCACTGGCGACAGTGGATGATAAAACGGCTCGGCATCTTTAGCGTTTGCATCCGAACAGGAAGCAACGACGTTATTCACACTTTGCCAATGTCCAAGCATCTTTGAAACCCGCTCTTTGCGAAGTTTCATAATGGATGCTTGCGAACCATTTGGGTCAATCCGCATATAGCTGACAATAACCCTAATTTGTAGTCCTTTACAAATGCTGTATTTAGTTTTTGCGTCGATAATATTCGTGCTCAACCGGTCAATCAAGTCATGCCACTGATCCGACCGATCTCGTCGGTCACAGTCCCAAAGAACGTGTACAACTCTCCATAACTCCTCAACATAAATATCTGGTCTGTTTTCGTAGAGCTTCTCCAATCGTTCTATGCGTTTAATGATAGTTGTTGGATCGTTATGCGACTCAATGGCTGCCTGAACTAGCTCGCTTGGAGTTTGAGCCATAAGCACATCGCCACTAAACACGCCAACTCCCAAAGCGAAGTTGGCAGCAACAACCAGTAGTAGAGTGATGATTGGTGATAAGGTTTTCATGGGATCACATTTTGGTCGGGCCTATTCTCTTGGCGTGTTCATCTTCTCAACTATTTCTGGGTTGGCTTTCTTGAAACCTTCCCAACTCTCCGCCATGCGAGATTCAAACTCTTGACGAAGCGCGGCGTTCCAGTGTTTGATCTCCCAAGTGATATGGCGTACCAACATCTGTTCGCCTCTGATAGACGTATCGTCGTTACAATTTTCCGCTGCCGCTGTTGCTCCAAAGAAGGCAATCAACTCGGCTCTCTTCCCAGCTTCCACGTTGCCGCTCTTGTCGCGGCTCGCCAAAATCGTATTCCAAAGTTGCCGCGACGCTATTCCCAATTCCGTTGCCAATTCCCACTGATACGGTTTTCGCGGCGGATTTTGCCGCACATAAACCCACGGAAGCGGCCCCTTATCGTAAGGATCGCTTTCACCAACAAGACGGTCCACCGCAACGAGCGATAGCATCGTGTTAAAACTGTAGTTCCTGTCAAGTTTGACGAAATAACTCGCTGGCCCCGTAACGGTGAACGTTTTGTAGACGCCGCCCCAAAAGTTTCGCAATCGGCTCTTCGCAAGTGGCTCTTGTGTCTGTACGGCTTCTTCCGCTGTACGCGAGTGGTCTCGCCAGTTTTGCCGCGTGGTATCAGTCCACTGCGAAGACGCAGGATAGACTTCGAGCATGTAGTCACGCATGACATTCTTACCCGAATGACCGTCCTTGTTGAAAACGTACATGCTCACGCGATAGACGCCTTCCTTTTTGACATCAATTTGATACCACAAATCTGGCCCGTCCTGCGTCATCGGATATTCCGTGCCGTTGTCGTTCCATTCTGCTTGGCGTCTCCCGCCGACAAACGGATCATACAACGCACGCAGATTATCCGTTTGAAGCCAATGAATCCAAGCACGATAACTGTCGTCGCTGCGCGAGTTCGGCCCAATAAACGCATTGACAGAAATCTCTCGCTGGTGGCGATACATTTTTCGATCATAAGGCGAATTGACGGCACACATAATCGCATACTGTCTGCCATACCGTCCCACCCAATCGCCTTGCGTCTTCCAATCATCGCCGTAGTACGCGGCGTAGATTTTTGGCAACGGTTCGTTGAGTTTTTCGAGTTTCGCTTGCATCGCGCGAAGTTCGTCAACCGTTGGCGGTTTGATTGGACTCGGTAGTGGTGCGAAGTCGCTCTTGGCAACTGTATTGACCGTTCGCGGTCTTGCACCGAGCGTGAGCGCGCGATTCGGTCGCGCGACGCCGCCGATGTAGAGACCGATGAGCGGTTTCGCGTCGGGCATCGGGAGAATTGCCGAAACGTAGTTGTCGGCGAGTCCGAACGACTCTGCGTCGCCCGTGCCGCGACGACCGGTTTGCGGGTCGATGGCGACGAAGCCGCGCTGTCGCGTACCGAGCCAAATCGCACCGCTCGCGTCTTCGGCGAGACAAGTGATGTAGTCTTCCGGCAACAGTTGCGTGCGAACTTCTGGCGGACACTCTTGCCAGCCCTTCGGTGCGCCGCCGTAGAGTCCGCGAACTTTGTCGGCGTAGTCGATGCCGCGTGCGAACTGCATCTGCGTCAACTTGTCGTTCGCGCGAACGAGACCGGTCGGCGTTGCAATCCAAATCACGCCGTCGCTCGCAACGAGAACTTGATTGATCTGATTTGTGGGAAGTCCGTCACCAAACGGCACGAGCGGGACGGGCGAACAGTTGTTGGGGCCGAAACGTTCTGGCGCGGTGATGTTTTTTGAATGTGTGTACGCACCGTTTTTGCCGCGACTGAAGATTGCAAGTCCGTGACACTGCGTACCGACGATGAGCGTGCCGTCGTCTTTGAATGCGAGCGACGACGCTTGGTCTTCGAGAAGTCCGTCTTCGCGTGTGAAGTGTTCCCACTCGTCGGCATCGAGTTTGTAGCGTGTGATTCCAGCACTGGTTGCGATCCACACGTCGCCATCGACGGGACATAATTGGATGTCGAAAACACGTTCACCGATGGGGCCGTCGATGACGTCGTAGTTCTTCCACGTCTCGCCGCTAAAAACGGAGACGCCGCTGTTGAGATTCCCGACCCAGAGACGACCAAGTTTGTCGATGGCGAGAGCGTAGGCGTTGGGATCGCCGAGTTCGGCGACGAACCGTGTGACGTTCCCAGCAGCGTCACGATGAACGACGCCTTTGTCTTCAGTACCGATGAAGACGCCACCATCGCCGTCGGCGATCATGCTGACGATGAAGTCGGCGTCAACGTCGAGACGTTCGACACGGAGAGCCTCATCGGACGGCGGCGGTACAGACTCATCAGCACGCACGACGCCTGTCGCAAGAACGATCAAGCAAAGAA
>JBOFSQ010000095.1:0-3489 GCA_051651625.1 Thermoguttaceae bacterium | reverse complement strand
GGTTCGGCATAGCCGAACCCTCCAGCGTGTGGTTCGGCTATGCCGAACCGCACTCCAGTCTGGAAGGTTCGACTTTGGAGGGTTCGGCTATGCCGAACCAGAACTGCCAACACGGACAAACACGGACGGCAGTATTGCTCATCGCAATCACAGTAATCGATCTCGTGGTGGTGAACCGCAGTCTCGTCCCGACGGTCGCGCACGCGGCGTTTGACATCGACCAAGCTGTACCGCTCGCGCGGACGATTTGTGCAAACCACAACTCGCACACTCCGCCGCGACTGTTTCGCGCGGTCTCGTATCGTTCAGACTGGAAGACGACAAGTTCACCGCAGCGGCTCGAAGAATGGGTTCGCCGCGACGTTGCAACGCTCGCACCGCGTTACAACTGGCTGTTGCCGCAAGATTGTAGCGTTGACGTTGTTGCAACGGCGAGTACGACAATGCTGCCGCGCACCGTTCGTGACTCGCTCCACCTTGGCGACTACGGCCTTGTCGTCCCGCGCGACTGGGAAGCAGTTCAGCGTTTGCAAATCGACTTCTTCCTACTTGACGCAAACTCAACACTCCCAAAATTGTGGAGCGATTACCTCCAGCAGATCGACGCGCCGCTCCCCGATGACGTTAAGCTGTGGCGCGTTTCGCCTCACCGCGTCGGGATGAATCGGTAATAGACATTATCGCCGCTGATGAAGATGCTGTTCCCCTGAAACGGATAGAGACGCGGCCCTTGACTCGACGCCGGTTTCGGGTCGGCGAGGATGCGAAGGTTGTCGGATTTGGCGATAGGGATCGCGTCGTCGTTGACGCTGCTGTTTGCAGGTTGTTCGCCGCTGAAGAGCGAGGCGACGCTGTCTTGAGCGAACGCGATCTTGAGCGGCGGAATCTCGTCGAGCATTTCCGGCGTCGGCGTGACGGCCCCAGACGCGATTGGTGCGGTGTGCTGGGCGAGTGTGTGCCACTGCGAACTCCCCGTTCGCAAACTCCCACTCGGCTCGCGTGCGCGGACGATTGCGTTGTTCTCTTGAAGCTGTTTGTAGTATTCCATGTTCGCTTCAACATCGAGCATGAATACCTGACAAACACGCGCAACAACTTTGTCTTTGACAAACGTGAACGCCGGAAACATCAAAACCGCAATCAACACACCAACCGTGACCGACACAACCCGACTCGCCCAGCGAACGTGCGGCGGTTGCGGAGCTGCGGGAGACGCGGCGCGATTTGTGCGGCGAGAAACGCGGGGCGCGGGGCAAGAGGCTGGGGGCGAGAGTTTTGGGGTGGGCGCGGCTTCTGTGATGGGCGCGGTTTCTGCAATGGGCGCGGCTTCTGTTTCATAGGACCTATAGGTCATATTGGATTCGTCTTCCACTTTGGATTCGTCTTCCACTGTGGATTCTTCAACCACTGCTTCTTCTTCAACTGCTTCGTCTGCGTGTTGCCAAACGGCGTTGCAAGTTCGCGCGACGAGTTCGGCGTTGTCGGCTGGTGAGTAGTAACCTTTCAAGACCGAGAGCGGTTGGAGTTCGCCGACGAGTTCGGTCAGTTCGTTATGCAGCGCGGGCGAGGCGGCGACTTCGCAGTCTATCGCATCGCGCTCGTCGTCTTCGAGAGCATCGAGAATATATCCGAGTAGTTTTTCGCGTCGCGTTTCGGTCATGCCGCCTTCTTGAAGTCGTCCGCTTCGGGCGCGGAGAGAATCTCATTGAGTCGCCGGATCGCAGTCGAGAGACGCGACTTGATTGTATGACTGTTCGTGTTCATCGCCGCCGCAGCTTCGTTATACGTCATGCCTTGGAAGTAGATGAGAATGATCGTCTGCCGCTGAACGTCGGTTAACTGTTCGAGTGCGGCGCGTGCCTTACTCGCCATCTCTTCGGAGAGGAGACGTTCACTCGGATCGCCTTCGCGTCCTTCGATTTCGCCCGCGTAGGAGCCGGAATTGTCGGTATTATCGCGGCTCGTGTCAAGACTGATTGATGGACGACGCCGCGAATAACGCTGCCAGTCCCGCGCGGTGTTTTGGGCAATTTGGTAAAGCCACGGACGAAACGACAACTTCGCATCGAACTTTTCGCAATTTGTGTGAACCTTCAAGAACGTCCGTTGAAAGGCGTCGTCGGCGAGTGAGTGGTCACCGAGCGTGTGGTAAAGATAACCGCAAAGCTCCTGCTGATACCGGCTGACAAGCGTTTCAAACGCCTCGCGGTCGTTCCGTTCACGATAACTGATGAGAAGCTGTTCGTCTGTCGCACGCGATTCCAAAACAACCGGCGAAAACTTTGCGACGCGATTTGTTGTTGCTAGAGTAACCATTTGATAACCTCGTAAATTAACTGTGAACGTAAACGTGCTTCGTGATTGCAAACGGGTAAAGCACGCTGCGTGCCAGTTTCCGGCAGAGCCGAAAATTGGTGGACGGTATCCGTTCATGGTTGATTCCGAATTCGTCACCCCCGCGTACTCGGCGGGGGCCTAGAGCGAACGCTTTGGGGTTCGCTTGCGCGATCCTTCGCTATCGCGTCTGCTTGCAGTGTTGTTCTCTGGATGCCCGCCGAGTACGCGGGCATGACGGAACGTGGCGTGAACGGTTACGCAAATTCTACCACAACGTCCATCGCATCAATCCACCAATCGCACGCTCCGCCCTTTGTCATTTTTGCAAACGCGGTAGAATGTCGGTGGCTGTTACAATTCCAGTATATTTCTCCAGTTTGCGCAAAGGTTACACTGTGACAACAACGTCAACAACATCTCTGGCACCGATCAACGTCCCGAACATTTTGACGATGCTTCGCATCGTGCTAACGCTTGCGCTTTGTGTGGTGTATCCGTGCGGGTGTTACATTGCGTCGCTTGTTCTCTTTGTCGTCGCGTCGCTGACGGACTTCGTTGACGGCTGGTGGGCACGGAAATTTGGGCAGATTAGCGTGTTCGGGCGGATTGTCGATCCGCTCGCCGACAAGTTGCTCGTTTGCAGTATTTTCATTTTCTTTGTCGCAACGCCGTCGCTCGCGGCAGTCGTACCGGCGTGGATGGCAGTCGTGATCGTTGGACGCGAACTACTCGTGACAAGTTTGCGTGCGGTGATCGAAAACAGTCGCGGCGACTTCTCGGCAAAGTGGGTTGGCAAGTGGAAAATGGGCCTTCAGTGCGTCGCGGTTGTCGCGGTGTTTCTGCTGCTGATCACTTCGGGCGCAACAGAAAGGCTCACAATTCACTGGCACGAAACGTTCGGCGCAGTCCTCGGCGTCTCGCTTTGGGGAGCAGTTTTCCTGACGGTCTACTCCGGCGTCGATTACACCATCCGCGCAGTGAGAATGATCGCTGAACGGTGAACCAGTAGACTTGTTCGGAAACCTCAAATTAAGGCGATTTGGTAGTTCGCGGTTCGGCATAGCCGAACCCTCCAGTTGTCCTACACGCCGCAGGCGTGGCGGGGTCGGCTATGCCGCACCGCTGTTCGGGGGCACGTTTCCGCACAGGGCC
>JBOFSQ010000094.1:0-4254 GCA_051651625.1 Thermoguttaceae bacterium | reverse complement strand
GCGTATGACAACTGGAGGGTTCGGCTATGCCGAACCGCGAACTACTAATCTTCATCAACCGCGCTACCGACGAGAAATCCTGCCAACGCTTGGCTGCGGCCCGGTATGCGGAGTTTCTGAACCGCACTCACCTCAATCTGACGGACACGTTCGCGCGTCACGCGGAAAATGCGTCCGACTTCTTCAAGCGTGTACGAGTAACCGTTTTCAAGTCCGTAACGCAGTTTGAGAATCTCGCGTTCACGATACGAGAGCGTTTGCAAAAGTTGGTTGAGTTCACGCTTGAGCATCTCCTGCGACGCCGTTCGTTCGGGGCGTTCAAACGACTGGTCGGGAACGAACTCGCCAAAAACCGACTCCTCACCAAAACCGACTGGATGCTCAAGACTAATCGGATGTCCACCAATCATCAAGATACGCCGCGCCTCATCGACCGGCATGCCAACCGCCTCGGCAATCTGTCCGATGCTCGGCTCGTAACCGGTCGTCTGATACAGATTTTTCGTCGCGGCGCGGAGCTTTGAAAGTGCGTCAATCATGTGCGTCGGGATGCGTATTGTCCGCCCCTGTTCGGCAATCGCTCGCGTCACCGCTTGACGCACCCACCACGTCGCGTAAGTCGAAAACTTGAAACCACGACGGTACTCAAACTTTTCGACCGCCCGCATCAGACCGGTGTTCCCTTCCTGAATGAGGTCGAGAAAACTCACGCCGCGATAACGATACTTCTTCGCAACCGAAATCACCAACCGCAAGTTGCGCCACGAAAACTCCCCCTTCGCCTTCTCGTACTCTTCGCGGAACGAATGAATTCGCTCGATCCGAAGTGCGAGACTGCGCGGCGTCTCTTGCGTTCGCACAATCAGTTGACGCAGCTCTTGACGCAACGACTCACGCTGCGATGCCGGTAGCGACGCAGAATTGCGAAGCGTTGCTTTGAGTTCGTTCATCCGCTGCGATATTTTTTCGAGTTGCTTCATCAGCGCAACGATGCGTCTGTTGCGAACGCTGATCTCTTCAAGCAAAATCGCCGCACGACGACGACGCTGCAAAAACCGGTGACGCGCCTCAAACTTCTCCGATGGCGACGCACTCAATCGCGTCATCGTTGAAAAATCGTGCGTAATCGACTCGATTAGCGGCGCAATCGAACGCAAGTTCGCTGGCATTCGCCGCTTGATCTGTTCACGCGACAAGTGTTCCGTGAGCGACATCTTGATCGTTCGCTCGAACGCGAGTTTCCCTTCGTGTACCTTCGTGAGAATTCCGAAAACACTCTGAAGCGCAAAGGGCGACTCAAGAACCGCACGGCGAAATGAACACCGCGCACGCTCGATCCGTTTTGAGAGTTCCACTTCTTCTTCGCGTGTGAGAAGCGGGATGTGACGCATCTGGGCGAGATAAAGTCGCAGCGGATCGGCACTCCATTTCTCGACCTCTTCCGGCGGAAGTTCGGGGAGTTCGAGCGTCGCACCGCTCGAAGTTGACTCGTTACCTTTGACGACGATGCTGTCATCTTCGTCGTCGTCATCGACATCAACCGGCTCCATCATCGCCAGCATGTTGAGTGCAACGGTCGCCTCGTCGTCTTCGTCCGAGAGACGCGAACTACGCGGCAAATCGAGCGTTTGAAGGAGTCCTTCGAGGTCGGCCTCGTCGTCGTCGATGGCGTGATTCTGTTCGACGTTGTCGCTATCTTCGAGCGTAAACGTCTGCGGCTCGGCAGCCGCAAAACCTGTGTAGTCGTCGTCAACGTGTTGACGACCGGAAGACGATTCCGCCAAAGACGAACGTTTGGCTGACAGCGTTGTTGACATAAACTCTCCTTGGGTTTGGGGGGGAAATCCGTTTCGGGGATGGCTTGTTCGGGCACTCGCTTACGCTTCGTGTTCTTGTTCGGGCACTCGCTTACGCTTCGTGTTCTTGTTCGGTCGCTCGCTTACGCTTCCCGCTCTGATGGCGTTGCGATCTGTCTTCGTTCGCGCTGGTCGTTTTGGATTTGTTTGAGTTGTGCGAGACGGTCGGTTGTTGTAACGGCTTCACGGAGTTTGCCGATTTCTTGCGGCGTGTGCGAACGGTGTTCGCGGTTTTCGAGTCCGCGAACAATCTCCGCCGAAATCGAAAGTCGCCACTCCGGCGTGATTTCGCGTTCTTGCGGCTCGTGCGTGATCGGGTTGCCTTGACTGTCTTGCGTCGTCACCGGCGGCAACATCCGCTTCGCACGCCCCGATTCGTCAATCGAAACAAGAAAACGCTTCATCGCCGGATCGTCAAACGAAAGCATCAAACGTTCAAAGTCTGGAACAACATCGCGCGACGAAAGTTCCATACACCGCGCACAAATCGCCCGCGTTATCGGTGAACGAAACCACGTCGCCGGAACTTTGTCGATGATGTCGTCGATTGAACGCGGATCGGCAATCCAGAGTTCGAGCATCTCGCGTTCGAGCAGGTCGAGCCCGTTTTCGTCTTCGTCGGTGAACTGTGCGGTGCTGCTGGTGATGTCGTCTGCGGTGTTGTTTGAGGTGACACTTGTCGAACGTTCCGCCGACTGTTGTTGCCGAAGACGATGTTGCTTGAGGCGGCGACGAATTTCTTTCTCGGCGACACCGAAGCGTTGCGAGAGAACCTGTATCGTCATCTCGATACGGAGTCGCATCGGGTCGGCGGCGTCGCTGATTTGCGACGGTGCCTGCGCGATTGTGGTGAGAATTTTGTCGAGCGCACGACTTGCGGCGACGAGATCGGTTTGCAAGTTAATCCCTTCGGTGACGACGTTGAATGCGTGCGTCATTGCGTCGCGCGTCTCGTTTTCGATCAACCGCGTCAGTCCTTCGGGGCCGTGTTTGTGGAGGAAGTCGGCGGGGTCGTCGCCGTCGGGGAGCGTCAGCACCGCAACGTCAACACCTTGCGCGACGAAGAACGCAAGAACTTCGCTTGCACGTTTTCGTCCGGCGTCGTCGCCATCGAGAACGAGAATCATCTTGTCGGTGAACCGTTTCAAGATGCGGATGTGTTCCGCGCCGAGTGCGGTGCCGAGTACCGCGACCGACTCGCGGAATCCGTACTGATGCGCGACGATAACGTCGGTGTAACCTTCCATTATGAGAACGCGGCCCGTTTTGCGGATGGCGTCGCGGGCGAGGTCGAGACCGTAGAGAAGTCGGTGTTTCGAGAAGATTGGCGTTTCGGGCGAGTTGATGTATTTCGCGCGGTCGGCGTTTGGCGAACCGGGGAGAACACGCCCGCCGAGTGCGACGATTCTGTCCTGCATATCGCCTATCGGAAACATCAGCCGACCGCGAAACCGTTCATAATAATCGTTGCGATCAGAGATGGCCAGAACGCCGACCTTTTCAAGAATTGCGAGTCGGTGCGGGTTTTTGCCGATGGGTGAGAGAAACCAGTCGCGTGCAAGCGGTGCGTAACCGAGTCTGAATGTGACGACGCTTTCGTTATTGATTCCGCGTTCGGTGAGGTAGCGTCGTGCGGATTCGGCTTCGTCGAGAGTTTGGAGTGCCGAGTGGTACCGCTCGGCGGTCCACATCATCGCTTGATAGAGTTTTGTTTTCGTGACGACTTCGGCGTCGTCGTTTGTCGTTTCGGAATTTTGTTGTGAAGTTGCGGAGGTGTTTCCGGCGAACCGTTTTTTGTTTATGCGAACGCGGTCGTCGCGTGTTGGGAGTTGGATTTGCGCGATGTCGGCGAGAATTCGCAACGCTTCAGGAAAATCGACGTTTTCGACTTTCATCACGAACGAGAAGATGTCGCCGCCGATGTTGCAGACCCAGCATTTGTATGACTGGCGTTCGGGGTTGACTTGGAGACTTGGCTTCGAGTCGTCGTGCCACGGACATCGGCCTACGAACAACCTCCCCGCGCGGTGAAGCGGCACATAACGCGAGACGAGAGCGACGATGTCTACGGCGTCGCGTATTTGCTCTTTTGTTGAGTCGAAGTCCATTTCCGTCGTGCCAACAATCCTTGTTTGCGGCGAAGTGAACGGTCACTAACGAGTCTACCGTTCGACGGCGGGGGATTCTACCGAGTTCGCCGTTTTTTGTCAAGACCAAAATCTTGACGCGGAAATCGCAGCAGTTTGCTAACAAGTTTCCGGTTTTAATCCGCAGATTGCGCAGATGGACGCAGATTTTTTTATTCGGAAACCTCAAATTGGGGCGATTGAGTAGTTCGCGGTTCGGCATAGCCGAACCCTCCAGTTGTCATACGCCGCAGGCGTGGAGGGTTCGGCTA
>JBOFSQ010000093.1:0-26407 GCA_051651625.1 Thermoguttaceae bacterium | reverse complement strand
TGGCGAAGCCAGAAAGATAGTTCGCCTGTTGAATCGTCGGTTTGAAAACGTTCCGCAGCAACTTACCGAATCGCTGCTGACGATTGACGACCTCAACAAACTTGACGCCCTCTTCGACTTGGCGTTCGATTGCAAAACGCTGAAAGAGTTCCAGAAAGCCTTGTGAACGCAAGCTGCACCACGCGAGCGAAAGTTAGAATCGGAGCGGGAAGCGTCCGAAGAAGAACACGAAGCGTAAGCGAGTGCCCGAATCGCCATTCGACGTAGAGTTCGTCATTCCCGTCCCGCGTACTCGGCGGGAATCTAAAGAACACGCTTTGAGCAAACGCGATAGCGCGAAAACTCACGCTCCCCCTTCGCACGCGGCCCCAACCGTGTAAGATGCGCACCATCATTTGTTGTAGCAGTCGTTTTTGATTCGCGCTCTGCGTTGACGCTTCGCGTGCAATAACAGCCGGAAAGGAGCGAAGCGTATTGACGGTGTTGTGGTTTGCACTTGTTCTCCGTCAATACGGCGGCTCTCCGCTTCGCGGTGCAGCAACACTGCCGCCTCCTTCCCGGAGACGGCTCTCGTCTCTACTTGTCGATTCTCGACAACGATGTTTGTGGCTTGTGCGTTTCTCCCCCCATCACTCGAAAGGACAGTACGATGACTGACAATGGTGGTAATTTTTGTGTTTGGGATAATGAAAACAAAACAGCCCGCACAGCTCGTTAGATATTTGGGGATATGACATGAGAAAAACAGGAATTTATAAAATCACCAATTTATCTAACGGTAAATTTTATATTGGTCAATCGCGTGATATTTTGACGCGATGGAAGGCGCATACACAATCGCTGAGTGAAAACTCCAATGAATCTGTAATACGAACGGCTTTTGCAAAATACGATTTAAGAATTCAAGTCAGTGAACCGGGTGTGCATGGCAATTTTAATTTTGAAATTCTTGAGATTTGTCCAGAAGCAGATTTGTTTGAAATAGAGAAACGCTATATTCAAGAACTAAAACCAGAGTATAACGTTCAGCTCATGGGCGTGAATCCCAACTTTCAAAAAAGAGATACTCAAAAATCGCAGTATTTCATTCAATATCACAGCGTTGAAAAAATGGGTTATATTCCAGGCGCATCAGACGATGATTCGATTACAACTGCAAATTCAAATTACGGGATATTCACTAAAAAACGTGTGGCAACCAACATGTTGGGTTCGAGTGTTGTCATCATTCTTGGTGGAAAACCAAAGAATTGTAAATACAACAGATATTATCTATGGTCTGAGATGATCGTAGAGGACGTGCAATTTGATGCAGACAACAAAACATATCTGGTTTATGGTATTGAAAATCATTTGAACGAACCATTAGATATTACTGATATAGAAGGTTTTGATCACTTCAGAATGCAGTGCGGTAATTTTGCTTATGGTTTGCAGTCAATGAAAAACAAGCCTTTTTATCATGAAACGATATTGCCTTTTGTCAGTAATAATAAAATAAAACATGTGATGAGTTACAACAAATGGATTGATAACTTCATAGAGCGCGAAGAACGTTTGTATGAATTAAGAAGCAATTCATAGCAGTTTCGGTTATCGTTATTTTTGTTTTCCGCCATGCTTCGTTGTCGTGCGGCGCGTGTGCTTTAGATTCCCGCCGAGTACGCGGGAATGACGATGCGGAGTATGCAATTGTGATGGTGACGCTTTCTCTGTCCGTCAATACGGCGGAGTACCGCTTCCTTTCCGGCTTCTATTTCGATGCGGCGTGTGTGATTGTTCTGCGGAACGGATAAATCCGTTCCCTACCGTTCGTCGCGGGAATGACGGACTCTGCGTCGAATGGCCGTTCTGTCACTCGCTTACGCTTCCCGCTCCGATTCTGGTAGTGGAGTACACCAATGGCAGCCGCGAACGTAGCCGGTACTCCGGCGGCGTGACTGGTTTTTTCGGCGTGGCGTTTTTGGGGTCAGGTCACTCCGCCACGCTGCGTTCGCGGCTGCCACTTGCGCCGCGCAATGCGGTTACAGGCCGCTGCGTCTTCTTTATGCGTGTTGTCTGGGAAACCCCGTTCACCGCCGATAGCTTGAGTCTTCCTTGACATCAGCTACGCGCACCGTAGAATGGCGAGACTTTGTCTTCGACCATACGAAATTCCCCATCGAACAGGTATCATCGTGACATCATCTTGGGCAACGCGGCGCGGCGAAATTACGGTTCTCGATTGTACGATCCGCGACGGTGGACTTGTTAACGGCCATCACTTCAGCGACGACTTCGTTCGGGCGGTCTACAAGACGTGTCTCGGTGCGGGGATCGACACGATGGAATGCGGTTATCTCAACTCGCCGAAATTCTTTTCGCCCGATAAGTACGGCGTTTGGATGTACTGCCGCGAAGAAGACCTCCGACGAATTGTCGGCGAAAACAAAACGCCGCTTAAGTTGTCGGTGATGATCGACTGCGGCGGAAAGTCGGATTGGGAAAACGATCTGCTTCCGAAGTCGCAGAGCGTAATCGACATCTGCCGGATTGCGTTCTACGCAAATCAAACCGATGAAGCGACTGCGATGATCAACCACGCAACGCGGCTCGGTTACGAAGTTTGGGCCAACCTTATGGCGGCGTCGCTACTCGACGAGGTAACGCTTGATAATGCACTGGTTCAACTCGCCAAGACGCCAGCTTCGGTGATTGTCGTTGTTGACAGTTTCGGCGCGATGCTTCCACGACAAGTTGCGTGTTTAGTCGAAAAATACAGGCGACTTGGTGGCGAGAAAGAGGTCGGGATTCACACGCACAACAATCAGCAACTTGCGTTTGCGAATTCTATTGCGGCGATTGAATCGGGTGCGAATCGGATTGACGCTTCGCTTGCTGGCCTCGGACGCGGTGCGGGAAATTGTCCGATGGAATTGCTCCTAGGTTATCTTGGTGCGGAACCGTCGCGGATGCGCCCCGTCTTCGAGACGCTCGAACATCACCTTCACCCACTTTCGCTGCAAGAAGATTGGGGACCGTTCCCCGAATACATGATCACAGGACAATGTAACGCACACCCCAACGACGCAATGGCGTGGCGCGACGACCTCACCACACGCGATCACTACACACAATTTTTTGACCGGATGCACAAATAGACTCTCACGATTCTCACTTCGTCATCCCCCCGTTCCGTCATTCCTGCAAAGGCAGGAATCCAATGAGAAAACGTAAACAGTCACCAAGAAACAAATTCGATTGTTTTGGTGGACACTGTGAACGTATACCGACTTTTGTTGTTCGCTCTAAAATGTGCCGGAGAAAAGCAATGGCTTTGTTACAATCGAACCCTTTTTTGCAACACGGAAGTATGGGGCCGCTTGCTTCGCTACAGAAAAATGTGTCGCGGTTGGTGTTGATCGACTGTGACTCACTTCCGCCCGCGCGGAAGTATACGTCGGAAGAAATCGAACGCGATCCCGAATTGAAGTTTCTGCTGAATTTCCCAGTGGCAACCGATGACGAAATACTAGCGATTGAGGAGGCCATCAAGGAGGTAAACCAATGGAAGACGGTATGATTTTGCTTGACACGTCAATCGTCATTGAGTTTTTCCGTAAAAGAAACAAGGAGCAATCGCGGTTTATTAAGTTGCGAGAAACTTTTCCGCACTTTGCTGTTTCTGCGGTGACGGAGTACGAAGTGCGATTTGGGTCACGTTTTGAAACATACGATCCGTGGGAGCATTTTTTTACACGGACGGTTGAGGTGCTATCTTTTGACAGTGCGGTTGTGAAAACGGCGGTAGCGATACAACAAAACCTGCGACGAACGAACACGCAACTTGACATCAGCGATCTGTTTATTGCCGCAACCGCTGTATGCAACGGCCTTCGCTTGGCGACGTTGAATTGCAAACATTTCGGCAGAGTTGCCGAGTTATGTATTGTTTGAAGTTAGACCCGTTACTGGGCGATTTGTAGGCTTCGCCTTCCGTCGTACCGCGGCCTCGATGTATCGCTACCGTTTTGGTACGGGAAATTCAAACCGTCGTGAGTATATCGCGTTAGCTTTTTGCTTTCGCACCGAATTAGGAGGTGGCGGGTGCAATCGTGCCCGCGAAGTTTTTGCAACGATGGTAGCCACGAACGGAGCCGACCAGATTGCTCAACAATTTTTGAACAAAGAGAATTAGTAAATGAATCTAGGACTTATCGGATACAAGGGTTCGGGGAAGAGTCTTCTTTTTTCGTGGCTCACGGGCGTTGCGGCTGACGTGTCGCTCGCGCACAAATCGCAGTCGGCGATGGCGGTTATTCCAGAAGACCGCATCGAGCAACTTGCGGCGATATATCAACCGAAAAAGTTGACGTATGCGTCGATGGAGATCGTCGATACGCCCGGACTCGAACGCACTGGCGGTAACGCGCAGCGACTTGCACAACTCCGCGAAGCCGACAGTTTAGTCTGCGTCGTCGGGATTTTTGAAGGGACGACCGACCCAACAAAAGCGATTGCCGCGTTTCGTGAAGAACTCGTCCTCGCCGATCTTGAAATCGTCACGACGCGACTTGCCAAAGTGACGGAGCAGAACCGTCGCCCAGTCTCGAAGGCGCAGCACGATTTGTTCGAGCTTGAAATCGAGACGTTGCAACTTCTGCAAGCGGGACTCGAATCAGGAAAACCGCTCACACGCGACGACATGACAAACGAACAACACAAGGTCACAAGCTCGTTTCGTCTGTTGACAGAAAAACCGCAGATGGTTGTCTTCAACACGTCTGATGACGAGACCGATCTCGAATCGTATCAGCGTTACGCAACTCCTTCGGTGCCGGTGGTGGCGGTCTCTGTACGGCTCGAATCGGAACTGGCGGCGATGTCGCCAGACGACGCGGCGGCATTGCGTTCGGAGATGAGACTCCCGACGAGCGACCGCGCGACATTGTTAAAATTGTTTCTCCGCGTTAGCCAGCAGCAGCTCTTTTTGACGGCTGGTGAAAAAGAAGTACGAACGTGGCTCATGCCGCTTGGCGGCACCGCGCTCGATGCCGCCGACGCGATTCACACCGACATGGCGAAAGGTTTCATCCGCGCCGAAGTGATGCGGTGCGACGACCTCATCCGCCTCGGCAGCGAACGCGAACTCAAAGCCGCTAACCTCGTTCGCCGCGAAGCGAAAGACTACATCATTCAAGACGGCGACATTCTGCTCTTCCATTTTAGCGGGTGATGTGATGCGATTGTTTCTCTTACGTCTCTCGCTATTTTTGAGTCTTGCGGTCGGCGGGTTTGCGCTCGATCTTGCTACGAAAGACTGGGCGTTTCGCCGTCTTGGGCTTCCCGGCGAGCAGCCACCGTTTTGGATTATCGACGGCGTTTGCGGTGTTCAGACGAGTCTCAACGAAGGCGCACTGTTTGGGATGGGACAAGGATTTGTTCACGTCTTTTCTGCGATAGCGTGTTTGGCTCTCGTCGGTGTTGTGGTTTGGTTTTGCGTTGCAGCGTGGCGGAGTCTGTTCTTCACAACACTGCTCGGAGCGATCACCGCAGGTATCACCGGCAATCTTTGGGACCGGCTCGGACTCCACGAAATCCAAGCCGTTCACGCCGACGGGACACGCGAATCGGTCTACGCCGTCCGCGACTGGATTCTCGTCATGATCGGTTCATACCACTGGCCAAACTTCAACATCGCCGACTCGCTCTTGGTCGTAAGTGCGATAGCGATTGGCGTCTACGCTTTCTTGAGCGAAACTTCATCAAAATGAATCAGCGCACTGCGGCGATAACTTTCTGGTGTGTGATCGTGGTGTACTGTACCGCGTGGACGCTGCTGCCATCGCTTCTTTTGCCGGGGTATCGGCTCGACGTGCCGGAAATGAGCTTCGTCGGAAAAGAGTGGGTGATCGGTTATCACAAGCATCCACCGTTTCAGACGTGGATTCTGCGCGTGGTTGAACTGATAACGTGCCGCGCACACTTTGCGCCGTACATCGCCTCGCAACTCTGCGTTGCGGCGTGCTTTTGGGCGGCGTGGCGAACGGCGCGGATGTGTTTTCGAGAAGACGTTGCTCTCTTGGCGACGTTCTCGATGGTTGGCTACTATTTCTACGCCTACGAGACGACGCAATACAACAACCACGTTCCGATGATGGCGTGTAGTTCGCTTGCCGTGTATTTTTTGGCGTCCGTACTCCAAGACAACCGGTGGCGATGGTGGATAGCAACCGGCGCGGCTATCGGATGCGGAATGCTCTGCAAATATCCGATGGTCTTTCTGGCTGTTTCGATGGTGGCATTTATGTTTTGGGACAGGCATGCACGAACTTTGTGGCGAACACCGGGGCCGTATCTCACTATCATCGTCGCAGCTTTGGTCTACTTCCTTTGGCTGGTATCGCACAACTTCTCACCACTCGCCTACGCGACAAAACACTTTCACAACACACGCCTTTTCGGTGCCGCTATCACTCTCAACTTTTGTGCTGCAAACGTCGGCATCTTGCTTCCAATCGTCGCCTCGCTCCTGCCGCTCACTTTGTTTCGCTGGCGACCACACTTTGCCTCCGAAGACGCAAGGCGAGTATTCTCACTCATCGCGTTTACTTCGTTTGGCGTCTGCACTATTTTTCTGATTTTGGGCGTCGTCAAGAACGTCAATTTGTCGGTGATGTTTAGTGCGCCGATCTGGACGATGTTCGGCGTTTTCTGGGGTTTCGGGATTCGACCCGAAATATCGGAGACGCAGAAGCGACTAGCCGTTGTCGTAATGACAACATTTGCGGCGGTGATGCTGACTGTCCTATTCATCGTGGCACTTGTCTTGCCGTACTACAAAGAGAAGCAAGACCGATTCTTATTCCCGACGCGCGAACTCGCCCGCATCGCCGACACCACTTGGGCGACGTATTACGGCGACGCGCCGTGCCCGTTTGTGACTGGCGAGTGGTGGCTTGCCGGAAACGCTGCGATGCAGATGAAGTCCGATCCGCGTGTGTACGCCTACGATTCTTCCGATTTGTACACGAAAGAATCGAACGCACACCCACTCTCATCGTGGGCAACGATTGATGACGTTTGCAAACGCGGCGGACTCTTCTTTTGGAACGTCAACAACTACGCTGGTGGCACGCCACCGCTACTTCACGAAGAGTATCCGAACGCCATCATCGTACCACCGGTGACGCTGCGGTATCATCGCACGCAACGTAAGGTCGAAATCGGTATCGCAATCATCCCTCCATTAGCGCAATGAAACCGCAATGACATCGCAACAAGCGTCTCGCACGTTTTGGATTCTCGCAGCAGCACACCTGTTGTTCTGGACGTTCTTCCCGTGGTGGATGCAGCCGAGCAGCGCGTCATACGACGCGATGGAGGCGTTGGCTTATGCACCGGAATGGGTACTCGGAACGGCGAAGCACCCTGCCCTCCCCTTTTGGTTTTTGGAGACCGTCTACCAAGCGACGGGGCGTGCAACGTGGGGCTGTTATCTCGCTTCGCAGCTTTGCGTCGTACTCGGACTCTGGGGCGTTTGGAAATTGAGCCGCGAATTTCTGTCGGAGTCGCTCGCACTCGTCGTGGTCGCAACGACGATGATGTATCGCTACTTCAATCTTGGAAGTCTCAACTACACTACGAGCGTTCCGCCGGTGAGTTTGTGGTGTGTGGCGATCTACTTTTTTGTCGTGAGTGTGAAGTACAACCGATTACGCGACTGGGCGTTTTTGGGCGTCGTACTCGGTGCGGGGTGTCTCTCGAAGTATTCGGTTTTCCTGCTCATTGCGACTATGGTTGCGGCGATGTTGGTGTACGCCGATGCGCGACGTTTTCTCAAAACGGTTGGGCCATATCTCACGACACTCATTGCGTTTTTGCTGTTCTTGCCACACCTGATTTGGACGTGGCAACACGATTTTGTCACAGTCGCATCGGGAGCAAATTCGGTGACGGGGCACGGTCACTGGTCGAATCACCTTGTTTCGCCGCTTGAGTTTTTGGCGTCGCAGGTGGCACTCGTGCTACCGGTTTTGATTGGCCTTATTCCACTTACCGGCTACGCTTGGCAGTACCGCTGGAAGTCGCATGAAAACGATGACGCCGCATCGTTCACGAATCGTTCGCTGCTCACGTTTTTGATTTTTGTGCCAGTTGCGTTGCACGCACTCGCCGCCGCAGTCGGCGGTGGACATTTGCGTCCCGCTTACGGTTCGCCGCTCTGGACACTCATCGGTTTGTGGGTACTTGTTAACTTGCAAACGACGGTCACGCCGCAGCGAGTCAGGCAGAGTGTCGTCACGATAGCGGGCGTTTTTGCGGTGACGATTGGTTGTTACGTTGCAACGTATCAGTTTTGTTATACGTTCAATCCGAACGAAGGTTGTCGCATTCACTTTCCGGGACCCGCACTTGCCTCGACGCTCGAAGATGCGTGGCGCGAACGGTGCGGCGACGTACCGTGCAAGTGGATTACTGGCGACTGGAAACTCACCTGCCACGCTGCGTACAGAATGAATGATCGCCCGCGCGTTTTGTGTTACTACAGCGGACTCGACGCAGGACAAACGCCGGTGATTTTGAGTATGAGCGACGCCGACATCAACCGCGACGGCGGCATCGTTGTTTGGGACGCGACAAACTTTTTGGACGGTGCCATTCCCGAATGGCTGTTGGTGCGGTATCCTTGTGCGAAAGTTGCGCCCGAAACGCTGTCGCTCGCATGGCAAACCGACGCAACACCGCATCCACTTTGCGTTCGGTATGCAATCATTTCGCCACCGCTGTAGCGTCTTATTCTTGCGATAACTTGGGAAAATACGGTGATACCGCAATATGGCCCACCCGCACAACGGTTCGGCATAGCCGAACCCTCCAGTAGGCGTTTGGAGGGTTCGGCTATGCCGAACCTGAACTACCAAATCGCCCCAACTTCATGTTTCCGAACAAGTTTATTGCACACGGTCTACTTGTGTCGAAAGAAAAATAGTGTAAACTTCCGCCCCGTGGTTCGGTTATGCGTGCGTTGCGATCAGGAGCGTGCTTCAAATCGTGTTTCAGATATAAAGAGATTTCGGTGAAAACTATTGTGTCGTCTGTCTTTGGTCGCGTGGGTTGGCGTTGGTGGTGCTTCGGTGCCGCTCCGGCAACTTCTGTCTTCGCGCCAACAAGAATCTCCGTGTAGAAGCTCTCGTTCTACATACGTCTACAAGTGGCAACAAGCAGCAAAACCGTGAGCGATACCGCTCACGGTTTTTTTTGTTCCCCATTTTTCTCAAGATGTACTCAAGACGGTTTGAATTTCGCGTACCAAAACGGTAGCGGCCCATCGAGGTCGCGGTCTTGTGTGGGGCGAAGCCTACAAATTGACCCATAACGGGTCTAGTGTCACCAAATAACCAAGGACAAAAATATGACTCGCATTACTCCTTCGCGGGAGCAGTTTTTGCGCGAGTGCGGAGACGCAGAAGTCGTCCCCGTGACGCGCGATATTCTCGCCGACCAGCACACCCCTGTTTCGCTCTTGCAGCGATTTTATCATCCCAACAACACCAATGGCGTGTTTTTGTTTGAGAGTGCGCAAGGTGGCGAAAAGTGGGGCCGATACTCGTTTCTCGGAATCGACACGCACGCCTTCGTCGAAGTTCACGCCGAATGCGTTCTCATAATCGAAGGCGAAACAACACGCAAGATTCCGCATCACGGCAAGCCGCTTGACGTGTTGCGCGAGTTGATGCGTGGTTATCGTTCGGTGGAACGTCCGCACTTGCCGCGTTTTTTCGGAGGCTTGGTCGGTTACTTCACTTATGAGATGGTGTCGTTTTTTGAGAAGATTCCACACCGACTCGACGGTGAACCGTTCGCCAGTTTCGTCATTCCGAAAACGGTACTCATTTTCGACAATGTTCAGCAGCGACTTACTGTGTGCGTACTGGCATTTCCGCATCCAGAACAAACAGAATCAATGCGAAGACAGCTTTACGACGATACGGTGCAACAAATTGATGCGATTGTTGCAAAGCTCGAACAGCCGCAGCCAACACCGCAACCAACACTTTCCCACGACGTTACACTCTCGCCGCTCTTAACAGAGCGCGAATATCGCCAGCGAGTCGCAGCGGTTAAAGAACACATCGCTCGCGGTGATATTATTCAGTGCGTCTTGTCGCAGCCGTTTGTCTCCGAAAACGCTCCAGATGCGGTGTCGTTGTATCGTGCGCTCCGTTTCGCAAACCCTGCGCCATACCTCTTTTTTATGCACTTGGGAGAAACTGTACTTGTTGGTTCGTCGCCTGAAACGATGGTGCGACTCGAAGGACGCACAGCAACGCTGCGACCGATTGCGGGGACTCGCAGACGCGGTAATTCAGAACAACACGACCGCGAAATGGCAGACGAACTTTTGCGCGACCCAAAAGAAAAAGCAGAGCACCTAATGCTTGTAGACCTTGGTCGCAACGATTTGGGACGCATCGCCAAAACGGGGACGGTGCAAGTGACAGAGTTGATGATGATCGAGCGTTATTCACATGTGATGCACCTCGTTTCAAACGTAACGGCAGAACTTGACGCTGGACTTGATGGCTTCGATTTGTTCGAGGTGACATTCCCCGCCGGTACGCTCAGCGGTGCCCCAAAAGTGCGAGCGATGCAAATTATTGCCGAGAACGAATCGACACCGCGCAGCGTCTACGGTGGCGCGGTCGGGTACATTTCATTCAGTGGCAATATCGACTTTGCCATCACGATTCGCACCGCGCGTCTGCGGAAGAACAAACTTACCGTCCAAGCTGGCGGCGGTATTGTTTACGATTCAAATTCCGAGGCCGAGCGACAAGAAACGGTCAACAAAGCAATGGGAATTGCAAAGGCTCTTGATATGTTGAGTGGAGACATAAAATGATTTTGATGATTGACAACTACGATTCGTTTACATTTAATTTAGTGCAATATCTTCGCATGCTCGGTGCAGAAGTTGCCGTATATCGCAACGACCAGATCGACTTGATGACGATTGAGCAGCTTGCACCAACGGCGATTGTTCTTTCGCCGGGGCCGGGAAGTCCGTCCGAGGCGGGGATTTTGTTAGATACCGTGAAAACATTCGCTGGTCGCATTCCGATGCTTGGCGTTTGTCTCGGTCATCAAGCGATTGTGCAGGCGTTTGGTGGTGACATCGTTCGCGCAAAAAACGTGATGCATGGCAAGACCTCTCGGATTCGGTGCGATGGGACTGGAATCTTCTGCGGTATTGAAGGATCGTTTGAAGCGATGCGTTATCACTCGCTCGTCGCCCGCCGTGACACGTTGCCCGCTGAACTCATCATCACTGCTGAGTCCGAAGACGACAACGAAATTATGGGTGTGCGGCACAAAACGCACGCCATCGAAGGGATACAGTTTCACCCCGAATCAATTATGACCATCATCGGAAAACGACTCTTGCGCAATTTTCTGTCACAACTGTACTCAAGACGGTTTGAATTTCCCATACCAAAACGGTAGCGGCCCATCGAGGCGTCATTGCCGCAAGCCGCGGTCGTGTGGAGGGCGAAGCCTACAAATCTACCCGTAACGGGTATGGAACCGTGAAAATGAACACAACACAAATACCGCTTGCTGAACTTTGCCGCGAATTGCGTCTACTGACGGTGCGACTTCTGCGGCGTGAAAATCTCACTGACACCGAAGTAGAGCACCTATTTCGCGTTATGCCGTTTGCGGGTGACTCGCTCGACGATGAGGCTAGTATACTGCTGGCAGCGTTTTTGATTGCTCTTGCGGCAAAGGGTGAGACGGTGCAAGAGTTGGTTGGTGCGGCGCGTGGTTTGCGCCACCACGCCGAGCGTATTCAGGTGCTCGGTTCTCCGCTCGTTGACATAGTCGGCACCGGCGGTGACGTGCTCCACTCGTTCAACATTTCGACCACCTCTGCACTGGTTGCGGCGGGTGCGGGGCTTGTCGTTGCAAAGCACGGAAACCGTGCGGTGTCGAGCCGCTGCGGGAGTGCCGACGTGCTGGAGTGTTGCGGCGTCTCGCTAAACGTGCCACCCGAAGCAGTGGAGGAACTGATCGCCGAAATCGGGATTGGATTTCTATTCGCCCAACGTTTTCACCCAGCAATGCGGCAAGTTGCCCCCGTTCGCAAGCGGCTCGGCATCCGCACAATTTTCAATCTGCTTGGTCCGCTCACTAACCCCGCTGGTGCGAGTTGCATGGTACTCGGCGTTTACGCACCGCAGCTTACAGAAATGTTGGCGGCGGCACTACGCGAACTCGGCTGTCGCCGCGCGATGGTTGTTCATGGCTACGACGGCATGGACGAACTCACGCTCACCACGCGCAGCCGCGTCACCGAACTGCACGACGGCAGTTTGCGAACTTACGATTTTTTCCCCGAACTGTCATTTGACGGTGAACTGGCGTCCCCCGCCGAGTTTTGTGGCGGAGATGCAAAGGAAAACGCAAAAACTCTCTGCGGCATTTTGGCGGGAACAATTCGCGGAGCGCAGCGAAACATCGTCCTGCTCAACACTGCTGCTGCCATTTTGTGCGCTGGTAAAGTAACGTCAATAGATTCTGGAATCACACTCGCAGCCGAGTCGATTGATTCAGGAGCCGCAAACGAAAAGTTGCAGCAACTCATTCATCGTTCGCAAGAGTTGACAAGAGTTTCATGATGGAGTATTTTTTATGGCAAACGATATTCTCTCGCAAATTGTAGCGTCACGGGTGCGTGACATCGAAAGCAGCGCGGCATATGCGGTTTCGGTATCAGAGTTGAAGTCGCGTTGGCGCGACCGGAATGCACGCGACGATTTTCGTTCGTTTGACGGTGCGCTGCGTGAACGTGCCGCAGAATCAGGCGTAGCGGCAATTATTGCCGAGATCAAACGCGGCAGTCCCGCACGCGGTTTGTTTGCACCAATGCTCGATCCCGTCGCCGCCGCACGCAGTTACGAACTTGGCGGTGCGGCTTGTCTTTCGGTGTTGACCGAGCCGCACTTCTTTTTTGGTGCGCTCGACGATCTCGTTGCCGCAAGAAGTGCTTGTACACTTCCGGTGTTGCAAAAAGATTTTATCGTCACCGAATATCAGGTTTACGAAGCTGCACTACATACCGACGCGATTTTGCTCATCGCACGTTGTTTGGACTATTCGCAACTCTCCGATTTACACAGTTTGGCAACGGAATTACGGCTTGATGTTCTCGTTGAAGTCTTTGACGAGGCCGACATTCAAAAAATCGCACCGCTCCGTTTTCCGCTCATCGGGATCAACAATCGCAACCTCGCCACGATGGGAATCGACACGCAAAACACCGCGCGGTGGGCGTCGCAGTTTCACGCCGAGCAACTGGTCGTCGCCGCCAGCGGGATGCGGAGTCGCGGCGACATCGAGCAACTCATTACTGCTGGCGTGCGAACATTCTTGGTCGGCGAAACGCTCTCGGTGTCGTCAAACCCCGTTGTCACACTCCGCGAAATGGTATACGGAACATGAGAATCAAAATCTGTGGTTTGACACAGCCGCGCGACGCAGCACTATGCGGCGAACTTGGTGTTGATTTTATTGGACTGGTGCATTATCCGCCAAGCCCGCGCCACATCGAAACGCCCGAAATACTCACGATTCTTGACGCCGTTCAACGTTTTCGTGAGACACACGAACTGCGTACGGTACTCGTGATAGTTGACATCGCGCCGGAGCCGCTGCTCAAGATTCTTGATGCCGCGTCGGGACGCATTGACGCGGTGCAACTTCACGCGACGCGACCAGAAAACGAGACAGAATATCTCGCGCACAATCTCTCCGACCGCGGCGTGCATCTTATTCGCGTGGTGCGCGATGTGAACGAGATTCAGCGTTTGATTGATTCGCCATTATTGGTGTCAACGCACGATGAGAATCTGCCGCATTATCTGCTAGAACTCGCGCACGGAAATCTTCCCGGCGGGAACGGCACCGCGTGGCGTTGGTCGGATGCGGCGGCGTTTTGCACGCGACATAGTACGCTCATCGCTGGCGGTATCACGCCCGAAAATATCGCCGACGTTATTCGCGCCGCACAACCATGGGGGATTGATGTGTCGAGTGGTGTCGAGTCGCAACCCGGAATCAAAGACCACGCCAAGATTGAGCAGTTTGTTAATTTTGTGAGAAGTCAGCAATGAAAAAAACAGATCGACTCGCACAAGTTTTTGACAACGCACAGTGCGAAAATCGCGCGGCACTGATCGGTTATATCACTGCGGGCGATCCCGATGCGGAACGCTCTTTTGAGATTATTGACGCCGCCTGCCGTGCCGGTTTGGACGTGCTGGAGTTGGGGGTTCCGTGCTCCGATCCAACGTCGGACGGACCAGTGATTCAGCGGGCAATGGCGCGGGCGTTGCGTTCAGGAATGACGCTCGCACACAGTCTCACGCTGGCGCGGCGACTGCGAGAACGCCACGACTTGCCGATCATTCTCTTGAGTTACTACAGTCCGATTGTTGACTTCGGTGTTGAACGTTTCGTGACGGAAGCGATGGCGGCAGGCGTTGACGGTACACTTGTCGTTGACATTCCACACCAACTCACCAGACCAAAATCGTTCGCGTTCATTCATCTTATCACGCCAAACACGGACGCTGCGCGTCGCAAAGAAATTGTGCAACAAGCGACCGGTTTTGTCTACGTTATCTCGCGCCCCGGCGTAACGGGTAACAGCAGCGTGATTGACTGGAATGCGCTAGAGCAAAGAATTGACATACTGCGAGAAGAAATGCGGCAAGCCAAAACGAGTGTGCCGCTGTGTGTCGGTTTCGGTATCAGCCGCGCGGATGATGCGCAAAGAATTGCCCGAATTGCTGACGGCGTTGTCATTGGTAGCGCGATCCAGTCGCTTATCGAAGACGACACGCACAATGCCCCAGCGAGTGTCGCCGAGTTTGTACGCACGATGCGCAAGCATACTATACCAGAAAGTTGCAAAAATGGGTGAGTGTCCGCTGGCCAAATCTCTTTGTGTTGCATGCGGTCAACGCCTATCGGCGTCTTGACGTGAAGTGATCGCTGGCTATACTTGGCGACATGTGGATGTGTTTGGTAAAATCACTTTTTGTCGAAAGGAACTCCCAATGACTCTCATCGATTCTTCTGTTGTCTCGCGTCGTGGTTTTCTTGCGTCGTCCGCAGCGGTGACTGCGGCGTCGGTTTTGGCTGGTGGTCGGACGACGATGTCGTTCGCAGCCGAAACGAGTACACCTTCACCGTGGAAGACGCAGCTCGTAAAAGCTCTCATCACTGATACTGTTACCGATGGGTTCTGCGAGACGCTCTCGCAAAACGGTTACAGTGGTATGGAGGTGAGTGGCTGGAACATCACGCCCGAAGCTGGGTACGCCGCGCGTATTATTGCGGAGAAACACGGTGTCCGCGTCCACTCTGTTATGCGAGGTTGGGCGGAGTTCAATCATAACGACACCAGCGTCGCCGAAAAAACGCTCAACGAAACAATCACCGCAATCCGCGCCGCGTCGGCTCTTGGGGCCGACGACATTCTCCTCGTCCCGTGCCGAACCGGTGGAAAGACTCCCGAAGCGTGGGACATCGACATCAAATTCGATCCGAAAACGCTCGTTGTCAGCAGCGTCGTTGACGGTGACAACGCGCCGTTCGCCGAATACATCGCCGCACAAAACCTCGCCACCGAACGAACAATCCGTGCCGTTGAAAAACTGATCCCCGTTGCCGCGAGTGAAGGCGTGATCATCGCAATCGAAAACGTCTGGAACAATCTTTGGTCGTCGCCGGAGTTGTTTGCGGCTCTCGTTAACTACTTTGCTACGCCTTGGGTCAAAACGTATTTCGATCTTGGCAACCACACGAAGTACCGCCGCTGCGTAGATTGGTTGCGTGTACTCGGACCGACTATTGCCAAGCTGCACATCAAAGACTTCAAAGTGACCGAGCCGCGCGGGAAGTTCGGCGGCGGCCCGGGCGACTGGGCAAAAATCGGCGAAGGAACTATCGACTGGGTCGGCGTCCGAAAAACGATTGACGAGATCGGCTACAGCGGCTACGTCACAATCGAAAGCGGCGGCTACACCCCAGCCGAACACTCCGCGATTCTCGACAAGTTCTTTGCTGGCGAACTTGTGTCGATGTGAGTAGGAGTCTCACACGAAGGCACAAAGAAGCGTTTTAATGCGGAAGTACGGAAAGACGCGGAAGTTCAGAATTCCGCGTGTTCCGCGTTCTCTCCTTCGTGCCTTTGTGTGAAAAAAAAGAACTGCCTGCAAAGTCCGTGAACGAACAGTACGAAAAGCAACTCTATGTCATCATCCCCACAGCCAGAAACACCATCCGACGTACCGCCGCCGCCAGCGACACCGCAGCGGCGGCGGAATCCGAACGCGCTCTTCTACGCGACACTCTTCACACTCGGTCTGTTTGCGGTCGTCTTTGCGTTTTCGTCGCCGACGCCAACCACCAAACGTTTTGCGTGGAGTGAGGTCGTTCGCCGACTCGAAAATCACGAAGTGCGCGAGGTCAAACTCGACGGGACGGCGATGACGGGAAAACTGACCGAGACGGTCAAGTCGCGTAGCGGGAAAGACGAGCCGGTTCTGTTTCGCTGCGAACTCCCGTTACCCGCACTCGCCGATCCGAATCTCGATGCACGGCTCCGCGAACTCGTTCCAGACGTGTACAGCGCGGTTCCACAAACCGACAGCACCGGCAATCTCTTTCTGCTGGTGAGTATTGGGCTTGGTATCGTTTTTGTGGTTGCGTTTTTTGTTTTGATGCGACGGCTTCAAAATCCGCTCGGCGGTTTGCCGGGGTTCGGGCGGAGTCTCGCGCGGCGTTATGTTGCGGGAGGAAAACCGCAGACCTTCAGCGATGTAGCCGGACTCGACAACGTAAAAAACGAACTCAAAGAAATCGTCGATTACCTCCGCGACCCCGCGAAGTACACGAAAATGGGGGCACGCATCCCGAAAGGAACGCTGCTTGTCGGTCCACCCGGAACAGGCAAAACCCTGCTCGGACGCGCCGTCGCGGGCGAAGCGGGTGTACCGTTTTTTTCGATCAGTGGGAGCGAGTTCATCCAGATGTTTGCTGGTGTCGGCGCGAGCCGCGTCCGCGACATGTTTCAAACTGCGAAGGAAGCTGCGCCGTCGATCCTCTTCATTGACGAGATCGACGCCGTCGGGCGACATCGCGGCACCGGTATCGGCGCAAGTCACGACGAACGCGAACAAACGCTCAACCAAATCTTGAGCGAGATGGACGGTTTCACGCCGAGTGAATCTGTGATGGTGATGGCGGCGACAAATCGTCCCGACGTTCTCGACCCAGCGTTGCTGCGTCCGGGCCGTTTCGACCGGCACATCACCGTTGACCGTCCGACACTCAAAGGACGCCTCGCAATTTTTCAAGTTCACATTCAAGGCGTGCCGCTGTCTCCGTCGGTTGATCTCAAACAACTTGCGAAGCGGACGGTTGGTTTCACCGGTGCAGACATTCGCAACCTCGTCAACGAAGCGACACTTTGGGCAACACGACAAGGAAAAGAACAAGTCGAACACTGCGACTTCGATTACGCATACGACAAAGTTGTGATGGGATTGCGGCGAGAGGAAGTTGTCTCTGAAGAAGAGCGACGGAAAATTGCGTGTCACGAAGCTGGTCACACGATTGTTGGCTGGTTTGTTCCGATGCGTACATCTGTTCACAAAGTTACGATCATACCGCGTGGTCGTTCGCTTGGAGCGACTTACACGCTCCCTGATGGCGATCAAGTCGGCGCGAGTGAGCAGCAACTCAAGGCACATTTAGCGATGGCGATGGGCGGACGCATTGCCGAACGACTCGTCTTCGGTGAGTCCCCAACTGGAGTTGAGAACGATCTCAAACAAGCGACGAAACTGGCGCGGCGGATGGTTGCTTCGTGGGGAATGAGTGAACGAATCGGGCCGATGTCGTTCAGCGTTGAGGAGACGCATCCGTTTCTCGGACGTGAAATTGTGGAGTCGCGTCCATTCTCGGAGGCGACGGCGCAACTGGTCGATGAAGAGACGGTTCGTTTCTTGCGAGAAGCCGAAGAGACAGCACGCGAAATTCTCACCGCACGCCGCGAACTTCTCGAACAACTCACAACCGCGCTCGAACAAGAAGAAGAACTCGACCAAGAACGTCTCACCGAACTCCTCGGCGTCTCTCCCTTCAAACACCTGCACAAAACCGAGATTGACGATTAGACTTGTTCGGAAACGTCAATTTGGGGCGATTTGGTAGTTCTGGTTCGGCATAGCCGAACCCTCCAAACGCCTACGGCGTATGATAAATGGAGGGTTCGGCTATGCCGAACCGATGTGCGAGTGCAAGTTTCCGAACAGGTCTATTGAATCAAAGCTCAACGCCACCTCACTCATCTACACCGAGCGAGGCCTTGAGTGCGAGGAAGTCTTCGGCGAATCGGTCGTGCGACGAGTGGATGTGTTCCGCCTCTGGGATGGTTCGCAGCGAGCCGCAGAGCCGAATACCGTAACGGCGGAGAACCGCTTCAAATGGCTGTAGTCGCTGGCCGTAGACGGTGAGAATTTTGTGTTCATCCCACTGCACTTCGAGCATATCGCTCGTGTGAATCACCGCGATACCGACACACCCATCGTGTAACAGCATATCTTCGTAGTCGCACAGAAGGCTCTTGAGAACTGGAACCTCAATGTCACGCCGCAAGAAGTCGCGGTGTTCGCCGTGGGTGTAGTGATGACTTGTTTCAAGAACAACGTCGGTAGTACCACCGAGCGGCGTGAGCAGGTCGAGAAAGACATCGAAAATCTGCTCCGCCGAAACGGAACAAACCAGAACCGGCACCGTAAACTGACGCTCTGCATCGGCGTAGATGTCGCGCCGGAACCCTTCCCTCGGTACGACGGGAAGTCCCAAAGCGGGGCGAACGGCGTCGGTGAGAAGAAAGTCGCCGTATCGCGCAATCGCCAGGTGCGACTCAAGCTCGATGAGCGAATCACGCTCACTCCGCCGCTCGCCCCACGGGTCTGTCGCCGTTAAAAGGTTTCTGAAAAACTTCTTGCTCACACCTATACCTAAGAGACGAAGAGTAAAAGTTCGTACTCGTCATCATAGGTTGCGGCATGCGGCGACGTTGCAGCCAATCTGACCGCAACGTCTGTTTTTCTCACAGCGGCGGCGATGCAACCGCTACAATCGTTGTTTGCGACAACAGCCTATTCGGTCTTTGTTGTTGTTGAGGTCGGGTGGAACGTTTGGTGGCAGGCGTTGCAACTCTCGTTCATTGCTGTAAACGCCGTCTCGAACGCGGCGAAGTCGCCTTGTTCTTTGAGGAATGCGTGGGCCGCAGCGTTAGCGTTGATCGCCTTGTCGCGGAAGTCATCGCACGCCGCGAACCACTCGACCTCGGCTTCTGGTTTGACAGTTTCGGCGACGTTCGGTCGGCTGTTTGAAACGATGACCGCCATCGCGGCGATCCCTTCGACGACGCGATCACCGGCTTTCTTGAGTTTACTGTCGCTACCTGCGGCGCGGTTGACGGCGGACGAAATGTTCGGTATCGCCTTCATCACCGGTGCGAGTGAAACGACTTTACCTTCGACGATTGCGGCCACATCACCCTCGGCAGTGGAAGCAGCTTTTACAACGGCGGCGGCAGCCGCAGCAGCTTCAGCGTCGGCAGCGGTTGTCGCGGCCACGGCAGCGGCCACGAGCGGAGCGGCACTCTTCTGATAACGCGAAGCCGCATTCTTCGCCGCGCCCGTAGCAAGCAGTGCGAGCGCACTGGCGTCACGAACGAACGCTTCACTGTCGGCAGCGAAGTTTTGCGTTGCGGCGAGTTCACCAGCAGCTTTTTCGACTCGTTCAACGTAAGACGTAATCGCTGCATCGAGGTCTTCAACCGGTGGATAACCAGCAATCGCTTGCGTTGGCGTGGATGTTTCAGTAATCGTAACAACAGCCGCAGCAGACTCGGCAGGTGCGGCTGGTTCAGCAACCGGTGCTGGTGCGGGTTCGGCAGGCGCGACCGGTTCGACGACTGGTGCCGGTGCTGGTTCGGCAGGCGCGACCGGTTCGACGACCGGTGCCGGTGCTGGTTCGGCAGGCGCGACCGGTTCGACGACTGGTGCCGGTGCTGGTTCGGCAGGCGCGACCGGTTCAACGACCGGTGCCGGTGCTGGTTCGGCAGGCGCGACCGGTTCAACGACCGGTGCCGGTGCTGGTTCGGCAGGCGCGACCGGTTCGACGACCGGTGTCGGTGCGGGTTCGACAGTTGCAACGTCAACTATCGTGAGAGAATCAACAACGGGTACGGCTGTTTCTGTTGCTGGTGGCGTTACCTTCTGTGTCGGTGCGGGGCAACCGACGAGTGTCGCGGCGAAAACAATGGCGGTGAGAGTTTGTGCAAATCGGGTTGTCATCTGGCATACTCCTGCGAATGGGGTTACGGAAATACGGCAAGGAACACCCTCGCCGAATTTGGGGTCTAACGAGGTTTTTTGTGGCGCAGTTTTGTGATTGGAGACTTAGAGCTGTTCGCTTTCTTGCCGTCCTTCGGAATGAACGACTTTTGGTCGGTCACCTTCTTGGTCGGTGTAGCCTTCTTTGGCGGTTGAGTTTTCTTTGGCGCAGACTTAGCAGGTGCGGGCTTCGCAGCGGGTTGTGGCTTCTTCGACGCAGGCTTCGCAGGTGCGGGCTTTGCAGCGGGTTGTGGCTTCTTCGGCGCAGGCTTCGCAGGTGCGGACTTTGCAGCGGGTTGCGGCTTCTTCGGCGTAGGCTTCGCAGGTGCGGTCTTTGCAGTGGGTTGCGGTTTCTTTGGTGAAGACTTTGCAGACGCGGTCTTCGCAGCGGGTTGCGGCTTCTTCGGTACAGACTTGGTTGACTTTGCGGCGGAATCCTCGCCTTCGCCGATGCCGCTATATGGAATGAATTCGATTTCGCCGACGCTGCGCACTTCGTCTGCCGTATCTTCGTCGGCAAACTGGGCGACTAGAATTTGTGCGGGGTCACTGGTGATTTCGTGTCGCACGGGGCGTATCGGTTCACGCTTACTCGGCGCGAGAGTTGGCGGTGTCCACGAACGGTCTTTCGCACTAGCGTCAATCGGTTTGAGAAACTGTTTCAGCGACGCCGATTCGGGGTCGTCGTAAAACTGTGCCGCAAGGTGATGCAACATTGTTGCGAAGGCGATGCCGTCGCCCTTTGTGATGGCGCGTTCGAGAGTCGGGACGATCTCGCGCGTCTTGTCGGGAGTGACTTGCGTGAGATCGAGAAGACGGAAAATCCGAAGCGACGCTTCATCGAGCGGAATGACGTGACCGCCAAGCGCAAGCTGCGTGACGTAAGCCGCCATAAACGGAGTAATCGACGGAAAACTCTCGAAAAACTGATTCGCTTGAGCAGCAGGTTTTTTGAGGAGGTCGTCGAGCGTGAAGTCGTAGTAGCTGTCGAACACTGCTTGCAGTGCGCGTTTGATTCGTTCACCAGCGGCGAGTGGTTCGGTTAGGTGCGGGATTGTGTCGGCGATTTCGCTCGGCGTTGAAACACGCACCTCATTCCAATCGACAAACTCTTCTTCAAGAATTTCCATCGCCCGGTCGGCAGCCTCGGTGGTTGCGTTTTCGAGACACGCCGCGTAAATCAGATGCAGAAAGACCGACCGCTCCGCCGCCTTCGGCAGTCGCGGATGACGCTTCTTGAGCGCACTGTTAAGACTCTGAATTTTCGTCGTTCGATTGACAGACGGCATATAAATTTCTCCAACAGTTTTGCAAATCGCTTTTCAACAACGGGATGACCGTGTTGAACTTTTTTTCCAAATAATCCATTCGCTCGCGATCATATTCAAACTCAAAATAGTAACGCTTGAAGTGCCTAAACTTTAAGAATTCAAGTAAGCCGCTATACACCGTATCACTGATAACACGCGGACGGATCGCCGGAATATCGAGGGTCATCTTTTCGAGTAAATGGCTGTGCCAGCGGTCACGCTCAAGATTGTTCTCAAACGTCTTGGAAACGCGCACAAAAAGCGTTTCCAATATCGTATAAAAGTCATTGAAAACGTTGGCAAGCACAATTAAGTCGTAAGCATGATTTTGGCGCAAGCTAGCTTCGTCTTTTTTCAAGTCGGCATAAAATCTCTCGACTTCTTCGAGGCGTTCTAACGTTTTCTGGATGTGGGCGCACAACTCCGCCGTTTTCTCAAACGCGCTCATAGATCAACTTCCCTTTTTGCGTGATTGAATCAAGATGTAGCGGATGTACTTTTTCGATTTCCACAATGTCTAACGGGAACGAAGTCATTGGCATTGCCCGCCCAAGAACAAAAAAATAAGCCTCGGCGTTTTTCAGCCCCTCAATGGCAATGTCGATGTCGGAGTTTTCATCAAACTGTTCGGGATGCAACAGCGATCCCCACTGATAAACTCTTTTGGGATTGCACTCGGCGACGATCATCGCAATTATCTTTTGACAATCGGATTGTGCCTGCTCATATAATACGCGATTGCTCGCCTTTCGAGAAAGCGATTGCTGTGTAAGAAAACGCCAAATATCGGTTGTTGACACCGTTTTGCTCATTGCGCTGCACTCGCTTACGCTTCCCGCTCTGATTTGGGCACTCGTTTAAGCTTCGTGTTCTTGACGCAGTTTCTCGACGACACACAAGACAAAGCCAGACACTATGAGTATACCGGCGACGCCCCAGCTTCAAAGGGGCAGGGGAAATTTTCTCCACGACGCGATAACAGAACATCGTGTTCGGTGAGGATTCAATGCAACGCAATCAGAGCGGGAAGCGTAAACGAGTGACCAGAATTGCCATTCGACGTGAGAAAAAACATGCCATCACGTTGAGTTGTAGTTCCGCTTCAGGAAAGTTCGGTACTGCTCTTCGGAGAGAGTACAATCGACGAGAGCCAAGAATTGGACTTTGGAGAGTTGGAGTTGCCTTGCCATGACGGCGATCAGTTCTGCTCCGATTGTTCGCCCTTTCATTCCGTGGCTCATTTTCGTTTTGGTTTTCGCTACGTCGCTTGCGAAGTGGTAACAGATGTGGTCGCCATCAATGACGCATCGAAAACCTTTGCGCCGTAGTGCGGAGTCGATGTCGCGTCCTGAACGAACGTTACTCATCGGAGACCTCCTCGGCGACTTCAAGAAAGCGTGCTTTGACTTCCTGTTCGCTTGGTGTAAGTTCGTTGTTTGGGCGACGGACGATGCGATTCCACGCGAGACGAATGTCGCTACGGAGGCAGCTTGCGAGTTCAGCGGCGTCGATTCCGACGGCGGAGATGTCGAGGTCGGCTCGTTCGGCGTATAGGCACTCTGAATCCGTACCTCGGTCGAGAACTCGCGGGGTAAAGAGCAGCGGCTCGAAAAACTTGACGGACGCTGCATCAAGCGGGACTTTCCAAATTTCGACGATGGAAAGCGGCTCGCCGACGGCGATAACGGTACCGGTTGTGATGTGGCTCATGAAATGTCTCCTGCTTGCGCCAAACTGTGCCGCAGATTATAACCTTTGAGACAACCCACGACAAGAGCACAACCCAAACCGGAAAGAAACGAAGTGCCCGAATCGGAACAAAAACCAGAATCAGAGCGGGAAGCGTAAGCGAGTGACAGAACGGCCATTCGACGCAGAGTCCGTCATTCCCGCGACGAACGGTAGGGAACGGATTTATCCGTTCCGCAGAACAATCACACACGCCACATCGAAATAGAAGCCGGAAAGGAGGCGGTACTCCGCCGTATTGACGGACAGAGAAAGCGTCACCATCACAATTGCATACTCCGCATCGTCATTCTCGCGACGGAAGCGGGAATATAAATCACACGCACTAATTCAAATCGTTCGCGCTGAAAATGTATCCGCTATTTGGCTGCATCGCCGCTTTGAAGACACTTTTGTTCATGCCGTCGGAAATAGGTCTGGTACTTCCATCGCAGAACGTAGAAACGACAACGCCGGGGTGCGGCGACGATGGGCGGGCTTTGCGGTGCAAATCTTTGTTGGCCTTTCTACCACTGTTGATCCAGTAGGGGAAACCGGCATCAGCAGCGTAGTCCGTGAGAGAACCACTTGACGGCGTTTCCCAGCCGGGCGAATCGGAAGCCGTTATATTTCCGCCAGCGTCCACAGCAGTAATGATAAACCCATAACAGAAACCAACTTGCGGTTCTTGGTTGTTGTACCAGCTCGCCGCATCCTCGCTTTCGGAAGTCAGAATCGTGTGGCTAGTTCCGTTTTTACCGGCAATATATTCCACGCTAGACTTTTTTCCTGCTCCTTTGTACGCGCTTTGGTCAAGAAAAACCGTGTCTTTCGATGAGCCCGTTTCGTAGGTGGTATGATATGTGCCCGTAGAATGTGTTACAAATATAGACGCTCTTGCCCCCGCTTCATAAGTTTTCCCTGAATCGTCCCAGTCTAATCCGCTCGCCGTAACATTGCATCTGCCCGCATTGGCGATAAAGTTGACACGGCTAGAGTTGCGTTCATCACTAGCACTTGGGCATTTGAACACGGCAATCGCCGTATCTTTCACGTCGCTATGCTCGATGATTACTTTCCAAATTGCGTGTCCCTCATACTCGTTTGCGCAATTGCCTTTGCAAGTTTGCAGTCTTTCGTACAGGTTGGTTTGCTCGATATACGGGAAAATGGCGTAATACCAAGTCCCATTTCTCACGTCTCCCGCTGTTTGCGTCAATCCCGGAAGCGATTTGCACGCCGAGTCGTACCCAAAACAGGCAAGCGCGACGTTGCGTTGATTGTTGAGGCACTCCGCCCGCCGCCCCGCTTCGCGTGCCTGCTGTACTGCGGGAAGCATCAGCCCCGCCAGCATTCCGATGATCGCAATGACCACCAAAAGCTCCACCAATGTAAACCCTCTGCTCGTTTGCTCACTGTTCATTTGCGCTGTCATGATTCATTCTCCTTTGGTTTGTGTGCCTAAACTGATTGGTACGTTTTGTTTCATATTCTCGCAGCGAGAATATAAAATGTGGTGTTCGGTATTCTCATTTTCGTCCCATCACTTTCATGAGCAATTTGATGTCTTTCGACCTTTCTTCATTTGTGGTGCGAGACGTCGGATGATTCGTGCAGACGACGGAGATTCCGTTGTAATCGTGAATCTTGCCACGGAGCGACTCAAGCGACTCGCTCGTGCTTGTGCGGAGAAGCCGCTGTGCCGCGACCTCGCCGAGGCAGCAGATGAATTTCGGCTTTATTATTGTGAGTGTCTCGTCGAGGAAATGACGGCAGTTATTCACTTCATCCGCTTTTGGGTCGCGGTTTTCCGGCGGTCTGCAACGCAAAATGTTACAGATATAGACATCTCCACGTCGGAGTTTCATTTCCTGTTCGATAATTTTCGTCAATCTTTTTCCAGCCTCACCAACGAAAGGTTCGCCTTGTTTGTCTTCGTCTTCACCGGGGGCTTCACCGATAAAAACCAAGTCAGCGTCGTGATTGCCCACGCCGAAAACAGTTTGTGTTCGACTTGCTGCCAAGTCCTTACACTTGGTACACTTGCCGACTTCGGCTTCGAGAGAGCGGAGTTGTTCGAGTTTCGTAGTCATCGTATCGTCCTTTCGAGTGAGGGGGAAGAAACGCACAAGCCACAATTTCCCTGCAACAGAACAAAGAGTGGGGCATCAAACATTTGTCGAGAACCGACAAGAATAGACGAGAGCCGTCTTCGGAAAGAAGAGGGAACGCCATGTACCACAGAATACGAAGCATCCCCTCACATCACTGAGGCAGCTTGCGCAATTGCGCAAACCAATACGGACAATTTGGAATTGTCCGCATGGAACTTCGCAAGTTACCGACATGACATTCCCATTCGGGAACGCATGATCTCGGTAACAAATCTTTTTTCTTCCAACCGGAAAGCCGGGTGATGTAGGAAGAATACCCCCATCAAAAACGATGGTTCTGTGGTAAATACTTGCGATTATCTAATTGTAAAACCGGCAACGAGCCGGAAAGTTCAGTTCATAGTCCTCAAACAATTTCTAACGCAACGCGTCGTTTTTCATCGCAGAGCGCGAGTCAAGAACGGCTGCCAAAACAAACGATGGTGCGCATCTTACACGTTTCAAGTCGCGTGCAAAGGGGGAGCGTGAGTTTTCGCGCTATCGCGTTTGCTCAAAGCGTGTTCTTTAGATTCCCGCCGAGTACGCGGAACGGGAATGACGAACTCTACGTCGAATGGCGATTCGGGCACTCGCTTACGCTTCGTGTTCTTATTCGGACGCTTCCCGCTCCGATTCTAACTTTCGCTCGCGTGGTGCAGCTTGCGTTCACAAGGCTTTCTGGAACTCTTTCAACGTTTTGCAATCGAACGCCAAGTCGAAGAGGGCGTCAAGTTTGTTGAGGTCGTCAATC
>JBOFSQ010000092.1:0-43800 GCA_051651625.1 Thermoguttaceae bacterium | reverse complement strand
TAGCGGGGCGACTTCGTGCATCCAAACCGTTTCAAACGGGATGTAAACCGCCCGCCCGCCGAGATCGAGTATCGGGAGGATGTCGGACTTGATCGAGTTGCCGATCATGATAACGTCTTCCGTAGCAACGCCGCGACTCATGAGCAGACAATTGTACTCTTGCGAAGTCTTATCCGCAAGTACCTCGCAGTGATCGAAGGACGACCGCTTCACTGAACTGACGAAAGAGCAATTCGCGGAAAGATTCTAGCAGAGAGTCCCAGTGCGCGAAGGCGCGGATCGAGAGACGGCGCACAAGACGGCGAGAGAATTCCACCGAGCGCAGAGGCAGCTACAGCCTCTTGCGGCATTGCACCGGAATTTGTACCGATGGCCTCTTCACGCTCTGCGCGTAATGCCGACGAAACGATAGAACAACCGGCATCTCCGCAGCTTTTGAGACGGTGTGATGCAAGCTCCGTGGGGCAAATACGCCATTCACGACTGCAAGCAAACTTTTCAACACCCGCATCAATCTCGTTCAATACGGTGGTGTTGATTTTGGAACAAAACAAGATATACTGGGTGGGCGGTTCTGGTTTTGTTTCACCTCTCAAACAATACAGCTATACGACGCCCGTTATGGAATCTTCCCCAAAAACGATGTTTCAGAAGATATGGGATCACCACATTGTCCGCCGCGAAGAGAGCGGCGAGGTGCTCCTATACATTGACCTCCAACTCTGCCACGAAGTTACGAGTCCGCAGGCGTTTGAAGGGCTGCGACTCGCAAGTCGCCCCGTGCGGAAACCGCGTAAGACGTTCGCCGTTCAAGACCACAACGTCCCGACGACCGACCGCAAGAAGCCGATTCAAGACGAAATCGCGCGAACTCAAATCGAGACTCTTCGCAAAAATTGCAAAGACTTCGGCGTCACTCTCTACGACATCGATCATCCAAATCAAGGGGTCGTTCACGTCGTTGGCCCCGAACGCGGACTCACGCACCCCGGCATGACAATCGTCTGCGGCGACAGTCACACCGCAACTCACGGTGCGTTCGGTGCGCTCGCCTTCGGGATCGGAACCAGCGAAGTTGAGCATGTCCTCGCTACACAAACGCTTCGTCAACGGTTCCCAAAACTGATGCAGATTCGCATTGATGGTCTGCTCGGAAAAGGCGTCACTGCGAAAGATTTGATCCTCTATGTCATCGGTCAAATGACGACTGCTGGTGGTGCGGGTTATGCGGTCGAGTTCACGGGCGAAGCGATTCAGTCGCTCTCGATGGAAGGGCGTATGACCGTCTGCAACATGGCGATTGAAATGGGTGCGCGGTCGGGGATGATCGCCCCCGACCAGAAGACGTTCGATTATCTGATGGGCCGCGAATACGCCCCTGACCGCAACTTCTGGGACACCTCAATCAAACTGTGGAAACAGCTTCCAACCGATAGCGGTGCGATCTTCGATCAAGAGTTCGTCTTCTCTGCTAGTGTTATCGCACCGCAAGTGACGTGGGGAACGACGCCGAGTCAAGTGGTGTCGATAGATGGCCGCGTCCCGACAATCGAGTCGTTCGGCACTGCGAATGACCGCCAGATGGCCGAGGCGGCGATACGATACATGGGACTCACGCCGGGAATGCCAATCACCGACATCAAACTCGACACGGTTTTCATCGGCTCTTGTACGAACGGACGCATCGAAGACCTACGTGCCGCTGCCGCAGTCGTGAAGGGACGCCGCAAGGCCGATCACGTCCGCGCGCTGGTTGTTCCGGGGAGTAAACCGGTCAAACGTCAAGCGGAACTGGAAGGACTTCACCAGACTTTCATTGCGGCTGGATTTGAGTGGCGTGAACCGGGGTGCAGTATGTGTCTTGCGATGAACGGCGATCAACTCGCGCCGGGTGAACGTTGCGCAGCGACGAGCAACCGCAACTTTGAAGGACGTATGGGACGCGGCGGACGTACACATCTGGTCTCACCTGCAATGGCCGCCGCCGCAGGAATCGCGGGACATTTCGTTGACGTGAGAAGTTGGTAGTACGGGAAGCGTAAGCACCCGAATCAGAACACGAAGCGTAAGCGAGTGCCCGAATCGGACGCGGCATAAATCCTGTGCCGATAGGATAGATTCCCGCCCACGCGGGAATGACGGACACGCACACAAACCGTGAACGGTTACATTTTTTGAAAGTGCAGTCATGAATAACACCAAAATCAAATTGAGTCCGCGTTTCGCGTTTGGTGGCGAGCCAGCACGTCACGACATAGCCGGTGAGATTGCGCGACTTCGGGCCATGCCGCAGACGCCAGAGCAGTCGCGCAAACTGGCCGACCTCTTGATCGAACTGGCAATTGAGAAACAAGCCGCGAACGACAGCGAAGCTGCGCTAAAGGCGTTCGGTGACGCGATTGTAGCTCTCCAAGACCTCAAGGGGCCAACGGCGTCGCCGGATGTTGTTCACCTCTACGGTGTTGCCGTCAGAAATTGGGCATCACTCAAGCACGAACAGGGCGACGACGAAGCCGCGCTCGCCGCATACGCCGAGGCGATTGACGCCCTCACCCCACTCGATGCCCAAGGTGACGGCGAGGCCAAGTTCGACCTCGCTGGTATACGTTTTCATCGCGGAGTTGTGTACCACTCTCTAGGCGACTTTGAAAACGCTGCGAAAGATTTTGACGCGGCGTTTTTGGCGTTTCGTGCGCTCGAAAAGATCAGCGATCTCAACGACACTCGCCTCTTCATGGCGAAAGTGAGTGTGGCTCAAGGGAACTTGGCACGCGACCGAGGTGCAGATGTCGCCACCACCGACGACCTCTACAACCGCGCGATGCGTCTTCTGGTCGAGTTGATTGAAGGTGGCCAAGCCGAACTCGAACACGACTTGGCAGTTGTTCTGGTAGATCGCTGCACGACACGATTCGACGCCAACATTGCTAACTACCGTGTCCCACCATACGACGAAGCCATATTCAATCCGCTTCTGGACGATATGCAGCAGGGGATCGGTATTCTTGAACGTCAAGCCGCATCGGGGTCGCCAGCAGTTGTGCGTGACCTCTTCTGTGCAATACTGACCCACGGAACGATGCTGCTCGACCTCGGTCAATTCGACAAAGCCGCGATGGTTTTGACATCGCTTTTGGGGCGTTTCCCCGAAGTGGTTAACAGTACAGAACCAGCGATGCAAACCCGCGTCGCTGGCCTATATGAAAACTTGGCCATCGCACTCTTCCAGCAGTCGCAGCACGCTGCGGCAATCAGTCGTCTGACGCTTGGTGTTCAGCTCCGTGAAAGGGTGCTTGCCGAAAACGCCGACGCGCTCCGCGACGAGCTTGTCGATTATGTATGCGACCTTGCGATGTCGTACCTCAACCGAATCGAGATGCGAAACGTAGTTGGCGACAGTGCTGGCGCGAAACAAGACGCAGATTTCGTCCGAAAACTATCGGAAATCTATTTGGGTTCGTATCCGCAAGAAGCCAAAAACATCGAAACACGACTGCGGTCTCTCAACGCTTGAGAAACCCGTTGTCCACACTTTCCCCATCCGCCCATGCGACTTCGACTGATTGCGTGTGAAGTGCTCTTCCGTGAGCTTTGTCACTTGATCTCGCGGTCGCCGCATCGGATTGACGCGACGTTTCTGCCGAAGGCACTCCACGACATCGGTTGCGTTGCGATGCGTCAACGTCTCGGCGAGGCGATTGCCGAAGTCGATGAGACGCAATACGACGCGATCATTCTCGGATACGCGCTCTGCAACGGCGGAATTGTCGGGCTGAAAACGCAGTCGATCCCGCTTGTGATTCCGCGTGCCCACGACTGCATCACGCTCCTACTGGGCGACCGTCACCGTTATCACCGCTACTTTTTTGAACACCCCGGAACGTACTTCAAGAGCACCGGTTGGATCGAGCGCGGCGACTTCACAACATCGCCCGCCGGTGGAATGGCGGCGTCGTGCGAGTGGGAGTCGATGGTGGCAAAGTACGGCGAAGAGAACGCACGATACATCATCGAGCAGATGACCTCGATGACGCACTATTCGCGGATGGCGTTCATCGCAACTGGGATCGAACCAAGCGACGCCGGCGAACGCGAAACCGAACGCCTCGCCGCCGAACGCGGCTGGGAATACGAACGACTCACCGGCGACCTCGATCTCCTGCGACGCCTCGTCGATGGCGACTGGAACAACTCTAATGAAGGCTGCACGAACGACTTCTTCGTTCTCGCGCCGCAAGAGGCAATGACGTACTGCTACGACGCAATCGACACACCATAAAAAGTTTTCACGGCCCGAACGGGTCGTCGGAAAACTTGCATTTTGTGTGGTCGCCGTATGGATAGTGATACGGTGCCTCCGCTTCGGCAAGCGATGGAAGCGATGTCAAAATCGTCCCCAACGACTCCGGCGGCGGTGGACTCTCAAGGCAACCGACCACAGATGCAAGACCGAGTAACATTCCCAAAATCAAAATTGTTCGCATTGAAATACCTGTAACTTTTCACGGTTGATTGGACTTGTTCGGAAACTTACACTCGCCCAGCGGTTCGGCATAGCCGAACCCTCCAAACGCCTTCGGCGTATGATAACTGGGGGGTTCGGCTATGCCGAACCTGAACTAATTACACTTCTCGCTCCGATTCGGGCACTCGCTTACGCTTCCCGCTCTGATTGGGCACTCGCTTACGCTTCGTGTTCTTGTTCGGATGTCTACACCATGTCGCGTTTCGTGACTCGCGCGATTTCTTCGACAGACGTTTCACCGACGAGGACGTTCTCCCAGCCGTCGGTGCGGAGAGTTGTCATGCCGTCTTCGAGTGCGGCGCGTTTGATCTCCCACGCGGTCGTCGCGCGAACGCCCGCCAGTTCGCGGATGCGGTTGGTTGTCACGAGTAGTTCGTAAATCCCTTTGCGTCCGCGATACCCAACACGGCGACACTCGCGGCAACCAACAGCACGAAACAGTTTGCCGCCAGACTCACTCATCATGCGATCCCACGGAAAATCGTCGGGCAAATCGGCGCGATCCGGCGTGTACGCCTCCTTGCAGTGCTGACACAAACGCCGCACAAGTCGCTGCGCCATCACTCCTTCAACGCAACTCGAAACAAGGAACGGCTCAACCCCCATATCGGTGAGTCGCGTGTACGCGCCTGCGGCGTCGTTGGTGTGAAGCGTGCTGAAGACAAGGTGGCCGGTGAGCGCGGCTTGCACCGCGTTTTCCGCCGTTTCGAGGTCGCGGATTTCGCCGACGAGGCAGATGTCAGGGTCGTGACGCAAGATGCTGCGAAGACTCGCCGCAAATGTCAAACCGATCTTGCTGTGAACCTGAATCTGACTGATTCCATCGAGACGATATTCAACAGGGTCTTCGGTCGTGATAATCTTTGTCGAGGCGTCGCGGATTTCGGTGAGGGCACTGTAGAGCGTTGTCGTTTTACCGCTTCCGGTCGGTCCCGTTACGAGAATGATTCCGTGCGGCAAACGAATCAAATCGCTAAACGTTTTGTAGATACTCGGATTCATTCCGAGGCCTTTGAGCGTGAACTCCATCGCCTCTTTGTCGAGGAGACGCATCACAATCCCTTCGCCGTGAATCATCGGAATCACCGAGACGCGGACGTCGATTTCACGCCCCGAAAACTTGAGTTGAATGCGACCGTCTTGCGGGAGGCGTCGCTCGGCGATGTTGAGTCGCGCCATAATTTTGAGACGACTTATGATCGCAAGCGCGAACCGATTGATCTCGGCGGGGAAATGTTGCTGGTGCAAAACGCCGTCGATGCGAAACCGGATCGAAAGTCCGTTCGACTCCGACTCGATGTGAATGTCGCTCGTCCGCGACTCAATTGCTTCCATCAAAATCTCGTTGACCAGCCGAATCACCGACGGAAGCTGTGCCTGTTCCGAAAGTTCGCTCCCGTCGAGTTCGAGTTCTTCGAGGAGTTCAATCGAGTCGTTTTGCGATTGCTGCGCGACGAGGCTGTCAATCGTTTCGCTCCCGACGCCGAGATGACGCTTGATCAGTTTCTCGATCTCACCTTTGATAGCGAGAACGGGGCGAATATTTTTGTCGGTGAGCGGTGCGAGTTCGTCGAGCGGATTGAGGTTGAGCGGGTCGCTCGTTGCGACGACGAGAACGTCGTCCGACACGTTTAGCGGAAAGATTCGTTCGCGGTGAATGAAGCGACTCGGAAACGTTTTGAGGAGCGAAAGGTCGATCTGCTGTTGTCCTTCGGCGAGATCGACGAATGTCAGTCCGAGTTCGTCGCCAAGCGTTCGCAGGACTTGTTCTTCGGTGAGCATCCCTTTTTGGATCGCAAGCTCGTCGATGCGCACTGCCACCGACGACTCACGCTGAATCGCGCGGAGCGTTGCTAGATGCTGCTTGTCGAGCAGACCGTGTTTGAGAAGAATGTCACCCGTTTCCATACCCGTCTCCTTGTAGCGGCGGCGATGTTAGGGCATAATCTACGCCCCATAGTGAGTATAGCCAGCGAACCGTTTCATACAAGGCAACCTCAAACAAAAGCCGTAAGCGAGTTTGGTAAAGTTTTGATTGCAATCGTGAATTGTGTAATTTGCCCCAACGGGGCAGCAAGAGCTTAGCCGTGGGTGAGCGGAGCGAACCCACGGTACGGAAACCCCAAAATCCAGAAAGCCCCAACGGGGCGCAAGAATTGGAGGCCGTATACACAGCTCTTACGCCCCGTTGGGGCTGCGGATTTTGGTGTGGCCGTGTACCGTGGGTTCGCGGAATACCGCTCACCCACGGCTAAGTTCTGTCGCCCCGTTGGGGCGAAAACTCGTCGAACCAAATGTTTGCGTGCAAGAAAGTTTTACTACACCATCCCCCACACCAACAACATGGACACACTCATCGCAAAACAGCTTCTCTTGTCGCTTGTGCTCGGGCTCTTGGTCGGTTTGCAGCGGGAACGGTCGAACGTTCGTCGCGGCGGCGTTCGCACGTTTCCGCTCGTCTCGATATTCGGGACGCTATGCGGATACTTGGCGACGGCCCACGGATCGTGGATTCTCTTCGGCGGACTCATCGTCGTCGCACTCGGAGGAATCTTGCCAGACGTGATGGCGGCAGTGCGTTCAATTCTCAAACAGCACGGCACAGACGACGATGGAACAACACGCCACGAAATCGAGTTCGGACAGACGACGTTTATGGCAACGCTCGTGATGTTCACGGTCGGCGTTTTGCTGTCGATGGAGTCGATGTTTGTGGTGGCGATTGTCGTCGGCGGCGGAACGGCTCTGTTGCTTCAGTTCAAGCCGGAGATTCACCGCGCCGTTACCGTCCTTTCCGACGGCGATATGAAAGCAATAATGCAGTTCGTCTTGATAACGTGCATCATTTTGCCAGTCGTCCCGAATCGAACGCTCGGCCCTTACGATGTGATCAATCCGTTTGAAACGTGGCTGATGGTTGTGTTCATTGTTGGGATGGGACTTTTGGGGTACATCGTTTCGCTGTTTTGGGGCGAAGGTGCGGGGAGCGTCTTAACTGGCCTCTTGGGCGGAGCGGTTTCGAGTACGGCGACGACGGTGAGCGTTTGTCAGAGCGGACGCGATTCCGTCATGAACTACCATGCGGGGACGGTGACGATTGGCGTTGCATCGACGGTTGTGTTTGTTCGCGTCTTTGTTGAGATGTTTGTGATTAGTCGTGAGTTCACATATACCTGCGTCATACCGCTCGGAATTATGATGGGGCTGATGCTGCTTGCGGTCAGTGTGGAGTGGTTTCTTGGGGCGTCGCGTGGAGTGTGCGAAGTTTCGCGTCCGAAGAATCCCGCGTATCTCAAGACCGCGCTCACCTTTGGCGTTCTTTACGTTGTTCTGCTGCTGATGCTGGCAGCGGTGCGAGCAAACGTAGAAGGGCACGGCGTGCTGACGCTGCTTGCCGCCGTCTCCGGCATGACCGACATGGACGCAATAACACTCTCGACGGCACGAATGGCGGTCATAGAAACAACGCCGGCGCAAGTAACAACATCACAAACAACAATGATGCAAGACGGTTGGCGACTGATCGTCGCGGCGGCGATGGGGAGTCTCGTTTTCAAGTGGCTGATCGTTTTTATGATGGCCGACCGGCGTCTAGCAATCCGCGTCGCCGCACTCTTCGCCGCGCCATTCATCGGCGGACTTGCGATGCTGATTGTGATGTGACGCTTCGTGTTCTGTTTGGGCACTCGCTTACGCTTCGCGTTCTTAATGCGTTACGACAATAAGAACACGAAGCGTAAGCGAGTGCCCAGATTCCGAGTACAAAAACGGCAGCCAGAAACGGAGCGTAGCAGAGTGACCGGTGTGTGTCCATTACGCACCGCAACAAATTTCGTCCGGTTATCGTCTTGATTCGATCTTCTCTCGAATGGCCTTACCGACGTCAAATGAAAGAGTGTTCGATTGTGCTTGCACATCGGCATTCAGCGTTGTCTTCTCAATATCACCAAAAACAGGGTCTATAAGATTAAAGAAGTCGTATTCCTTACGCAACTCGTCCAGTACGTTACCACCTTTTCCACCCGGACCAGGCCGTTTTGCTCCGGTGATTGGCTTGTGCTTTTCAACCTTGTCTGATTTGGTGACTAGCACCCTATACTTTCCTACAGGGACACCTACATACATACCCAACGTTTTGAGTCTGGCTACACCGCTGCGGTCTGTTGTGGCCACGGCAGAAAAACGGCTCGCGGTATCATCAGGCATCAGCGTTACGGCGGCATCCGCTAGTGGCTTGCCATCTTGAATGATAGTGACATTCACAGGATAAGTTTTCGGGAGATCTCGCGGACGTTGGTCGCCACCACAACCTAATAACGTTACGAGGTTCAGTGACAAAGCCAGCATCAAAATAGAACGCAAATACGTCATGGAACTACCACCTTTCTGAAAGAGATACCACCGAAAATCAGCGGTATCTGAAAATAGTTAAACGACCTCTCCAGAAACACGCCTGCTACAAAGAGGTGGTCTCGCCTCCGTTTGGGCTACCGAGGGCACCCCAGACACCGTACTGGCTTGGACCGCTATCAACTTGTTGCGCCGTGGCGGCTCCAAAATTCACCGTTTCACTAATAAAACGAACAGAACCATCGAAGAATCCTGAGTTAACGCCCCCCGAATGATTACTTGACGGGGGGTACAATCCCCAGTCACCCTCGTGATTACTACGGTTACACGACGGATAATTCGGTGGCAAAACCGTATGAAACCCCGTGTATTGGACGGAACCATCGGAAATACATCCACGAACACTAATACCAGCTACATTAGCTGGGTCAAATGCTCTGTTGCTTCCACCGTAACCGCGATTACTCGCACACCACAAGCGGTCTGTCGCGCGGTCTAGTGACTGGTGTGCATCACCGGCGAGCACAACACCACCGCGCACATCTGTATTATTTCGCATAGAGGTGGACGTCACTGTCTCGCTACATGCAATGGTGTTACTCGTACCATCTGTGCAAAAGGCCGTACTCCGCCACCGTTTGGGAGCAAAAACAGATCGTTTGACACTTATGTTGTGAGAATACACATCAGGGTCTGTTTCGCAATGGTAAAGCCCGTCACCACGCGATACGATTACATTGGTGCGTGGCATTCCAACCCAATACCAGTCCGCTTCAACAGCAGCGGTTGGTTCTTTAGATTGGGAGTCGGATGGACAAAGCAGTGCTGTGATAGGGGCTGCCTTGGCGATCAGCTCATAATCTTGATCAACGTTCCAGTAACAGAAGTAGGACCACCAACCGTATCCAGCTTCTTGGAACAGCCTTTCAGATGTTGCTGACAGCATTTCATAGTTTGCCATTTGCTCATAGTATGGCATAAGCATTATTTGGGCACTCCAGCAATCCACATCTTTGATAAACGATTTTGAAGCGGGAAACGACTGAGCAACATCATGGTAGTTGTGCATCGCAATTGTAAACTGCTTCATGCTGTTGGAGCACTGCATCCGTCTCGCCGCTTCGCGAGCAGCTTGGACGGCGGGCAAGAGTAGGGCAACGAGAACGCCAATGATGGCGATCACTACTAACAGTTCGACGAGAGTGAAGCCGCGAGAGCGACGTCGAGAAGTAGTGGGAACAGCGGCGTCAGAGAAGACGCCAAAGACATCACGGAGTTTACCAACTCTGCCCCCCCCCCCCCATCTTAATATTTGGCGTACCGCTGAAAGCGCACGCTGCGTCGAACATCGTTTCCAGTCCACAAACCAAAATCATCAAAGTCTTGTACATCGTCAGTCTCCTTTCAAAAAGCGAAACACGAGAAAACGGCTGGCCACAAACAGTAGCAACCAGCAAACACGACAAGCGGAATCGTATCGAAAGAAATGTTAGGCGTCAATGGGGAGTGGAGAAGTTTTGTTGGTGAGGGTGTAGTGGGGAACCACATCGCCTATGGCGACACACTATCCACTCGCTTACGCTTCGTGTTCCGATTCTCTGCCACGACTTCTACTTTGCCAACATCGGTGCGGCACTTGGGTAGTAGCGTTCGGGGTGCGGGGCAACGCCGGTGGTCATGAGTGCGATCAGTTCGGGCAGATACTGCGCGTAGACGCCGCGCGGAGTTGTGTTGTGCTCTCGACAGAGCGACGCCGCCATACCGACCACTTCCCCCATCATCCCACCCGTTCGCTGAACGCGAATCGTTCCAAGCGCGACGTGCGTGACGCTGATGCAACGCCCCGCCATAAAAAGATTGTCAACGTCGCGCGAGTAGAAACAGCGGTACGGAATCGCATACGGTACGATCTTTTTGTGCGCCGCAACAGTGCGAAACTCTTCTTGCGGAAAATACTTTTGCTGGTGCGGCGTTGGGTAGTGAAGGTCGATTGTCCACGTCGTTACGACGCAGGCATCGTCGAACGGACGCTGTTCAACAATGTCTTGCTCTTGCAAAATGACATCACCGAGAATGCGCCGCGACTCGCGTTTTCCAGCGATAAACGCAACCCACGACAGTTGCCGATTCGCAACTTTTTCACGCCACTCGCCGCCACACTCGTTTTTCATATACGCCCAGTGACCGTAAACGGCGCGAAGGGCGTGGTCGCGGATCGCCTCGGCATCGCCGATTTGGTCGCGGTTCATTCCGGTCTCCCAGTCCCACTCGCCGTCGAGTGCGGGCGAAATACTTTCGGCAGTAAACTGCACCGCCCACGGCAACTTCGGGAACGAAGTAGGCTCGGAAACTTCTTCGGAGTACCACTGCGTTGACGCACCCATCACGAGCGCATCGGGTTTTTCGGGCGCGAGTGGCTCGCCAGTTTCGCTCCGCGACTCGCGTCCGACGCGGTACGCAGCACCAGACAAAAATCCGATGGTGCCGTCACCAGTAGCATCGACGAACGTCTTTGCAACAAGCCGCGACTCCGCATTTGTGACAATGTTACGAGCCGTGATCGAAGTGATATGTTGCGGTTTTGCGTCACGCTTTTCGGTGTTGACTGCGACGACGTGATGATTTAGCAGGAGTGTGATGTTCGGTTCTGCGGCAACGATGTCGAGTTTTTTGTCGTCGCGGTAGACTTCGCCGCGCTGGGCGTTTCCGGTTTGGAGTGGGTCGAGTTCGTAGACGAGGTTGCCGAGATTCGGGTACGGCGGGTAGTGCGTTCGCCCTTGGAGGTGAACGCGAACTTCGCTGCTGTTATTCCCGCCGAGAACGGGGCGATTGTGAACGAGAGCAACCTTCACGCCGAGCCGCGCTGCCGCAACCGCCGCGCACGTCCCAGCAATTCCGCCACCGCAGACGACGAGGTCAAACTCTTCTGGCGCGGCTGCTACAGTCGATTGCGTACCGGCGTAACGCGGATATTGCGGTGCGTCGTTGGGCGATGGCGTGAGTCCGAGGAGTTTACGTCGCAGCGTTTTGAGTTCGTTGGCATCTTCGGGAGGCGTGAAGTTCGCGTCGCGGACGAAAAGAATTGCGTCGCATCGTCCATCGAATCCGGTTTTGTCGTGGAGCGTAAGTTCACAACGCTGCTGCGGACTGGTGATCGTGACGTTTCCGCCGAACTCCCAAAACCACGAATCGCTTTTTGTACCGAAGAGAGTTGGGAGCGGTTTACCGTCGATGAGGAGCTGGAATGTTCCGGGGGCTTCGTTTGGCGTCCACGGTGCGACCCAGTTACGAGTACGAACGAAGACGCGATATTCACCCGGTTCAGCAAACGTGACGCTAGTAGTAGCGTCGGCGACGGGGCGTCCGTAACCGTGCGCAAGAAGCACGGACGAATCGATCACGTCGATCATCTGCTGATCGACACTCCACCCGCCAAGATTTGCAAACGACTCCGCTTCGACAAGCACCATCGCCGCAAATGCGCCGCGCGTCATCGCACATGACAAAATCAAAATTGCAAACAGCACGCCGAGTTTTCGCATTGGAATCTCTCCTTGTTATGTCGCCAGTCTCTCGATACGCACTGCCGAACGTCTGTCATGATACCACACTGATAGCAACCCGCAACACCAATGTTTTGCAAAAGTTTATCAAAATAGCGGAGGCGTGGTGGTTCATGAACGTCCCCTACGCACCGCGCATGCGGCGGTTATAATGCGTGCCATGAGCAGTGAGTTAGTCCAACACACAGAAGGAACCGAACGATGATGAACACCGAAAACCATATTGCGTTTATCAATCGCAAAGATGAACTTGCATATTTGCACAACCGCGTCGTCGGCGACCCGCGACGCATTTTGTTCGTCTTCGGCCCGAAGAGCAGCGGCAAGACAACGCTACTCTACAAGTTCGCCGCGGAGTGCCTCGAAAAGAAGGAGTTCGACGTCAAGTATTTTAACCTGCGAGAAATTTTGATTGTTCAATACAAAGACTTCATCCAGCACTTTTTCGGTCTCGTTCCCGACAAGAAGGAATCGAAAGAGACGCGAATGAGTGTCGATTTTAAGTTGTTTGGCGTCGAACGCAAGACGCTCACCGAGCTTGAGAACAACAAAATCAATCCGTTCATGATAATGAAGCGGCAGCTTCAGAAACTCAACGCGGAAGGATTGCGTCCGATTATCATCATCGACGAACTGCAAGCACTCGAAGGCATCTACATGAAGCGTCAGCGTTTGCTCTTGACGGAGGTGTTCAACTTTTTCGTAGCGATGACGAAAGAGTCGCACCTTTGCCATGTGATCGTCGCAAGCAGCGACGGCCACTTCTTGCAGCGAATTTACGACGACAGTAAACTCAAAAAGACGTCTACGTTTTTTGAAGTCGAATACTTGAGCAAGGACGACGTTTACGGTTGGCTTACACACCTTGAAAAAGAGAGCGGAATCACATCGTATAAACTGTCACCAAAACAGATCGACAAGATGTGGGACTTTTTCGGCGGCAGTTGCTGGGAAATCAGCGACTTTCTCGACCTGCTTCGTGACAATGCAAAAAATGGCAAAGTCGCCGACAGCGATTTTGACAAGTTGCTTGCCGTTCAGCGTGAAATGCGAATCGGAAACTTTGAGTTTTACATGCGTCACGGATCACAGGAATCGCTTTTTGCCGAGATGGCTGAGGTGGTTAAGCAGAGCAAGAAGTTCACGCTCGAAAGTTTGTACCAACGTCTCAAGCAGAGTTACACACGCAACTCGCTCTGCGACGAACTCAACAAACTCGTTAGCAAAAACTTCCTTCCTGTGACGACGAAGTTTGAGTTGCAAGGCCGCAGCATGGAGATCGGACTCACCGGTTACGCCGAATTGCTGCGGGAACGGGAATGATGCCTGCTGTCAATGGGGCGTAGTGAAGTTCTATCCTTCGTCCCGTCGCCGCTGTTGCATACGTTCCTCATTTCGTTTCGGGAACGATGACGTATGGCACGTCGTTTTCCCAGCCGACTTCAAGTTGTGACAAGAGCCAAGTGCGGCCTTTGTCGGGGTTGCCTTGGTAGAACAGGTATGTCCGGCCATCGTCATCGACGAACACGCCCGGATGACCCGACTCGGAAGAGTTCCACGAACCTTTCGGGCCGTTTGGAATGAACGGTACCGACCAACAACGAGTCCAGTTGATACCATCGGTACTTCGAGCGACGCCGATCTGTTGTGGATCGTTGTTGTAACCACCGGCGTAAAACATGATCAAGGCGTCGCCGCGCTGGCAGATGGTTGGAGCTTCGATGCAGTTCGTTTCCCACGGCAATTCCGGTTCCAAAATTGCAGCTTGGACAGGCTGCGTCCAACATTTCGGCGAGAGATCGGAAGTAGGATCGGCGGTGGCGACGACGATTTTTTGCACCTTCATCTCGCGGTCGCGTGTGGCGGCGTAGAGAAAGAGTTTGCCGCTAAAAAGAAATGCGTCGGCGTCAATCGCGCGGCCACAAGTGTAATTGCCGGAAGGCCGGAAGATTGGGTTGTCTGCGTGCGGCTTGAAATCGACGCCGTTTTCCGAAGACGCATAACAGATGGCATCGTCTTTACCGTTGCCATACGTCTGATAAAAAAGATGTACTTTGCCGTCCCAAACTTTGGCGCAAGGGGCACACAACCCTTTCGCGTCGCAACTTTGCATCGGAGACAGTTCCGCAATCGTTTTCCAGTGAACAAGATCGCGGCTCTCGGCGATACCGATGGTCCAGCCATACGTTTTCTTTTCACGCGAATCTGGCGGGAGCGAGAAGTACATCAAGTAGCGGTCTTTGAAATGCACTACGCTTGGGTCTTTGGAATACGCGACGGGGCTGCCGCTATCGTCGGCCTTTTTCGAGGCGTCGGCCCACTTCATTTTCGGCGACGCAATCGGCGAAACTTCCGGCGACGTAATCGACGAAACGCCCTCTGGCGTCGGATACAAAACTTTCGGGTCAGCAGAAAAGGTCTGCATCGTCATCACTTCTGAACAAGCGACAACCATCACGAGAACGAGTGAATAAAAGCTGCATCGAGAGAATGACATTGCGAGACCATTTTGGTGTGTATACTCAAAACGGGGTGAAAATGTCCTGCCATTGTGGTGCCGACAGACAAATTGCCCCCGTTTACGGTATAGAGTGTAACAAATCATTCGCCTACTGCCAGAACACAGCACACACAATACTCGCTACAATGGCAAGCACACCGATAAAGATTTGCAAGAGGCGGTAACTGTGTTCACGTCGAATGTCATCGACGATTTTGTTGAGTTCTTCTCGCGCCATCGTCCAGCGTTCGACGATGGCGACCAGCAAGTTACGCCAGCATTCCAAATCTTCCAAGCTGATCTCACTGCGCTCGGTGGTGTTGAGTGACCTGTTGATCCGATTCAGCTCGGTACAGTCGCCCAGATACTCATTGACGACACCACCGATACAGATCATTCTGTAGTCGTTTTTGAACTGGCGACATTCACCGAGCAAAAATTGCAACTGCGCGTCGTTGGCGTCAAGGCTCGCCCGCTGGCAGTGCCGCACCGCTTTTTCCAGTTCAACTGCTTTTTCGTCCGCATCTGTAGTAGAGACTGATTTGGCAAAGTGAAACCCAGCGTACCGCAATTCGTTGACAGCAGGAAAGAGCAAACCCTGAACCGCTGCCACGTCTCCGCCGAAACACTCTCCCTGAAACAACCGCTCCGCACCTTTGATGTGCCGCTCTGCCGTTTCAAAAAGTACGAAGAAGTTTTCACTCATGACTTACTTACTGAAATCGTAAATCCGGTTGGCCTCACGCAAACGTTCAATATCGGGCGAGGTGATGTAGTCGCCACGTTGGAGCGAGACATTCCCGCGTGCCAGACTGCTCACAATCCGTTTGACACGGCGATGGCGATCACGGGTACGCTGCTCTTCACTGACAGATGCAGGTATGGAACAAAAAAAGAAATCAATCAGCCAAGACATCTACTTCCCTCCTTTCACGCAACCAATACACGGCGGTCACCGTTGCCAGCGACCGCCGAATTGATCGCGGGAAACATCACGCTAGATCATCTTCCCAAACTTCTCAATGAGATCGACGCTGCGGCAACTGTACCCCCATTCGTTGTCGTACCACGACAAGACCTTCACCATAGTGTCGGACATAACTCGCGTCCATTCGGGGACGAAGATGCTGCTGTGGCTGTCGCCAACAATGTCGGACAAGACGACCGGATCGGTGCAGTACGAGAGAATCCCCTTCATCTTCCCTTCGGCGTACTCTTTGATCGCGGCGTTTACGGCGTCAACGGTGACAGGCTTCGCCGTCTCGACGACGAGGTCAACGCACGAACCGGTTGGCGTCGGGACGCGGAGGGCGTAACCGGTCAGCTTCCCTTTGACTTCGGGAATCACTTCGCCAACGGCTTCAGCGGCACCGGTCGTCGTCGGGATGATGTTGAGTGCCGCAGCACGACCGCGATAGATGTTCTTGTAAGGAATGTCAAGAACGACTTGGTCGTTGGTGTAGCTGTGAACGGTCGTCATAAGTCCGCGGACGATTCCGAACTTGTCGAAGATCGCCTTGGCAACCGGCGCGAGGCAGTTCGTCGTGCAGCTTGCGTTCGAGACGCAGATAACGTCTTTGGTCAGCTTCTCGTCGTTGACGCCGAGAACGCACGTCAAATCGGCACCCTTCGCCGGAGCGGAAATCACGACGCGCTTTGCACCGGCGTCGAGGTGGGAGTCGAATCCGGGTTTTTCGCCTTTGCGGGTTGTGAACTTACCGGTTGATTCGAGAACGATGTCGGCACCAACTTTTCCCCACGGAATTTCTGCGGGGTTCGTGTTTTTGAAGATCGGAATCTTCACGCCGTTGACGATGAGATTCGATTCGTCGCACTCGACCTTCCCCGGAAAGCGGCGGTGTGTGCTGTCATACTTGAGCAAGACGCGAAGCGTCTCGGTGTCGGTGAGGTCGTTAATCCCGACGACGTCAAACTTTCCCGGCGTCTCCATCATCCGGCGAAAGACGAGGCGACCGATCCGACCAAAACCATTGATACCAACTTTGATTCCCATTGAGACTTCTCCTTCTTGAATTGAGAGGACAGAAACGGATTCACCGCCAATCGCCAGCATAACTGTTTGCCCACGCGACAAACGGCGAGAACGGATAGGCAGTTTACCCCAAAGCGAGAAAAACTCAAGGCGGGCCAAAAGACATGTTGACAGAATGAACGTCTGCGGTATCCTTTGCCGCGATGTCTACGCCAGCCCCAACGAATCTTCGCACTGAATCTCCAGCTTCTCCGCCACGATGGTTGCGGCGACTCGCCTACGAAGTCGCGCGATTCCCAGTCGTTCTCTTCTTTCTCGTCTTATACGGTGTTCGATTTTGGGGACGCGAAAACGTTCCGAAGTCGGGACCGATGCTGGTTGTCTCGAATCATCAGAGCCACTTCGACCCGCCGCTCATCGCCGCTGCGATTTTGAATCGTCCGCTGAACTTCTTGGCCCGCAAGACGCTATTCCGGTTCAAGCCGTTCGCGTGGCTGATAAACCTCCTCGACGCCATCCCGCTCGACCAAGAAGGGATCGGCTACGCCGGAATCAAAGAATCGCTTCGGCGTCTCAAACGCGGTGAAGCACTTCTCATCTTCCCCGAAGGTTCGCGGACATTCACTGGCGAGATCGGAGCGTTCAAGTCTGGGTTTCTCACTCTCGCGGTACGAAGTCGCGCAACGATTTTACCGACGGCAATCGCCGGATGCTTCGAGGCGTGGCCGCGAACGCAGCGTTTGCCGCATCTGCACGGTTCAATCCGCGTCGCTTTGGGAACGCCAATTCCATACGAAGAATACGTCTCGCTCACCGAAACAGAATTGCACAGCCGCGTCGAATCGCAAATCCGCGAGCTTTATGCTGCGTTACAACTTCAACACGCCGCGCACGGCGAGGCAGAGTTTGTCCCATGCGGAGAGACGGACTCGCTGCGCAAGAATCCGCTCCGGTGAACGTTGCATGATGCGAAAGAGCGTCTGATACGCACCGAACATCGCGCGAAACAGAGAACGCGAATCGGCGTCAATCAGCGGCGCGAGTAACGCCGCGTCACTGAAGAAGCGTTCGCAGCGTTCAAACTGGTGCGACATGAGTTGTAGCCATTTTGCGTGAACTTCTCCAGCATCGCGTAACGGGTCTTCCAGCCACGCGAGCAGTTCTGCTTCCGTGAGTCCGCACTGTTCGATCTCGTCGATTGGCAAGTAGAGGCGACCGCACTGCGCGTCTTCGACTTGGTCGCGGAGAATGTTCGTCCACTGAAACGCCAGTCCGCACGCATTCGCCGCTTCAACAATTTGTGGCGACGTTAACGGTTCGCGTGTCCCCCAGATCGCCAGCGAGGCGTGGCCGACGGCTGTAGCGACGAGGTGACAGTACGCCGCTACGTCGTCAAACGTGCGAAACCGCTGCGGATGCGTGTCGGACTTCGCGCCTTCGATCACTTGCAAAATTGTGGTAGGCGGAATGTTGAAAGTATCGACCATCCAACGAACGGCGGGAAGGATCGCAACGCCGTCGGCCAGTGCTGGAAAACGCGACATTATAATCATATTGCTCTCGCGGAGTACGAGATATGCCAGAACTGCGTTGCGCCAGACATCGAGTTGTTGCGAGTTGTTTGCGATGCTTGTGTTTGGCGAGTCGGCGAGGTCGTCGGTGTAACGCATGCAGGCGTAGAGAACTTCCATCGCGCGACGTTTTTCTGTCGGCAGCAAGCGAAACGCAACCGTCAAATTAGACCGCGCCGCGAGTGTCCGCGCGCGACAGAGTGCGAAACTGGTCTGGAGGTTTGCGGTTTGCATGGCAACGTCATTCGTTGTATGGTGTTTTGTGCAGCGTGAGCACGAATCGTGCGCCGCCGAGGTCGCTGTCTTCGACTGTGAGCGTTCCGCCGAGTTGTTCGGCGATCTTCCACGCTTTGCAGAGACCGAATCCGAGTCCGCGTCCGGCCTGACGACCTGAAAAATACGGGTCGAAAATGAGTGAACGAATCTCCGGCGGAATCCCCGCACCGCCGTCATCGACGGCGATCCGCACCGATGTTTCGCCGTGTACACGGCACGAGAGTCGCACCGCGTTCGGTTCGCCGTTCGTCGCTTCGATGGCGTTCTTGAGAATCGCGTCGAGTGCGACGCGAAGCTGTACCGGATCGGAACATATCTCGCATTCGTGCAAACCGTCCACGACAAGTTGAACATTCGCCGCAGTTGCAATCTCTTCGAGCAGAGTCCGAAGTGAGAAGTTGAAAAACTCTGGTTTCGGTGGACGTGAGAAGAGACGCAGGTCGGCGATCATTTCGTGTGCGCGGCGAACTTGCGCACATATTTGACCGAGTGTGCGCTTCGTCGCTTCGTCGTCGGTGCGTGCGAGGAGCGTTTGCGCATGACCCAAGATCGTCGCAAGCGGATTGTTGATTTCGTGCCCGGCACCAGCAGCGAACTCGGCGAGTGCGTCGAGTTTCATTCGCTCCAGCGTGGTGGTATACTCACTAGAATCTGCGGGACAAGATGCCATTAGACCAGTTTGGAAACAGTAGCCAATCACTGATGACTCGGTATTTTTCACCGCAGTGCGTCCTCGAATTCTTCGAGCGACGCACACGTTATGGCAAACTCCGTGAGCGATTCTATGACGACTAAATCTCGAATCTCCATCACGCGGTCTTCGACACGCTGCGGCACTGCGCCAAGTCGCTTGTTGAGGATGCGAATGAGTGCCCGCGCCGCGCCACGCACCACGCCTCGTGCTTCACCTCGTGCTTCACCTCGCGCTTCGCCGCGTGCTTCACCTTCGGCGAAGCCAGTAGTTTTTCCTTCCAAAAACTTTTCATCAAAAATTGAGAGAATCATTGGGTGCTCCTTTGGTGGAAGAATTTTCTTGATCGTGGCAACGTCAAGCGGACGCCGCTGCGATTTGCGAACGCGAGACAAAAACGTCATCACTTTGAGAAAGATTTCTTTGTGTAAATCGTCGTTCCCTTCGCCGATCTCATCGAGTACGGAAAGTACCGCCGCCAACTCTTCGTCCGTGCCAGCAATCGACGCTTTGAGAATCCCCAAACTCAACCGCAAAACCGGGCCGCCGGGAAGCGTTTTCAAGTCAAGTGATGGAACGTCAATAACGAGGTAATCAAAGCGCGGCACCGAAGCGAGCATGCGACCAGAACTGTACTTCAAAAACTGGTCAACGAGCGACGGATACGGTTTACGATGTGGCTTCTTGCCTGTTCGCAGTACGAGGAAATATGGAATTGAGAGCGGCACTCCCGCGCGGAATTCACCCTCCCAAACCGCACTAATGTACTTCAGCAGCTTGCGCGGAATGTGCGTAAGTGACTCGGTTTGGTGCTCAAAAATGATGGCCGCCATCGCGTTGCCACCGTGTTTGAGCGGACACTTAAACACCAAATCGACAATGCGCTCGTCACCATGTTGGCCGCTGTAGTGCGTCGGCTCGGACTGAATGTGTGAAAGGTCGATCTCTTCGACAAACTCGGCCTCCGCGTAGTTGACGAGAAAGTCAACGAAGACAACAATCATCCCGAACATCTCCTTGACGAAGGTGTCGAAAATGTTGCCCTGTTTTGCGTCGTCGGTACTTAATTCGGATTCAGCGTGAAGTTCACTCGCGTCCATAATCAGGTATGTTCTATTTCACCGTTTCGGCTTCAGCACCGAAACGGCGAGTGGTGGGAAGTAGGCGTCGATGGAGTATGGGTGGCCGTGCGACGCGATCTCTTCGGCGATTAGGCCGGGGCCGTTGCCCGTGTCGCTGCCGCCGTAGTGTGCGGAGTCGCTGCTGAAAATTTCGGCGTACCAGCAATACTGCGGGACACCAATCCGCATCCGTCGCGGAACCGGAGTGAAGTTGCAAAGAACAATCAAGTTGTCACGCCAGTCTTTCGCCTTGCGGATGTACGCGAAGATGCTGTCTTCCCAGTCGTGACAGTCGATCCATTCAAAACCGCGTCCGTCGAAGTCGTTTTCGTAGAGCGCGGGTTCGCTGCGGTACATCCGATTGAGGTCGGCGACGCACGCTTGAAGTCCGCGATGCGACTCCCATTCGAGTAAGTGCCATTGCAGACTTTCATCGAAGTTCCACTCGCACCACTGCCCAAACTCGCTCCCCATAAAGAGAAGTTTTTTGCCCGGGTGCGTCCACATATAACTGTAGAGAAGTCGCGCGTTGGCAAACTTTTGCCAGAGGTCTCCCGGCATCTGGTCAAGGACAGAATGTTTTCCGTGAACAACTTCGTCGTGCGAAATCGGGAGGACAAAGTTTTCGTGAAATGCGTAGATGAGACTGAACGTTAACTCGTCGTGATGGTACTTGCGATAGACCGGATTTTGCCGCATATAACGGAGCGTGTCGTTCATCCATCCCATATTCCACTTCATCGAGAATCCGAGTCCGCCGCAGTACGTCGGTCGTGAGACGCCGGGCCACGCGGTCGATTCTTCCGCAATCGTGAGAACATTCGGGAACAGTTGATGAATCTGTTCGTTCATCTGTTTGACGAACTCAATCGCCTTGATATTTTCGCGTCCGCCGTATTCGTTTGGAATCCACTCACCTTCTTCGCGGCTGTAGTCGAGGTAGAGCATCGACGCAACGGCATCGACGCGAAGGCCGTCGATGTGATATTTATCGAGCCAAAAAATGGCGTTTGCGATCAAAAAATTACGAACTTCGTTGCGACCGTAATTAAAGATTTGCGTCCCCCAATCGCGGTGTTCACCTTGACGCGGGTCTTCGTGTTCGTAGAGTGCGGTGCCGTCGAATCGGCGGAGTCCGTGGCCGTCTTTCGGGAAGTGCGCGGGGACCCAGTCCACAATGACACCGATCCCGTTTTGATGACACAGATCGACAAGATACATGAAATCTTCTGGCGAACCGTAACGACTCGTCGTCGCAAAATATCCGACGATTTGGTATCCCCAACTTGCAGAGAGCGGGTGTTCGGCGATCGGCAAAAGTTCGATGTGAGTGAACCCCATCTCTTTGACGTATTCGACGAGTTGTTCTGCGGTGTCGCGGTATGAGAGCCACTTCCACGGCTCGTCGCCGGGGCGTCGCCACGAACCGAGGTGGACTTCGTAAACCGACATCGGTGCGGCAAGCCAGTCGTACTTTTTACGACTCTCAAGCCACGCTTCGTCGTTCCACTTATAGTTGTCGATGTCGGCGACGACCGACGCCGTACACGGTGGAACTTCCGCAAAAAATCCGAACGGATCGCTTCGCTCGACTGTTTCGCCTGTTGCAGATGTGACTTGGTATTTGTACTTTTCACCGACGCCAATTCCGGGAACAAAGATTTCCCAAATGCCCGACGGAATCAGTTTCGACATCGGATTCTTCGTGCCGTTCCAATGGTTGAAGTCGCCGACGAGATTGACTCGCTGTGCGTTCGGTGCCCAGACGCAAAAGTTTACGCCGCTTACGCCATCGACGGTGCGAAGGTGCGCACCCATCTTTTCGTAACTTCTGTAGTGTGTCCCTTCGCCGATGAGAAAGAGATCGAAGTCGGTGAGAAAACTCGGAACCTTCGGCAGCGACGGAGTTACTGCTGGGGACGCTGCTGGCGTTGTCGAAGAAGTTGACGTTGACTTGTTGGCCATTGTGATACCTCGTGTGAGAGCGAGTGTGACGTGAAGCACGGTGAGCGAGCGTCGGTGAGTATAACCGAAAAGCCCCGCGCGGCAAGAGCGTCGCGGCGGGGAATCAGAAGCTCGAAGCGCAAGCGAGTGCCCGAATCAGAACGCGAAGCGTAAGCGAGTGCCCGAATCAGAACACGAAGCGTAAGCGAGTGCCCAAATCAGAACACGAAGCGTAAGCGAGTGCCCGAATTTCAAACCAATCAATACGTCCTGCGTGAATTGAAGAGTGGTGTGCGCTGGGAATCGACGATCCAGCGTTGCCAAGCTGCGGCGTCGAAGCCGAAGTTTTGGCGAGTAAGTGCAACGAGTGCGTCGCGTACAGATTTGTTCTCAACCCAGTAGTCTTGCTTGATTTGTGACGAACCTGACGACATACTGCCACCAGTAGGATTGTACGACGTTCCACCACCAATGTTCACGGTTCGCGTCTGTTTCGTGCGAAGTGCGCCGACGAGCGCGGGGATCGCCGCAGGATTTCCGAGCACCGCGAGGAGCCGCGCGACTTCGTTGATTCTCACTGGGTCGGTCGAACGCAACTGGACGATCAAGTAGTCGGTTGCAGGGCCAGATACGTCTCGCATTTTCGCAATCTGTTCGATGCACGTCATTCGCACATCACTCGACGTTTCGTGCGAGTCGATTGTCCACGTCGCCAAAATCAGTGCGGCTTGTACCGTGCCGATGTTTCCCAGCGCGAGAACGTAGAGCCGACGCACTTCGCTCGATGATTCTTCTCCGAGAAGTACACCAAGAGCGGCGGCTGCTTCAGGGGCGGTGAGCGAAACCAGTTTCGACTTCGCTTCTGCGTCTACTGCAAGCGCGGCACGGAGATCGCGGATTCGTTTGAGCCAGAGCTTCTGCGTATTTTTCGCGTCTTCTTTGGCGAGATCGATGTCGATCTCTTGCTGATAACGCCAACGTCGTTTGTCGTTGACGAGTCCTTTGGCCGCGAGATTCTCTTCGCGTGTCGTCCAAACGCCACCGATGAGTTGCTGGCCGAGTTGCTTTCGCGCCTCGGCGTGCGCGGGAGAAAGTTCAACCACGCGGAGCAGGTGAAGTCGCATCTGTTCGGTCAACCCGTTTTCTTTGCACCACTTCGCCCGTTCCCAATGCGCCTCCGCAGTCGGCGGCGTGAACGGGGCGGCGTGATCGTATTCCGTCAATGCTGGCGACGAATCGGGAGCAACCTTTTCAACTTGTTTCCGGTCGAGAGCGACGGTGATACCGTTCGGCAGTTTCACCATAGTCGCATTCAACGCAGTCGCGCGTGGCGCATCGTCGTCCGTGACGACACGCCCGCGCAACTCGCCGCCGCTAGAGAGTGACAGCGTTTCAGCGTTGAGCGGCATCGCAAACAACAACACGAGCAGCACAAACCACATCGGCACTTTCACGCCTTGTCGATCCCCGACAGTGCGATCTGTCGCACCATCCACACGACGCACGCCACGCCAGATACAAACAGCAGAAGAAAAGCGATTATCGGTGTCCATTCTACGTTCTCCGTTGTGATCAGAAGTCCAGAGTGTCCGCGGAGCGCGGCCATTTGACCCATTTGACGATAGATCGCAAAGTGTGCAATCGTCATCACATAACCAAAAAGGAGCAGAACAATTCCACTCGTCGTGAGACTCTTTGCCTTGAGCTGAATCAAAAGATAGAGCCAAATCAGTATCACAATCGACAAGACGTAACCGAACAGCGGATACGCCGTTTTAATCGCGTCGCCGATGACGCCAGATTTTACAAACCACTCCACACACGTTAGACCAACAACCGACAAGGTAACAAGCAGCGTTGCCAAGAGACGAGTCCAGCGGCGGTAATCGAGGTTCGCGTCGGTTGGTGGCAGCAAAAGATGCGAATCGACAATGGCCCAAATGCCGGTCGTCAGAAGTCCGAGCGAGGCCATCGCCAAGAGACGTACCCACACGTCGGGAACAAAGACGACACTATGCGCAAGCCCAGTCACTGCACCTGCGACGTTTGTCTTTTCCCAGAGCGAGTCCCAAAGATTCGGCGAGACCATGAGAACGAGTCCGCACGTCATCACAATACCGATTCCGCACAGCGACACCGATGCGACAACTCCGGCGAGACGCGACGACCAGCGTCGCCCATCACGCACACTGAACGCCGCCAAATAAATCGCGTAGTACGCAACGAGCAGCAGCGGCACGACCGCAAGCCACTGCCAAGCGATCAGAATCGTCGCCGTGTAAAACGCCTTCGGCATCATCGTTTGCAAGAACAGCAGCGGCACGATTCCGAAGTTAATCCCAAGCGCGACGAAGATCGGAAGCTGCTGAAAGATGCGCCCAGCAAATCTTTGCGCACGTTCACACGACGTCAGCGAACAGCAAATTGCCACCGGAAGTCCGACGAACCAAATCCCCATCGGGATCATGTGGAGCGTGAAACCGAGCACCTTCAAAAAAAGGACGAGCCAAACCGGTGCCGGAATGCCATCGAGAAACGCAGGGTCAAATGTGTCAAACGTGTTCATGATTTTCAATCTCCTTTTCCATGCTGTTCGAGCAGTGCCTGTTTGAGTGCCGCCCGCATAAGTTGACTCGATCCCTTTTCGCCCGTGAACAACCGAAACTGAAGCATCGCCTGTCCGACGAACATCTCAACACCGGTAACGACACGACACCCTTTCTCGCGGGCCTGCTTAACCAAAAGGGTATTTTCTGGATTGTAAACGGCATCGAAGACGAGCATCTCTTGCCGAAGCGAACTTCGTTCGTAAGGCGATGCGTTGACGTTTGGGTGCATCCCGATAGGTGTGCAGTTTACGATTGTGTTGACCGGAACTGTGTGACGTGCCGCCCACGCACACCACTCGACCGACAGACTCGCCGCGAGTTGTTGTGCGCGGTCTGGGTCTTGATCCGTCACCGTCGTTATGACGCCGCGTCGCGCCAGTCCGAACGCAAGCGCACGCCCCGCACCGCCCGCACCTAGGACAATCGCCTTTCGCCGTTCGAGTACACTCGGCTCCTCACCGCCGCGTCCGCCGCACGCCCGCTCCATCGCCAACATCGCGGCGATGTAATCGGTGTTGTAACCGATTCGGTCGTGGTCTTTGAAGACGATTGTGTTGCACGCACCTATGCTAGTGACAGCGGTGTCTTGCTGCGTTAGCGTTTCCAGCACAGTTTGTTTGTGCGGGATCGTCACTGATAGTCCGTGAATACCGAGGTCAGCGGCAACGTCGATTAGCCGCAGCGCGTTTTCCGCCGAGACGCGAAATGGAACGTAAACCGCGTTCATCTCCGCGGCGGCGAACGACGCATTGTGAATCGCCGGACTCAAACTGTGTCCGATGGGATCGCCGATGATTCCAAATACGGCGGTATCGGGATCGATTTTCTCACACCGAAAGTCGTCTCGCAATTTTTTGTAGTACATCAGCCCCGGCGCGATGATGCGTGCCTCCGAGAACGTAGCATACGTTATCGGCATATCGTATTTCCCTGCCAAGATGCGGCTCACCATCCCCATCTCGCCCATACTGATTCCGACCGTCGGGATTTTGTCGGGGGCGGAGTTACAAGCGGCGACGAACCGGAGTAGCCGATGAACGTCGTCAATCGACTTGGGCATCGCAGCGATCTTGATTATGTCGGGGTCGCACGCCTTCATTTGTGCGTAGAGCGTGCCCAAGTCTTCGGGCGTCTCTTCGAGATTGTGGTAACTTATCAGCCGCCGAGTCTTGCCAAAACGCGGTATCCCGTGGGCGATGTCGAGTTCGAGATCGACCATCTCAACACCGGTTGCTATCGCGTTGCGGAGAACAACCTGACGCCGTTCCTCGGTATCTTTCCACTGTCCGCCGTCGCGTGGGCGACGCACGGTGACGAGTGCTGCCGAAGGACGCACGCCCAACAAACGCGGCAACTCCGGTGGCTTGCGAAGAAAGTCTAATCGCAACTCAACGAGCTTGACGCCATCAGCGGCCAGCGAAGCGTGCTCGGTGATCATCCGATTGTGACTACCACACGCAATTAATACACAGAGCATCATGGGGATGAATACTGTTATGGAAACTCTTCACTCGCTTACGCTTCCCGCTCCGATTCGGGAGGCACTCGCTTACGTTTCGTGTTCTGATTCGGGCACTCGCTTACGCGTCGTGCTCTGATTCGGGCACTCGCTTACGCGTCGTGTTCTGATTCGGGGCACTCGCTTACGCTTCGTGTTCTTGTTTGTTTTGCCGACCGCAACGGAGTTGCCGGGAGGCTATCGGATGCAACGTCACGTTGCCTTGCTTACGCTTCGTGTTCTGATTTTCACGCTGATGCTCACTCTGACCGCAGCCAATCGACGAGCGTCTCGATTTCTTGACGTGTCATCACGGCTGACGATTCGGAAGCGTGATACGATGGCATTCGGTCGTTACCGTTCTTACCGGCGTCGGGGCCGTAGAAACGTTTTTGCGTCGGGTCGGAGATGAAGTCGATCATCCACTCGCGCGACATGTAACCACGCAAGTCCGGTGCGGTGATCGGCGGCTCTTTTCGCGTGTTGTAAAACTTGTGACAGTCAAGACACGAAAAGTCTACAACCAATTCAAGCTGTTCGTTCGTGAGATGCGAACCGTCTTCGGCGGGCGCAGTTCGTTTCGCTTCTTGAGTCAAGAGAGCAGCGATGGCGTCGAGTTTTTCGGCGGGTTCGGTCTCAAGTATTTCTGGAAGAGTCGAGTCGAGATAACTGCTCACCATCGTGCCACGCACGAACTTTGTTTTGCCGAAATAATCGTCGGACTTCGCACGTTTCGGGTCGAGAAAACCGCGTATCCATTCTTGACGAACGGGCGCGTAAAGATTCGGCGCAGAACGTTTGTCACACGCAATCGGCGTGAGGCCCGCGATTGGCGACTCGCCCGCAAGCGGCTCAGACGGATGACAACTTGCACAGTGCTGCTTGAAGAGAACGGGGCCTTGAGAAAGCGGGTCGCGTTTGAGTTTGGCCAGCATACCTTCGGGCGGAATCCCTTCGAGAGCAAGCGCAATCGCACGCTGCGCACGGGCGTGGTTCGCCGCCTCCGTAGCGCGGAACGACGACATCGTTTCATCAACGTAGTCGTGATGATACGAACGGTACGTGAGATAACCGAACGCCGAAGTCAATACCACAATCACGATGACGTTGAATGCGTGCCCAATCCGAACACGCCCAACAATCGGCATCAAAAACATAAGCGCGACGACACAACCCGGAATCACGAAAATCGGAATCCACTTGATTGTTCCGGGGAAGACTTCGCCGTTTTCTTTGACGAAGCGCGACACCAGCGGGATGTCGTAGATTTTGAGGTTCGAGAGGTGGTACAGTGCGCGGAACGACCACTCTGGGCGAGCGGCGTCATCGAACGTTGCGAGGTCGGCTGGCGCGCCAACTTCTGCACCGCAGTAGCGACCGCGCGGCGGCGAGAATTCGTCGCCGCCGATCCCGACGCAACTCAAAAGCGGTTTCTGAAAAACCATTCCGAGAACGATCACCATCGTCATTAAACATGCCAGCGAAACGCGGACAACGTGACACGACCAGAACGATGCAAGCTGCGTCGGTTCGCTGCACGGACAACCAAACCGCGACGGCGACTCGGTTGTGATTCCGCGTGCGGCGGCTTCGCGGCGTGCGTTTTCGACCGCGAGCAGCGAAGCGCGGTAGTCGAGATAACGCCACACGATAGCGAGACTCGTAATCCCGCCGCCAATCAAAACGTGTAGCACGAGGAAACGCGGGATCGTTAGCGTCCCGAAGACGCTACCGCCTGCGGCGATCTTGAACAGCGAGTCGCCGACAACAGGAATCATCTGCAAAAACCGGACGCGAACGAGCGTCGCGGAGTAACCGGAGAGTGTCCACTGGAGGAGGTCGCCGGTGAGACACGATCCCAGCGCGAGGGCGAGGAGAACGAGCGAAGTCCAAAACACAAACTCACGCGGCGCACGATAGCGACCAATCACGACGCGCGTTACGATGTAGAGACCAAGAAGCGCGACAAATAGTTGCGCCGAGAAGTGGTGAATCCCGCGAACGAGCCAACCTCCGGGCAAAACGTATTGAACGTAGAAAACGCTCTCCCACGCCGACTGGCTACTCGTGCTGTAATACGCCCAGAGAACGACGCCAGTCAAACTCTGCAAGATCGCAGCAAACACGATCATCGCTGGCAAATACTTACAGCCACACAAACCCGCCGGAACACTCCAGTCAAGCACCGCACGCCCAAGCGAAACGAGTCCCGTGCGACTTTCAAGCCACTGCATCAGAGGAGAGAGATTTTGCATAGATTGTTCTACTGTTGGTTGACAATGTTCCGGTATTCTGATTCGGAAAGTACACAGTCGATGAGATCGAGAAACTGTGCCTTCGTTATGCGAAGCTGCCGCGACATGAGCGAAAGCGTCTTGGCGTCAATGGTACTGCCGAGCATCCCGTGACTCATTTTTGTGTTGAGAATTGTCTCTTGTCCTTCCGGATCGGTAAAGAAATAGTAAACGTGGTCTCCACTGGCGTCACGTTTGAACCCTTTTTTGCGCAGGGCAGCATCAACGTTGCGTCCCGCTCGTACTCTACCCATTTGAGACTTCCTCCGCAATGGCGAGGTAGTTTCGTTTGACAGCGATGGCGTCGGGATTGAGTTTTGCGTCGTCTTTGCGGACGAAGTGATTCCACATTGTGCGGATGTCACTTTTCACCCAACCGATCAGTTCGGAATGCGTTGGAGCGAAGACGTCGATATTCAGTTTGGGAAGTCGCACCGATAGGTGCGTAGCTTCGCATGGGTCATTCGGATCATCAAGCTCGCGCACCGGTTCAACGATGAGTGGTTGAAAAAACTTGATTGTCGCGTCATCGAGCGAGACTTCCCAAATTTCGATTGGAGCGAGTGTGTTAATTGTCGTACTCATTGCGCGTCTCCGTGGCCACTGTGGGATTTTCGGCGTCTCTCAAACTCTTGTTTTGATGTGGCAACTACCTCTCATCACGTCAAACTCACTTTTGGTGCGGCTTTTTCGGATTCGTTTTCGATTACGAACGGCGTCGCTTCGCGGAACGAGCAGAACCCAGCGATGACGTTCGACGGAAAAACTTCGCGGGCAGTGTTGTATTGCATCACCGAGTCGTTGTAGGCTTGACGGGCGAACGAGATTTTGTTTTCCGTCGATGACAGTTCCTCTTGCAACGCCATGACGTTTTGATTCGCCTTGAGGTCGGGGTACGCTTCCATAACGACCATGAGCCGTCCCAGCGCGCCGCCGAGATTCGACTCGGCACTCATTAACCCACGCATCGCAGACGGGTCGTCGGGATTCGCCGCCGCACGACTGTTCGCTCCAAACGCTTGGTTGCGGGCCATCGTCACGTTTTCGAGCGTCTCTTTCTCATGTTTCATGTACCCTTTCACCGTCTCGACGAGATTCGGGATCAAGTCGTAACGCCGCTTGAGTTGTACGTCGATCTGTGCGAATGCGTTTTTGAAACGATTCCGCAGCGTGACAAGTCCGTTGTAAACCGCAACGCCCCAGAAGAACACCACCAGAGCCGCCGCGAACATTCCACCCAACACCACAACGAGCACGAGAACCAAACCTGTCATAACGTCACCTCATTTTTTTTTTCGAGAGAGAGAAACCGCCAACACACGCAAACCCAACGGCGTGGCATTATACCGCCATTGCGCCGCGTCAAAAGGCCAAGCACGCAGATTTTGTGTCGGGTTTTGTGCCGTCGTCTGGCGAGTGGATGTCGATTGGGCCTTCGGGGAATTGCGTTTCGGCTAGTGTGAAGTACATCGGACAGTTAGACCGCATCGCTATCGGCTGATCGCGACTGTTACGCATGATCATTGAGTCGTCGGCGAGCGTCCAGCCGAGACGTTGATAATACGGCACGAGCGATTCTTGGCAATACAGAATTGCAAATGCGAAACCGCGTGTTCGCGCTTCGTCGATGGCGCGAGCGAGGAGAGTTTTGCCGAGTCCACGATGTCGTGCCGATTCGGTGACGCTGACGCCTTGTACACTCGCCACGCGATAACGCCAGTTCCAAGTCGTCGTGATTACGCGGCTCACAACCGCAACGTGACCGATTACGCAATCAGCGTCCCAAGCGATGACGGTGTAGAGCGGCGGCGTCCGGTGCCACACTCGCTGCGACCGAAATATGTCGGCCCAAGCTGGAAACGTGTCGGCGAGAAACTGTTTGAGCTGGGCGTCGAGCGCGGCGTCGATTGACGCCTCATCACGAAGTTCGACTCTCATAACAGCACCACGCCGCGTCTTTGGCAGTCGGCAACTACGTCGTCGGGCCAGAGGCCGCACGCGACTTCGCCGATGTGTGCCGTTCGCAACATCTGCATACAGAGCCGCGACTGGCCGATGCCGCCGCCCATCGTTTGCGGCAACTCGCCCGCAAGCAGCGAACGGTGAAACGCAAACTCGCTCCGCGACTCGCACTTCCGAATGGAAAGCTGTTCGCGCAAAACCTGCGGACTCACACGAATCCCCATCGACGAAAGTTCAAACGCAATCTCCAGCACCGGATTCCAAACAAGAATGTCACCGTTGAGACCGAATCCGCCGTCGCCGCGTGGCGTCGTCCAGTCGTCGTAGTCGGGCGAACGTCCGTCGTGGATTGTCCCATCTGATAGCGTGCCACCGATACCAACGATGAAGACGGCACCGTGCTCTTTCGTGATAATGCGTTCACGCTCTTTCGCGTTTTCGTTTGGATAACGTCGCAGAAGTTCTTCTGACGAGATGATTGTGATCGCTTCGGGCAACGTCGGTTTGATCGCGCGGTGTTGCGACGCAACATAACGTTCCGTCTTAACGATGGCACCGTAGATCGCACGCACCGTCTCGGCAAGATACGTTTCGTTCCGCTGGTGCGGCGCGATCACCTTTTCCCAGTCCCACTGATCGACGTAGAACGAGTGAATCGCGTCGAGTGTTTCGTCGGGACGGATTGCGTTCATGTCGGTGTAGATTCCCTCGCCCGATGCGAAACCGTAACGCTTGAGCGCGTGCCGCTTCCACTTCGCAAGCGACTGCACAACCTCAACATCAGCACTCGCACCGCGGACGTGAAATCGTACCGGTTGCTCGATGCCGTTGAGATCGTCGTTGAGACCGAGTCCGCTGCGAACGAAGAACGGCGCAGTAACACGCTGAAGCTGAAGCACCGACGCCAACTCGCGTTCAAAGAAGTCTTTCACCTCTTTGATCGCAATCTCAACTTCGCGTAGCGGTAAGAGCGGACGATACGATTCGGGGATTGTGTATTGGGGCATGTGTGTTGTGGGGAACTGCTGTGTGATTGGTCGTTCGTGGCGAGGGACATCCTACTCATCCTGTTGCTCGTACCGGTGGCATGGCCGGTCCACGAACTTCCAACCAGCCTTCTCCATCGCCTCTTGTCTGTCGAGCAAGTCTTGCGACATCTTTGCGGAATCGTAGTTAAACTGTTTAGCGCGTTCATCTCGCAATTTGCGTAGCTCCGCGACGAATGGGTTTTGCCACACCTTCTTTTTTTTCTTTTTAGTGAGAGTCGTGCTCATCTTTGTAACCTTTCTTTTGGAAGGACAAGTTCATTGGGGTACATAGCACTGGTGCCTGAAACCCACTTTCACGGATAGTTTTTGCAATCCTCCGAAAGTTGGTTGAATTTGCGATGTGAGTACAATTCCAAGTCAACAAGTAGTTGATCCCGTAATGTGCCGCAGTCGCTATGTGAAGGGCGTCTTCAAGAGCTTTTTTCGGCAAAAGATGCCGCAGAACCAAAACATCTGCGAGCCGCTGAATTTGAGGTTCATGACGCAATATGGGCAACCCCTGTACGATTGCCATTCTTTCTTGACTCGCCGAGGCGTCACCTCTTCGTATCTCGTCCAGCACAGTCGCCGAGACAAACAGTTCGCAGTGGCGACGCTCTTCATTCCACCACTGGTGGGTATGCCTTTGCATTGCCAGCGTTAAAACATTATTGCTTGGCCGTGCTGCGAGCATGCTGATTACGGATGACTCCAAATAAACAGTCGGCTTTGACAACAAGTCTGGTGTTGCTGGTTTGGTCGTTCCGGTCATCGCATCATCCTTTCATCACACTATCAATCCACGCAGTCCCGACAGGGACATTGTTGCGTTCGCAGTATGTGTCCCAAACGGCACCGAACGGGAACGTCTTGATCTCTTCGAGCATTGCAAGTCGTCGTGTGTAGTCGCCGTCGCGTTCAAACTGCCGCATCAATGCGAGCGGTTCGAGCATCGCTGCGAGCAACGCCTTGATCATCGCCCGCGTACCGATAGTCCACGCAGCGATGCGGTTGATCGTGCCGTCGAAGAAGTCGAGTCCGATGTGGACGCGGCCCAGCAAGTCGTTGCGAACAAGTTCTTCGGCAATCGCACGCAGGTCGTCGTTCCAGATGACAACGTGATCGCTGTCCCAGCGAACGGGGCGGCTGACGTGCAAGAGAAGTCGGTCAACGAAGAGTGAACACGACGAAAGTTTGTCGGCGATCCCTTCGGTGGGGTGAAAGTGACCGGCGTCGAGGCAGATGAGTTTGTTGTTCTTGACGGCGTAACCCATAAAGAATTCGTGCGAGCCGACGACGTAAGTTTCGCTGCCGATTCCGAACAGTTTACTTTCGATGGCATCGAGTTCGTGTTTGGGGTCGAGTTTTTCGGCGAAGATTGTGTCGAGCGATTCGGCCATTCGTTTGCGAGGTGCGAGGCGGTCAACGGGGATGTCTTTGAAACCGTCGTGCATCCAGAAGTTTACGACTGCGGGCGTACCGAGTGCCTTTCCCATCGCCGCACCGATCTTGCGGCACGCGATTCCGTGGCGAATCCAAAACTCACGCCGCGATTTATCGGCAGACGAAATCGAGAAACCGTCGTTTGAGAGCGGGTGCGAAAAGAACGTCGGGTTGAAGTCGAGACCGAGACCGCGTTCTTTGGCCCATTCGATCCACCCTTCAAAATGTTTTGGTTCGATGGCGTCGCGCGAGACGGCTTTGCCTTGGTGTTCGAGATAGATCGCGTGGAGATTGAACCGGTGTTTTCCCGGAATCATTGCGAGTGCGCGGTCGGCGTGATCGCGGAGTTCCTGCGGTGTCGTCGCTTTGCCGGGGTAGTTTCCCGTGGCGAGAATCCCGCCGCCTTGAAGTCCATCCGCCGACTCAAACCCGCCAACATCGTCACCCTGCCAGCAGTGCAGCGAGACTTTAACCGTTGCCAGCCGCTTCATCGCCGCCTCAACATCAACGCCGATTTCTGCGTACTGCTCCTTCGCAAGCTCAAACGATTTCTCCAAACGACTCATTGCGGTTCTCCTTGTTTGATTGTTGGTTATGTGTTCAATCTAAAAACGACCGTACCATTATGCGGAGATTTGCCGTTTTGAAAAGGGGCGAGGGGGAGAGGTGTCATTTGGTCTCATTCACAACGCACCACTCGTGCGGGGCGATTTCCGTTCCGTCATCGCATCGAAACGTCTTATCGCCGAAGTTGACGGTCACGCGGACGCCGTTTGAAAACTCCGACTGTTGCACGAGACGATCCGGCGAGAGAATATGGTGGTCGGTCATCTCGGCGTAAGCGGTCGCGCGGGCGACGGTCGTTGCCGTGCGATAACTCTCCGCGAATCGTTCCTTGTTCTTTTCCCAAAAATCAAACGTGAACATATACATAGGCGGCGTGCCGTAGAGAGCGTTGAAGAGGTCGCGCTCACGCCACACTTTCGGCAGCTTGTTGTTGTAGTCGCCCCAGTACCACTGCGCGACGACGCAGTCGTGATAAACCAGCTCCCACAGCGGTAAACGTAACGCCGGATTGACTTGAAATTTCTCGATATTTGGCGGAATATCATCGACTAGCTCCAGCATATTGCGACCAGCTTCGTCGATGCGATACGGGCCGAGACTGAGCATCCCTTCAAAAAAATCGCAGAACGGAACCGACGCATCGTGCCCCGTTTCGCTCCCGCAGACGAGGCCAAAGTCGCACACCGTTTGCAGCAGTTTCATCTTGTAGTTTTTGCTGTCCGTTCGCGTCATCGGATGGTCGGGATTGTAACACTCAAACCATGGCGCGGCGACGGTCGTGTCGATGAAGCGAGCTTTGTACGGTTTCGTCTTGAGTTCGTCACCGATTCGTTTGACCGCATACGGCACCGCCTTCGCGTCGCAAATCACACCGCACGCAATTCGCGGCTTCGTCGTGTCCTTCGCCTCGACTTCCCAGCCGCGTCGCCACTCGCCGTTCGGTGCAGTCCAGTTGATGTCGTGCGGCCACGCATCGCTCGTCCAGTCGCCGTGAACGTAAGCGACGTTTGCAAACTGCGCCGGGTCCATCGCATCTTGATAGATGTCGTAGCGACTGGTGAGAACGCCGCCGAGTTTGTTGAGTTCTTCAAGTTCTTCCGCACTCCCGCCGCTGCTCCAGAGAAGTCGATCCATTCCGAGTTTTTTCATCTCGTGAACGACAGTCATTCTATTTCCGCCGCTGTAACCTTTGTCGCCCCAAAACCAGATGTTCGCCGCGCCGAGAAGCATGTCGATCTGCGGACGCTCTTTCACTTTCTCGGTGAACGTTTTGACGAGACCAGTTTGCTGGGCGTACTTGCGATATTCTTTGCAAACCGCGACGTGCCCGCCGCCGTCCAAGAACGTAAACTTCACCCGTCGCGGATAACGCCACGCGCCGAGCGACGCTTCCCAAACGCAACCCACCGTGAGTTTTTCGTTAACTTCGTCCGCAACGTTTGGCACAATGTCGATGGCGGCGTCGTCGGGCGTTTCCAAGATGGCGACGTATCCTGCACCGTTTGCGTCGCTGATTTGTCCCCAAAACGGCATGCAAATTCCGTGACCGCCATACGCAATCAGACGCCGCACACCAATCTCTTTCATCTCGACCGGATAACCGACACCTTCGTTGACGGGAACGATGAGTCTGTCGCCCGCTTCCGATTTGAACGGCGGCGGATACGCAACACCGCGCGACGACATTGCGCCATCGCCGGTGATCTCGAATGCGATGCTGTTCGCATCGAGTACGATTTGCACGTTGATCTCTTGCGCGGTCTCGCAGTTGACGAGTGAGAACGTGAATGGTTGTTCGGGAGCACTCTTCGGCGCAGCGAAAAATGTGTTCGTTGTCGTTCGCCACGTTCGCTGCGTGCGTTTGTCGGTCAACGCGATCTCGCCCGACGGAAACGTGATCGCGAAGTCGAGCGTTGCGGTCGAATGTCGTTCGACGACCGGTGTTACTGGTATTTCGTATGTGCCGGTCTTGGTGATGGTGAACGCTACGGCATCGACGGTTGCGGGGCCGTTTCCGATGATGCGCGGTTCGATTGTGGCGACGTTTGGCGGGACGATGAACGTTGATCGCACGTTACCGCCACTGCCATTGCTGCCGCGTGTTGCGGCGGCGTGCGCGTAGTCCCATGAAATAACGTCGCCAGCGGCGTTGCGTGTGACGACGGAGATTCCGGCGTGTCCATCCGAATTGTTTGCGCTTTCGCAACGCATGTTCGCGGAGAGCGTGAACCTGTCGCCACATTGAACGGCGATTCGTTCGCCATCGAAGAGTGACCAATCGAGTTTGCCGGTGTGGACGATGCGAGCACCGCCAGTGTCACCAACGTCACCGATAACTTGAATCGCTCCTTCATTCCGCGACCAGACACGTTTTCCTTCAAACACAACCACTTGCATCGCGTCGGCGTAAACCGGCACGACGACTGCGGCGAATACAAAGAGCAGGGAGATACAGAGTTTCATTGTGGTACCGCGTTTACAGTTTGAGTTAGGTGCGGGGTTTACACATCTCGCACATGTGACGTATGTCACGCACGCGATACGATTGATTGCCACTTCTGACGGTGTTTGTGCGTACACAAACACCATGCTTGTGACGAATGACGAAAAACCATGAACGCTTCCCGTTTGCGAACTTTGCGTCCACGAACGGATGCGCATTGTACACGAGAAAAAAAGAGCGGGTACCCCAAATGAGGAGTCCCGCTCAAAATGATTCAAGAAATATCGCAAGCCATTCGTGGCCTACAAATATCAGTCGGTAAGCTCAAACTTGAACTTGTTCTCCCCGGCCTTAACTGTTGCGCGCAAGTCTGACCCTTTGCCACCTTGAGGCGGTTGGCTGTATTTTACTGGGAGATGATCGGTTGTCTTCGCGCCGCTAGAGGCGTAAGGGTTGCTTGCTTTGCGCTTCTGTAACTCGTCATAGGTAATCTCTCCACTGTCGAACGCCGCTTGGTCTTTACTCACGGTCGTTGTACGTTTTGAGATCAGGACATAGTAGTCCCCCGGCTTCGTCCCCGAACCACCTTGAACTGCGCTCGCGGTGGAAACAGTAAACACGCCACTAGCATCGGTCAGCCCTGCGGCGGCTTCCGCGCCAGAACTCAAATCAACAGGGCTGAACATTACCGTCGCCCCATCAACGGGTGCGCCTTTGTAGAAGACTTCCCCCGCAACTTTAATCAGCCCTGAATCACTTCGTCCGCAACCGACGACAGCAACCAAAACCGATAGAGCTACACCCGCGCAAAATAAACGTGTTGTTGACATTTGAAATTTTCCTAGATGTTCGTTTAGTTGAAAAAATGGTTAACCGTTCACGTCAATCCACGACGGCGTCTCCTAGCCGCGTAGCGGCGGCCTAATTGTAGCCCAAGGCAAGCGGCATTCCGCGCAGCCTTGGGTTGACGACCACCACAGAATTTGTAGCTCCGTAGGAGCGGCCTTATTGGAATTGCTCAACAGCGTTGTCGATGTTTTCCCCATTCGGAATAAGGTCGTCCCTACGGGACTTCATTCCATTTGGGGGCCGCAAACCGAGGGCTGCGACGAGTACGTCTTGCCCTCGGCTACAATAAGATCGTCCCTAGCGGGACTAGGATATACCGCACGCCAAAACAACCAGTGAACGGCTAACACGAACACGCAAACCGATCACAAAAAACTACACCGCATACCATCACGGCCCACCAGCCGAGTCGGATGCGTTGCTCGTTCCCATTGCTCCCCAAACTCCATAAGGCGACGGGCCACCGTAGTCTTGTGGACGCATCGGAGACGTAACTGGAACAAGATCATCAAACGAAACGGTAAGTCCGCCAACCATTGCCCCTGTACGATCCTCAACTTGGCTGGTCGTGTTGATTGTATCGGAGACGAAACGTACTCCACCGTCACACATGCTCACATTGACACCGCCGGAGTGATAGCTGCTCGCATTCGCAATACCCCAATTCTCGCCATCGTTGCCCGCAAACGAGAAAGTGTTCGGCGGCAAAATTGTGAAGAAGAGAGTGTAAATCCCTTGGCCATCGCCCCAGCGTGCTCCAAGCTGCCAGTTGCCACCTTGCACAGCAGCAGTTGAGGCAAACATGCCATTGGTTCCCTTGGCTACGAGGGCGGCACTCGGCTTCGTACCAGCACCCCAACCATTCGAGTCAAATGTGATGTGACCTGTTGTAACACCTTCCTTCATCTTGCGGGAACCGCCCTGCACGCCGAGAGCGACTTCCGAAAACATAATCGTGTTGGATGTACCATCACGCATGGTGTCGAGAGTAAGCGACTCTTGACTCGCGTTACCGAAGGCACCACGGCACTCGTTCCAGTTCCAATCAAGGATACCATCACCACGGTTACCGTGGTAGTTGGTTTGCTTGAGATTGGCATCGCGGCGGACATTCCCTTCGGTCGGGCAGAGGAACGTCGAAATCGGTTTGGTGTAGGGACTGGTGGTCATGTCCTCGTCCCATGGGGCACGCCCGATGTCGGCAGAGATACCTTCGTAGACAGCCGTTTGCTCGATGTATGGCAAGATGATTGCCAACATCGACACCCGATTAGCATTTCCCGGCCAAGGTTTCAGGTTGGGCTGATTAGACGCGCCCGGTAGACGTTTGTAAACGTCGTTGAAGTTGTGGCATGCCAGCGTGATTTGTTTTAGCTGGTTGGTGCATGTCATACGTCGTGCGGCTTCGCGGGCGGCTTGCACGGCGGGCAAGAGCAGTGCCACCAAGACACCGATGATCGCAATGACCACCAGCAATTCTACCAGCGTAAAACCACGCGGAACGCCTGCGATTATTCTTGTCGTTTTCATAGTTTCATTCCTTTCAAAAATTGTTGTTGGAAAAAGATTGTCATTTTTTTGCGTTCTAATAGTAGCCGGAAAGGAGCGGTAGCGTATTGACGGAATTGTGGTTTGCACTTGTTCTCCGTCAATACGGCGAGTACGCCTTCTTTCCGGCTTCTATTGTGAATCGCATTACGAAACCTCGCGTACTACGGCAGCGACACCGACTCGCCGCCATTGCGCGAGCCAAACGCTCCCCAGACGCCGAAGTTAGATTCACCACTGCGTTTGCAAAGTCCAGTGTTGGTACCGACAGTCGCACCAGTCAAGTTTCCAGTGTTGATTGTCTCGGAGACAAATCGCACCGAACCATCCGTCACCGCAACAGTCGCACCGCCCGGGTGGTAACTCGTTGGCGGAATGAGCGCGGGGTCGTTGTGACCGCCGCCTGCGCTACAACTCGGGGCATTTGGCGGCAAGATGAAGTTACACCATGTCATGACTGTCTGTGCATCCCACCAGCGGTATAACTCCATCCCACCGCCCCAGTAGCCTGTCACGGCAGCCTTGTATTGCCCCTTCGTACCGCGAGTGTTAATGCAGTTTTGCGGATTGAATCCAGTTCCTTCGCAAGCATTATGGTTAGCGTTCACAAAGACCGTCCCTTGGTTCTTTGCCACACCACCCAGAATCGATTTGCCTGTCGGCGGTAGGCAACGTTCGCTGGCAAACGCCGTGTTGCTGGTCCCATCTGTTACAGACGCCATTGATGTCCAATATAACGGTTGGAAGACGCCGCGTGAGAAACTGGCACCATCGCCTTGTCCCCAGTGATAACCTTCGGACTTGGTGCAGTAATCGCCGCCGCTCAAACGATAGTTGCACGGCGCGCTATCATTTGCAGTCCGCAGCGAACCGCGGTCGGACGGGCAGCAGAGAAACGGCGCGGGGATTCCACGGACGGTGTCGTCTTTGACACAACCGTACGACCCGTTCCCAAAATCCCACGCATTCAATCGATTCTTGTAGTCAGCCGGGTCAGAGAAATTCGCCTGCACCATGAAGCGTTCATAGGTGGCGTTTTGCTCGAGGTATGGGAGCATATACACCCAACCACTGATGAAACGATGGCCGTCCATCCAGTCACCGGCGGTGTTCATATACCCCGAACTACTCGACCCCATTGGCAGCGAGTTGTAGACGTCGTGATAGTTGTGTCCGGCGAGCACGACTTGTTTGAGGCCGTTTGTGCATTGCATTCGGCGTGCGGCTTCGCGGGCAGCTTGCACGGCGGGCAAGAGCAGAGCGACCAAGACACCGATGATCGCGATGACCACCAGAAGCTCCACCAGAGTAAAACCGAGAAAATGGCGGCCAAGAGAATAGCAGCCTGTAGAATGTTTTGCAGGGCAGCAAACTCCCCGCGAATTACGCAGTCGCCCCCCCCCCCCATCTTAACAGGTGTCAAGGTCTCTACGCACACACTTTCCAATCTTTGGTTGTTCATTCTTTTTCTCCTTTCGATTACAAGCCTGCGAACGTCAACCGTTTGCGCCAGTCCCACGAAGGACGGGGTAGGAAACCGCAAGAGGCGCGTCGTACAGACTCAAGAACAAGAATACTGCTAACGGTCTATTTCCTTACTGCGACACCAATTCTAACTTGATCTCTTTGTTTCCCTTCGGAGAGATCGTGGCGGTCAAGCCAGAGGTCGCCGCGTTTGCATATTTCGTTGGCGTCACCGTTTTATATTGCACAATCGGCGAACGCCCCGTCGCTTTTGCCGCTTCGTAGTCGGCTTCCGTGGGAGCTTTCCCAACAACTTCGCGTTTATCGACGACGATTTTGTAGTCACCGGGGAAGATGCCATCATCGGGTTCGAGTGTAGCAACGACAAACTTTCCATTGGTGTCAGACGTTGCGCCAGCACCGCGCGATTCGCTGCCGAACGATGTCGGCACAAATGTTATCGACGCATCCGCAAGCGGTTTGCCGTCGAGCGTAACAACACCTGCGGCTGGGACAAGCCCACTTATGTTGGCTTTTGGGGCACACCCAATCACTGCGACGATCAACATTCCCAAAAATACTGCGTGTAGCTTTGTCATCGGCACCTCTGGTAAAACGTTACAAGTCTATCACTGTTTTCACACGACGTCGTCGCAACTGTCGAAACGGAAAATCGCAAATGTTTGCCCCGCCACTTTCATTGAGCACGTTGCCCCATATTCTCCACTTCCACAAAACGACAACGGGAGTGAGTCTATCGGTGTTATGCCAGTTGTCAAGAGGGTGGGATGGCGTAGTGTGTGGTCGGGGTGTAGTAAAATCCACTTGCAGTCCGATAGCGAGCGGCGTATGATTCGATTGTTGATGTTGCATCGAATCCGTAGCACCAACGGTGCGTCCTATCCCAGCCTAGGGCGATAGCCCTAGGTTTGCGTTCCCCACAAGAACCAAGGGCCAAAGGCCCGCCCTAGTCGTTGCGGTTAGGGCGGGCCTTTGGCCCTTGAAAACGTAGGGTTTCGCGTTACCTAGGCCGATGGCCTAGGCTGGGATAGAACGGGCCTTTGGCCCTAGGATTCGATGCGACGTGTGCAAGTAAACTTTACTACACCCGTGTGGTCGTAGTGCAGTTTTTCACATTCACCGCGCACGGTTTGCAACAATCCATTCAGCAGCGAAGAACAATGTTGCGACGATGATGAGCATCGTAAAAAGTTCTTGGCCGACGCGGCGGCGGACGATTCCTGATTCGACTTCGGCGGGCGTTCGTGCGATGGTGTACGCGCCTTTTCCGAAAAGTGTGTCGAGAAGTTTTGAGTCGATTCGGCCCAGCGACGAAAGTTGCCACGGCGCAACGTTTACACTGAAACCGGTCTCGATTCGGCCCGCGTTCGCCGCACCGTCGCTGGTGACTGCGTAGTGCCCCACTTCTTCGGTGTCGTCGATGACAATCTCACGGAGTTCTGTGTTCACGCCAACGCGAAACTCTTTCTCTTTACCACTGGGAGGGACGACCGCAACTGTGTTCGGAAGTTTTTCGAGCGACGGATGAACGACAACGCGATCACTCGCCAAGTAGTTGCAGTCGTTTGCGCTGCCGCCAGTTAGGAAGTTGCCAACACCCTCGGTGAAGAGTAGAAAAACCCACGACGCCTCGCCAAGCGGCAACAGATTCCACGCATCGGCAGGCGAGTCCGAAAGCGGCGTTGTCATCGTGAGCACGCACCCGCGACCGTAACGCTGCGTGACAACCGCGACACGCCGGTCGGAGTAACGAAAGTCAATCGTCGCACCGCTTACGATGTCGCTCATCTCCCAGTAACGAAAAACGGGGAGCAAATTCCACGGCGGCGACGTGATACCAAGTTTCTGAAACGGTGCGACGAGCGGCGAGTCACTGTCGTCGGCGACGAGCCAAAACGGATCGTCCGCCGCGCGGGCTTGACGCAACATCTTTCCACCGATGAGACGTACTGCGGTCTCGCTTTGAAACGACTCGATTGGTGTCGCCGCACGCCCCAAAAAGATTCCAACGCCGTTTCCTTGCGCTGCGTAATCGGCCAGTTCTTTCCACCGTTTTTCCGCAAGCGGCGGCGGATCGAGTAACACGAGTGCACGGTAATTCCAGTCGCGCGGCGTCGTCGCGGCGAAACTTTCAAACGTCATTTCTGACGTGCGAATCGCGAGTCCCGCCATCGCTAGTCCTTCGCGGAGATACGTCGTCCGCGACTGTAACGGTTCGCTGGCAACGAGAAGCACGTCGCGCGGCGCGCGGACATCGAACGTGATGTATCGCGCATCGTCTATCGGGAGTGAGTCGGAGTTTGTGAGACGAATCGTCGCGTGATAGACGCCAACATCAAGACCCGCGAGCGTGAACGGCACCGACTCGCGCTTGTCGCCCGCATCAAACGTAACGAGCCGCGAACCGCGCCGCTCAACTTCGCTGGCATCTTTGTCGGAACGCCGCAAGACCAGCTCAACCGTCGCCGACGCCGCCTCGCCGCAGTGCTGAACTTCCGCCGTCACGCCGAGTCCGCGACCGGCTTCCATAACTTGCGATGTTATCGAAGCATCGACAACGCCAGTGTTGTTCGGCGCGTTTGTTGTTCCGACGTCGATGATGAAGATCGAGACGTTATCAACTTCTCCAGTGAGAGTTGTCACAGTCGAAAAATCCCACGATGGAGTTGTCAAGTCGGATATGATGTAGAGTTCGTGCGGCATATCGGACGGGCCGGGGTCGCTTTTGAAGAGCGACAGTCCGCGCGACGCAGAATCGACGGCGCGCCGCGCGGAGTTGTGAATCGTCATTGCGTCGAGACGTTTGAGTGCGGCGAGTGGATCGATCTGAAAAATGTCGGTGTCACCGCGACCAGACAGGATTGCGACGCGACTTCCAGACGGCAGATTTTCGATGATCCAGCGTGCGAACGCCTTCGCATTTTCGAGCGACGTTTTATTCGCAGCAAGAACACCCATACGCGGAGAAGTGTCGATGACGACGACCGCCGAGACCGGCGCGTCTTGCGACGTGAGTGACGAAGCGAGCGTGCTGACGAACGAACCGTTGGCGTCGCGTCCGGTGGACGTTACCACAGGCGGAAACCAGTCGGCGAGTTTGATCGTTGGTCTTGCCAGTGCGAGTCCGATCAGTGCGAGCAGTGCGATTCGCAGTAAGAGCAGAACGAGATGATTGAGCCGATATTTTTTTGCGTGCGCAACCATCTTCGGCTGCACGAGCCGGAGTGCTGGAAACTCAATCCGTTTCGGGACGCCGCGCATCACGAGGTGGAGAATAACCGGCACCGCCGCCGCGCACAAACCGCCAATGAGAAGTGGAAATGTTAGAAATGTCATTGCGCGTAGAATATACTCGATTCTGCGTCGCTGCCAAGGTGCGTGGCGTCACCGTGCAAACCGCAGGGTGTAGTAAAATCTGCTTGCACGAGAACATTGGTTGTCTGGTATTTTCGCCCCAACGGGGCGATAGAACTTAGCCGTGGGTGAGCGGTATTCCGCGAACCCACGGTACGCATCCACAACAAAATCCGTAGCCCCAAC
>JBOFSQ010000091.1:0-59576 GCA_051651625.1 Thermoguttaceae bacterium | reverse complement strand
TTTTTGTTGTGCCCACATGAAACTCCCATTGAGCGTTGCCCTGAATTGCTCCAACACATTCCCGATTTCCAGTCGTTCACACGCCATTACGTCGGTATCGAAAAACGGCAGTTTCAAGCAGTCTGCCGCCCTGCGTCCGAGGGTTGATTTTCCGCTGTTCGGTATGCCGATTAAAATGTACTTATTCTTCATTGTCATCTTTCAAAAACTCCACCAATGAGCAGTTCGTTCCCGCAAGATAAATCTCGTATTTCATAACAACAAGCATCGGAGGATTGCGAACCATGTAAGGTGTCAAGTTACGCCTGACAATTTTTAGTTCATCACGGCCGCGGTGGCCTTTTGAAAAGTGTGTTGTGGTACGGTATGGTTTACGCGCCGCCCGCCAATCGCAAAGTCCGCTTCACAAATCCGTGTAACTCGTCAGCCGACGGAGCTTCGGTATTCTGCTCGTGGTGGTACTTCTTTGAATAATCGTTGATTGCCTCCAGTTCAGGCAGGTCTGTCTTTGCGTGTTCCAATCCGTCATTCGGTTGGGCGTTGCGTATTTTATCAATGAAGTTACCGAGCCACTCATTCGAGGAAAAGCGACCGGGGAAGTGCGACCGCAACCATCCCTCAATGAATGGACGAATCGATCTGGCAACGCCCAATGGGTTATCGCTATGTTCTCGGGAATACTGCAAAAGAGTCGCATGATCCTTCAGATAAGCAGACTGGGTTTCAGCTTCAATATCACACTCGGCTATCGTCGTACTATTAGCCATCATACTCAACTGAAGCACCTTGATTTCAGCCGTAGCCGTATTGTGATTATCCCAAACGAGTCGCAAGAATGCAGCGTCGTGAGAAAGAAGAATGACTTGTTTTGCAGTCGCAGCCAATTTACAGATCAACTGCTGCGTGCAATTCCGACGAAACCGGTCTTGGCTTGTGAAAGGATCGTCAAGAACCACAATCTTGTTGGCAATGTCCTGATCTTGACAAAGTGACGCGAGAAAGAACGCCAATGCTAACGCACTACGATCCCCAGAACTCAAGGTCGTCTTAAAACACGGCGTACCGGATTTTGTTTTCGAGTCGCCAAGATTGACTGCGTTGTCATTGATTACGATTTGATAGTGTGAGCTTGGTGTGCCACCAGTGTACAAGTGACGTGAATTCGTAATTCTGAATCCAGTATTAAATTGTTCGAGATAACCGTTAATTGATGCCTCATAAGTTTGGAGTATTTGCTGGCAGTATTCATCTAACTCCTGCTTGGCGGTTTCCTTATTTTGCTCCAAATTTGTCTTTTTGTTCAGTGCTTCCTTATAGTCTTCGCAGGCTTTGCCAACCTCTTTTGTGAAGCGTTGCTTCTTCGCCTCAAGCAGGATGAGTTCAGCCTTGAGATCGTTGACGTTGTTCCCTTGCTGCGCTGCCGTCTTCTGCTGGCGAATAATCACATTGACTTTATCAACAGCAGCATTGTACTCCGTAACGGATTGTTTGACAGTATCTATTGCCGTTTGCGCGGTCTTGAAGTCGTTACTCGGAATGACTGGTTCGGTTGGAGTCTGCTCTTTTTGCTTCGCCAAAGCAATCGACACTTCTAGCAGAGCCGCATACTTTGCACGGACACTTGAGAAGTCGATTTCTACTACGGTTATGTTGCAGAACTGCTTCCAAAACTCAGTCAGAGTTAGGTTACTTGATAACGTCTCCTGTACGCGGTTGATCGCATTGCCACCGATAGCCCCTATGATGAGTTTCTCTAACTTGGCTACTTCTTGCTTCAATTCATTGTAAGCGGCATTGAAGTGCGAGCGATATGCAGCAATGATCGCATTCTCATTAATGGACTGCCCGCAGAAGGGGCATTTGTCGGCTGACACGAAGGGCAACCCTTGCGCGAGCCAAGCCTCACCATGTCTACCCATTTTGTGAGAATTGATCTGTTGGCGAACGCGATTTTCGGTATCTTCAGTGATGTCCTCCAACTGTTTGTCCAAAACGGACAAGAAGTCACTCGGAAACGCTGGCAACGCGATTTTGTTGAGCAAGCCTTTCTCGCCGATTTCTGCCGCTTTATCCAACGCATGTTGACAAGCCGCGATCTCTGCGGTCTTCTGCTGTATCTTGGTTTCAACGTCTTCAACAGGCAGCCATTCAAGGTATGTTTCGATGGTCGTTCCGTTTGGAAAAACGCGGGGCAAACTCTCTTTCGCTGTACGAATACTCGTGTTAGCATCACGAATTTTAGCGTCAAGTTCTTCTATCTGGTGAGCGAACCCAACTCCCTGTTCGCCAATGATCACACGATACAGATTTTTTTTGTGGTCGTGTTCAACGTAATCGCCAGCATACACGTTGTCGTGGATGAAAACCGAGTCAAAGATCTCGATGTTAGGGTGCGTGGCAGACCATTTTTCGTTGGCAAAATTAATGTTGCGACCACCAAGAAGTATCTGGACAGTAGCGGGATCATTTGCACCGAGAGTTTTACGTTCACTGATAAATGTCGCCTGCCCCGACTGAAGCGAGCGAAGAATAGCACAAAGCGTAGTTTTCCCCCGTCCGTTCTCCGCAAAAAGTAGCGATAACTTTCGCAGGGCTACATCCCCCAACGAAGTACAGTTACGGAAACGCCCTATGTTTTTGATGCTGATAAATTTCTCAATCATATGCTTTCCTCTTTACCAATATTTTGGCTTGTTTTGTTGTGTTATCGCAAAAAAACAATATGCCCAATAAATCCTATCGCCGAGACAATAGAAGTTCGGATACCCACGCGCCATAGTGATGCTCCTGTTAGGAGTGATTGGAATCGTTTGCTTTGCGCGTGTTCTCTGGATTCCCGCCGAGTACGCGGGAATGACGGAATCTGTAGCGGAATCCAAAAAAACGAGGACGCGAAAGCATAGCCGTTTTCGCGTTTTTAGCAAGTGTTGTGGTGGAGAAGTCCGCGCAGCGTTAGTCCAATGTCACGAAGCATTGTCACCTCCCGCAAGATAAATCTCGTATTCCTTCACAACGAGCATCGGATGATTGCGAACCATGTAAGGTGTCAAATGGAGTCGAACAATTTTTAGCTCATCACGGCAGTAACTGGATAATTCACTACGTTTTGCGCCACCACCAAAGTGGTCACGAAGAACGCTGACTACGACATCGCCCAACGATTGTGGAGCTGTAGCGTCGTCTTTGAATCCGTAGGCAAGCCGCGTATTTCCAAACGTGACAACTTGCTCTGACGACTCCAGCAAAGAAAAAAGCGTACCTGTCAATTTTTTCGTTTCAAAAATTGCCCAGCATTCCAAAATGTCGCATGCACATTAACACCGTTCGGTTGTTCTGGGATGTTCGCGCAAAACGGGCGAACGTCAAATGGACGTTTTGAGTCAAAAAACGGTGATTTGCGAGGGAAAATTGGCAGGTACGTCGGGAGGGATGTGTGACCGCGACGACTCGCTTCTGAAGTGCTTGAAGGCGACCGACCGTTGTTGCACCATATCCGCGGACTGAATACAGTTTGGAAAAATCGTACTCGCAAAAATCGTCTGTGGTTGTTATTCCCAAAGTTTTCAGCGCATTCTGCTCTCGCGTTGCAAGATTGCGGAGGATGAAGTAAAACTCAACCTGCTCACCATGCCTGTCTATCTCTCCGTCCGAATGAAAGTCATCTTGATAACCTTCCGGTTCCCGCGAAAAATCCGGTTGTGTCATTGATGATCTCTCCGCGAACGGGGTGAATGGGATAGAGTGAACAGAGGTGGCCTACACTCACTGCGCCACACGACTAACGAACAACTCAAGTCGTTCTTCATCGAGTTCGAGCGAGACGGGTTCGGCGTTCGCAATCGGTTCGCATGCAAGCTGCGTCGCCAGCGTTTCGCCTTGGATTTCGCTGCCGAAACGGGTCAGTGCGTCGCGTATCGTGGCCGAATCGGTCAAGACGCCAACGGCAATTCTGTCGGTGTACGCACACCCAATTTCTTTGCGGCGATTCTGAATTGCGCGGATGAGTTCGCGGGCGAAACCCTCCGCAATGAGCGCATCGGTAAGTTCTGTCTGCAAAACGACGACACAGTTCGCACCGTGCGCCGCCGCCCAGCCGTCTTTCGCCTGAATCCGAATCTGTAAATCGTCGTGCGTTAGCGTTATCGCTTCGTCATCGCTATCAAGTAGCACGTCGAAACAACCGTGTGCATCGAGCTTCGCCATCAGGTGCGCCGCGTCGGCAGTCTTGAGATACTGCTGCAACTTCGGAAGACGCTTTCCCAAATCGCGCCCAAGTTTTTTGAGGTTCGGAAGAATTATGTAATCAACATAATCAGAGATGTCGGTCGTAAACTCTACCGCTTTGACGTTCATCTCTTCGAGTACCGCTTTGATGCCGGGCATTTCGTCGCCGCGCGATTTGTGCGATTGAAGCCACGCAAGGTGCTGCGGATTGGAGAAGACAACCTCCATCTTGGCGAGCGGTTGACGCACCTTGATCTTGGCGACCATCCGCGCCGCACGACCAACCGAAACGATCTCGCGCGTCAGCGAAACACGCAACGAAAGCTCTGCGTCGCAGTGCGAAAGGTCGGCCTGCGGATAGTCGCAAAGGTGTACGCTCTCCGGCGCAGACGGATCGTGCGCGCGAAGCTGTTGCCACATCCGCTCGGCAACAAACGGAACGAACGGCGCGATGATCTTCGCCGTACTCACAAGACACTCGCGGAGCGTGAAATAAGCGTCACACTTCGAAGCCGACAAATCACCACTCCAAAAACGGTCGCGGTTGCGGCGAACATACCAGTTCGAGAGCGAATCGACAAACTCACTGATCTGCGCGCACGCTGCAAAGTGATCGTAACAGTCCATCCGCTCAACAACGACGCTAATCATCTTGTGAAGTTCACCAAGAATCCAGCGGTCGAGGTCGTCGCGCGCCGCAACCGGCGACGCCGTGTGCGACTGCGGATCGAACTTGTCGATCTCGCTGTAGACCTGATAAAACGACATCACGTTTGTAAGCCGAATCAAAAACTCTGGCATCGAGTCTTTGATCGCCTGTTCGCTGTAACGAATACTCGTCCACGGCGTTTGCGTAGCGTAGAAATACCACCGCAGCGCGTCTGCACCGTACTTGTCGAGAATCTCGCGCGGTTCGCGGTAATTCCGTTTGCTCTTCGACATCTTCTGCCCGTCTTCGCCGAGCATAAGTCCGAGCACAATACAATTTTTGAACGGCAACGGATACGATTTTTTCTTACCGAAGAGGAGCGTACTGATCGCGAGTTGACTGTAAAACCAGCCGCGCGTTTGGTCGATAGCTTCGCTGATGAAGTCGGCGGGGAGATTTTCGTCCAGCTTTTCCGCCGAAGATGGCAAGTGCGGAAAACCCCACTGCGCGAACGGCATCGCACCGCTGTCGTACCAGCAGTCGATCACTTCACTCACACGACGCATCTTGTGGCCGGGCGACTTCGGCGAGTCGTAAGTAATCGCGTCGATGTACGGCTTGTGAACCTTGAGATGATCGGAGAGGGCTGAATTCTTGCGTTTTGCTTCGTCCCACACTTCAAAACCTGTCGCGCCGGGTTTGCTACGAAGTTCGTTGTAGCTGGAAATCGCTTCGGTGTAACCGGTCTCTTCGCAGACCCAAATCGGCAGCGGCGTTCCCCAGTATCGTTCGCGCGAGAGTGCCCAATCGACGTTCGACGCCAAAAAGTTTCCGAAACGTCCGTCGCGGATGTGTTCTGGAAGCCAGTTAATTTTCGCGTTGTTTTCGAGCATCGCATCTTTGAACAACGACGTTTTAATGAACCAGCTCCGCCGCGGATATTGAATGAGCGGATCGCTGTCAGCCCGCCAGCAAAACGGGTATTCGTGCAAATACTGTTCTTGGTGAAAGAGCAGTTTGCGGTCGCGGAGTGACCGCGTGATTTCTTTGTCGCACTCCTTCACCCACCGCCCCGACATTTCGGGAAAGTTTTCGGAGAAAGTTCCGTCGGGATTGACCGCACAAAGCAGTTCCGGTTTTGGTGACGACTCCGCAAAGCGCGACTGTTCTCGGAGAAGAACGTTGAAATCGTCTTCGCCGAATGCAGGTGCGATGTGAACGATTCCGGTGCCGGAATCTGTCGTCACGAAGTCGGCGGCGACGACGCGCCACGCGAGCGGTTCGGTTTTGCCGTCCAGCAGACTTCCGCACTCTTCGCCGCGTGCGGCGTGGTAGTTCGTAAACGGCGGGACGTAACACATCCCGACAAGTTCGCTTCCGCGAAGTGTATGCAGCACGCGACCTTCACACTTGATCTTCGCACAGAGCGACTCGACAAGCGTCGCGGCGACGATAACGTTTCGTGCATCGGGAATTGCGACAACGGCGTACTCAACGTCCGAATGCACCGCAGCGAATTGGTTGCTCGGAAGTGTCCACGGAGTCGTTGTCCATACGAGAAGATCGGCATCAATGTCGCAAGCACCATTCACGAGCGGAAATCGCACAAAGACGCTTGGGTCTGCAACTTCGCGGTAACCTTGACCGACTTCGCCGCTTGAAAGTGCGGTACCGCCTTGCGCCCACCACCAAACAATTTTGTGTCCTTGATAGAGCAGGCCTCTGTCAAAAAGTTCTTTTAGCGACCACCAAACCGACTCGATGTAACTTTGGTGAAACGTGACGTATGCTTCGTCGAGATTGATCCAGAATCCGATTCGTTCGGTCAGGTCTTCCCACTGTTTCGTATAGCGAAAGACGCTCTCCAAACATTTGTGAACAAACGGTTCGACGCCGAACGTTTCGATTTCTTCTTTGGAGTGGATACCGAGTTCTTTGCAAACTTCTACTTCGACTGGGAGTCCGTGCGTATCCCATCCGGCTTTTCGTTGACAGAGGAACCCACGCATCGTTTTGTAACGCGGATACAAATCTTTGATCGCGCGGGTGAGGCAGTGCCCCGGATGCGGGAGACCGTTTGCAGTCGGCGGCCCTTCGTAAAAGACGAACGGCGTCGCGCCAGCCCGCGCCGCGAGTGACTTCTCGTAAATCTGGTGACGTTTCCAAAACTCAATCGTTTCTTGTTCGAGCGGGGCAAATGACATAGCACTGTTCAATATGTTGAGGGTAAAAAATGTTCCGACAACCGTGTCCCGCATTTATACCGCGAAAGCACGGTTTTTCAAAGACGGGCGCAGGGAAGATGCTGTAGGGCTGTTTTCTGTACCGTTCGTGATGTTTTTTTCACACGCGAAGACACGAAGAATTCAAACTGCCCTAGAGCCGCACAATGCGTCCTGTCTCGGAAAATCTCACTATACTTCGAGACTCCAGCACAGACAGAATGATTGCAATCTGCGATGGCGACAATTCGGTTACAGTTTCTAGCGCGTCGCGCGAAATTGCGCCGCTGTCGATGGCTGCGAGTACGCGAAGTTCTTGGTCGTTGAGGTGCCACTCGGCGGGGTGTTTGCGCGTACCGCTCGACAGTACAACGCTCTCTTGCATCGGGCCAAGTTCACCGATGATGTCGTCGATCCCTTCGGTCAAAACGGCGTGGTCACGCAAGAGTTGGTGGCAACCGCGCGACTGGTGACTTCCAATCGGGTGTGGCACCGCAAAAACTTCGCGTCCCTGTTCGCTGGCGAGTCGTGCAGTGATCATCGTGCCGCTGGCGAGAGGGGCTTCGGTGACGAGAACACCAAGCGATAGCCCACTGACGATCCGATTCCGCTGCGGAAACCGCCACGGGGCAGGGGGGCAGTGCGGTGGAAATTCACTCACGACCGCGCCACGCGACGCAATTTCTTCAGCGAGATCGCCGTGATTTGTCGGATAGACATTGAGAACGCCGCTGCCGAGTACGGCGATTGTGCGTCCACCTGCGGCGAGTGCGGCACGGTGGGCAACGCTGTCGATCCCGCGCGCAAGACCGCTCACCACTGTCATTCCGCTACTTGCAACCGCCGACGTAAGTTGCTCCGTCACGCGAACGCCATAGTGCGTCGGATAACGTGTGCCAACAATCGCAAGCGCGAACGCATCGGTCGGCAAAATCGAACCGCGAACATAGAGCACTGGCGGCGGATCGTCAATCTCTGAAAGAATCGTTGGATAATTCGCGTCGCCGATGAGAACGATGTCGATCCGATGTCGCTGGCATATTTCGAACACTTCTTCAGCACGGTCTCGCTGCCGCGCCACCGCTGCAATCTTCGCCGCCGTTTCGTACTTCACAACACGCTCAAGCTGATCGACTGGCGTAGACAAAATCGCACCAGCATCACCAAACGCCTCACGCAACCGAACCATACTCCGTGCGCTCAACGTATCAACAAGCGAAAGTGTGATGGCGTTAAGCATGCGTAGTTTCCAACTCAATCGTCCCGGAAAAAACTTCAATGGCGTCGCCGGTCATTGAGACGCGGTTGTCGTTTTTGGACCACGCGATTTCGAGATCGCCGCCAGTGAGGTAGACGGTAGCATTGCGATCAGCGCGGCCCGTGAGTACCGCCGCGACGAGTACCGCACACGCTCCCGTTCCACACGCCAACGTCTCGCCCGAACCGCGTTCCCAAACTCGCATCCGCAGCTCTTGACGCGAAATCACCTCAACAAACTCGACGTTTGTGCGATTCGGAAACTCCGGCGCGTTCTCAACCTTCGACCCGACGTGATGCACCCAAGCATCCGTTATCTTCTCGACAAAGACAACGCAATGCGGATTCCCCATCGAGACGCAAGTCACGGGGAACGTCGTTTCAGAATCGAGACGAAACGGAATGTCGATGGCGCGATCAACGTCACCGAGCGTTGTCGGAATGTCACGCGGAACGAGAATTGGTTCGCCCATATCGACACGCACTCGCCGAACTTCCCAAGTTACGTCGTCACGAATGACGGTGAGCGAACGCACGCCGCTCTTCGTCTCAATCCGCATATCGTCCGACATTACGATGTGGTGATCGGCGAGATACTTTGCGACGCAACGGATCGCGTTGCCGCACATCTCGCCTTCGGAACCGTCGGCGTTGAACATACGCATTCGGGCGTCGGCGACTTTCGACGGTTCGATCAAGACAAGCCCATCACCACCGATACCGAAGTGGCGATCAGAAATCTTCGGCGCGAGACGTTGCGGATCGTTTGGGAATGGCCGCGCGAAACAATCGACGAAGATGTAGTCGTTCCCCGCACCATGCATTTTAACGAAGTGAATCGAAGTCATCAGCCACTCAAGTCGAGAGATTTTCCAGCGTGGCCCGTTGGGTCGAGCGACTGGTGCGGTTTTTCGTTTGACTGGTCTTGTTGGTGATGGTGGCGACGTTCCCACGGCATACGTCCGTCGGCGTCGCGGTCGCCAGCCTTTTCGCTTTCAGTTTCAGTATCTCCGATTCCAGCGGCTTTGAGTGCCTTTTCCTTGCTCTCGGCTGCGCGCTGAGCGTTGGCAAAACTCTGTACGTTCTTGTCTTGAGACGCAACACGTTCCGCCGACGTCTGCGCCGCAAAACTCCCCGCCATCGCCGTTGTAAAACCGCTGCTGACACTCACGAGGCACCTCCTTCGGGAGTAGTAAAACTTCAGTCGTGTGGTGTGTGAACCTTTCCGTCATTCCCGCGTAGGCGGGAATCTATCCGGTAGAATGTGTGTTGGCGTCTTGGCATGAAAAATCGCAACACTTGTCTTCGTCCCGCTAGGGACGTGATTTCAATAACCGTGGGCAAGCGGTATTCCGCGCAGCCCACGGTAGCGATCACTCAAAACCTGCGTCTGTAAGACGCCACCGACAACACGGTTGATGCAAAACATGGTAGCGTCCTACCGGACGCACCGAAGTTTCAGCCGCGTCACCGGCGGTTGCGTTTGCCGCTATCGCGGCGGCACTTACCGCCGGTTATTGAGATACCGCCCCGTCGGGGCGAATGTGGCAACGTCAACGCGGTAAATTCCGTGAACGGTTACTGTCCAAGAAGGTGTTCAGCTCTACCCAGTTTCGCATTGTCTTCATAGTACAGCGATATTGCTTCTTCCAAGTTTTCCATAGCCGATTCGATGGACTTGCCTTGAGACGCCACGCCGCTCATGAGGTCTTTTGCGACGTACCAATTTTCCTCCTGATGGATTGTGATTGTGCATTTTATTGACATCGCCACGCCTCCCTTCTACGCCCTTCCCAGAAAATCTCCGGTGCGCGTGTCTACGCGGATCATTTCGCCTTCTTCGAGGTATTCGGGGACTTGGATTTCGAGTCCTGTTTCGAGCGTGGCGGGTTTTTGCCGCGACGTGGCGGAGTTTCCGCGGGCGGCGGGGTCGCAGCGGGTCACTTTGAGGTCAACCGCTGTCGGCACTTCCACCGCGACACATTCGTCGTTGTAAATCAGAATCCGAACACCCTCGAGACGGTCGGTGATGTAGTTCATCTCGTCGGCTACGTCATCAAGCGGCATCGCGTATTGGTTGTAGTCGCCGCTGTCCATGAAGTAGGCAGAGTCGGAATCGCTGTAGAGGTACTTCGCCTCGGCGCGGCGGAAGTCGGCTTCGTCGAGCGACTCCGTGCCCTTCAGCGTGAAGTCAACCTTCTGCTTCGTGACAAGATTCCGCGCACGAAACTTGTAGAGCGTCGCAGCACCGCGAGCCGATGGCGACTGAACCTGTAACGATTCAACAATACACGGCGCACCGCCAAAGACGAGCACCGCACCACGTTTGATTTCTTTTGCATTCATGGCGGCGTATTATAGAACAATGCGCGCCGTTGCAAAGGGGAGATTCGGAGCGAGAACAAAACAATAGGACATATAGGCCCTATGCGACCTATATGTCCCAGAACTTCTCACGCCAAAAACTAAAACCGATTCAGCACCAACCCAACGTTGAACCCGTAAGTCACCACCGACGATAGTGCGTGCTTATCGCTGCGGATGCCAAAGAAACGGTTGTCGCTCTGAATTGAATAGTCGTTCACCGCCGCGCCGCGAATCACGTTCCCCATAAGTACCGACGTGAAACCACCTTGCAACGAAAGCTGACGTGTCAATCGCCACGAACCATTCAAACGAAACTCAAAACCCGGCGAAAACTCGTTGCGTGTCTTGCGATATTGGAACGATGCACTCTTACCGATCAGACCCAATGCCTCACCATACTGACTACCTGTACCACTGGTAATCCCAGTGGCAAATAGTCCGCTGTTTTTGAGTTCGATATTGTTGAACCCCGCAAAGAACCGCATCTCTGCAATACCCGCCCAACGTTCGTTGCTACGCTGAAGTCGTGCACCAATTTGTGGTCCGATGATCCGGTTGTAGGCACTCGAATTGATAGACGTGGCATTGATCGTTGACATGCGGAAATCGCCCGCCGCGGTTCCGTTTCCGCCCGCAATACGATGCGTGTACTCACCACTCGCCGCAACGGAAAAATCGTCGTTGAGTTGCCAGTAACGGATACCACCAAGGAACTCGACATTGCACCACCGCGTCGGATGCAAACGGTAGGTATACATCGCTTCGCCCGACCAATTGTCAGTCTTGCTGTTGACAGTGACATTGCTGAAGACTATCGGAAGTGGCGCAACACCGTAGTAAGTGATCGTGCGGTTCCCCTCGGCATACCAAGGACGAGCAGTTGCACCAGGAATTGGGTACAGGTATCCCTGCTCCTCAATAGCGAGCGGAACATAGCCCCACAAAAGACCCGGACGAACAGCACCATCTGTAACATCGACCACGCGACCCGACATATCGAATGGGCCTAAACCATGAAAATACGCAGGGCCATCAGGATAGACTTGACCACCAGGACCAACGCTGTTTTGATTCCCCGGACCGAGATTCCCCAACCCAACTGCTGGCGAAATACCGTGTTGCCCGTCATAGGTACCGTCATTGACGAACCAGGTCGTACCCGAAAATGCGCCCCAACGCTGCGCGTCAAGCCCACCGATGGTCGCCAGTTGACGACTCGGATCCCAAATCCAAGTGGTCGAACTAACTTGTCCACCACCAGTATAAATCGTACCATCACCCGTCCACCACACACTCGCATCGTCCCAATGCCCGTTATCTTTGATGACCATTGAGGTCGTACCGGTAACAGATGTGGTGCTGTTTTGACCGGGGAGGCCATAGCCAGAGAACAGCCATCCTTGGTGGTCACGGACGTTCCCGACTTCAAAGCGTACACCGAAAGAGGCGTTGGCTTCACCGAGCGCGGCGGTTGAGAGCGAGTTGTGTTGTGTGAACGAACGTCCGCCGAGGAAGACGTCGCGGGGGCCACTGTTGCCGTTTGCATCGGTGTAACCGATTGGCGTGTCTTTGGGGGCCGAGAAGTTCCAGTAGATCGCTTCCAGCGAGCCGTAAAGCCCCTGCGACTGCTGTTGGCTTCCGGCATCGGTAAACGGCGTAAAGAACCGTCCACTTTGCGCCCGCACACCCAAAGGTGCGACGGCACAAGTGACCGCGATCATCGCCAATGTGAGGATTCTGGAAAACAACATGGGACTGTTACTTATCAAGGACTAGAACCGATTGCACACCAAACCGACCGTGAGACCATAAACCCACACCGACGATTTGGAACGCTTGTCATCACGAATCGTGAAAAACCGACCATCTTCTGCGACGCTGTAGTCGTTCACGGCTGGGCCGCGAACAAGCTGATCAACCCACAGCGAAGTTATACCAACCTGAAGACCCACTTGCCGCGTGAGTTGCCAGTGCGCGTTTGCACGAAGCTCGAAACCCGGCGTGAAGTGTTGCGTTGTCTTACGATAATTGAACGTATTCGCACCGCCCGAAAGTCCAAGCGGCATGCCTGCATAAGTCTGCCCGATGGCATTAGTCATCGCCAAGAGACCCGGATCGTTACTCACGGATGACAACATTCCATTATTACGCATCGTAAGCAAGTTGACACCCGTGAAGCAACGTCCTTCAAGACCAAATGTGTAACGACTCGACGTGCGCGAATAACGTATTCCAAACTGCGGCCCAACAATGCGGTTGAAGGCTTCTGAGTTGATCGATGTTGATGTCAATACCGAGAGCGGCCTAATCCCCGTTCCCGATGGTTCAGGCATTATACGACTTCCATCTGCGGCCAGTGAAAACTTGTCGTTGAGTTGCCAGTAACGTACACCCGCTAGGAAATCGAACACCCCCCATCGCGTTGGATGAGTTCGGTAGGTGTACATCGCCTCCAAACTCCAGTTGTCGGTCTTGTTGTTGACCGAGATGTTGTCGAACGTAATCGGAAGAGGGACGATGGCGTAGGTGTTGTAGTCGTGTGTACGCGACGCGTAACTCGGCAGCCCTGTTGTCGGATCAGGTGTGGGATCGACAACGTGGTCGTGGGTAAAGCTACCGCCTGCTATCGGAACCCATCCCCACAAGAAACCAACAGGACGCGGAACTGTGAAGAGGATAGGTTCATCGAACGCACTCAAGTCATAGGGATAGTTCGCACTCGCCGACCCAGTGTAAGGGTACAGAGTATAACCAGTCATGAGATTACTATAGCCTGAAACGGGATACCATTTTCCATTCGTACCCTCGGCCCCAGTATACTCGCCTCGCGGGTCCCACCACATTGTGGCTTGATACATGGCACCGCTGCCGCCTTGGTGTCCACTCGAACTACCGAGTACATCCCACGAACTAACGCGGTCATTGATAACCATATCAATGGAACCTGTTGCATCCATTGATGTTGATTGTCCGGGTAGACCGTAACCGGAGATAAGCCATCCGTGGTGGTCGCGGACGTTTCCGATTTCGATACGAGTACCGAGCGAGAAGACGTCTTTGAGGTAAGAGGTATCGAGTGTATTGTGCTGAAAGACTTCCTGTCCACCTTGATAGACTTCGCGGACGCCCGAATCACCGTTTGCGGTTTCGTAACCGATTTGGTGGTCTTTGGGTGCGGAGACGGTCCAGTAGATCGCTTCGAGTGAGGCGTAGAGACCTTGGCCTTGAGGTTTCTCAAGGTCGGTCATTGGTGTGAAGAGTCGTCCGCCGCTAAGCTGTGCCGACGCCGATAATGGCGTTAACACCGCACAGCATGCGATGACAGACGTCTGCAACAGTTTCATCCATGAAAGAGGCATCGAAAATCCACCTGCGATGGGAACGCTCCGTCCTTAACCCGACCGCCAACCAGTCGCAGAGCTTTTTGATGAACGCTTGGTGACCTTGCCACTTTCACGTTCGGCTCTACGGCTGTTACGTTGGTATCGGTGAGCAGCTCGCGGGCAGTTGAATAAGAATGTCAAAACCCCACAAAAAGACGGGGAACCAACGGGTTATTCTCTATGTGCGAGAGTCTGGGCAAGATCAGATTCAAACTGCGCAGAATGCGCACAGAGTTTACTCGCATCGCGGGCGGCGTTGACGAGAAGAGTCGGCGCAACACCTTCAGCAACACAGAGACGAATCGCGCCGAGCAAACGATCATTGGGCGCGAGTTTGCGGTCGATGTCGCGGAGAACGCGTTCAACACTGTCACTCAATGTTGGCGAGATCATGCGTGCAACAAGTTCGCGTCCCCACGCAGCGAACGTAGCGGGGCGAAAGAAATCGTCGGCACCAGCGAAGCGTTTGCAAAGCGCGCGGCCACACTCGTTGATGAGAACTTCTTCAGCACGCGCAACGAGATCAGGAAACGCCGCAATGTCACTCATAACTCGACAACCTCGCTGGTTTGCCCAAACCCCCAAAACAAGATGCGTCGCGTTGTGACCGTAAAGTTTCGCCTCTTCAAACGGACGCAAATCGCGTTTCGGCGTTAGACCCGCAAGGCCGTTTGTTTCGATTCCCGGCGCGTGCGACGAGTATATTGTGTGAAATTCTTCGACTAGGTGACCGCGCGCGTAACCCGCGACGAGTGGCGGCAGTGATGATGAACTCGTCTCGAAGACCTGACTCATCTTGCCGATTACGGTGTCGAGATAGAATGTGTTCGGAAAGTCGCCGACGAGTTCGGCGAGTTCGTGTGCGGCGGTGGTACTGTTTTCGGCGGTGTAGACGTAACGTATTTTCTGCGGTACTCGGAAGAACGCTTCGCGCAACCACGGCGCAACGTTTGCGTAAAACCGCGTCGCTGGCAGAGCTGTTGCCAAATACGTTGCGTACGACGCTGCTTCTACGACTGCATCGTGGTCGCGTTCTGGATGTAGTGCGACAACATTGTTAAACGTCGTTGCTGTCACCGATTCAGCACCGGATGTGTTAACCGTTACGCTCCCGCTTCGCTGGATCGCGTCAACGAGTGACTCATCGACATCAACGAGAACGATCCGTTCACACCGCATCGCTGCCGCACCCGCGACAAAAATACCAGTTTGAATGGGGCCAGCACCAATTCCGAGAAATGTTGTCATAGGAGTACAGTCAGAGCGGGAAGCGTGAGCGAGTGAATAAGAACACGAAGCGTAAGCGAGTGCCAATCGGAGCGGGAAGCGTAAGCGAGTGAACTCTGTGGTGAACATCACTCGCAACCGCAACTTTCGATTGCGAACGGTGAGAAGTAAAACTCTTCGTATGCGTCTGGGGGCAGGGCGACTTTGTCGCGGCGTGGATCGTTTGTGGCGGTAGCGTTCGTCGTGGCACTGCGAAAGAATCGCGTTACTTCGCTGGTAAACTGCGAAGAATCATCGTTCTGGGCGGCGAGCGCAAGGATTGCCGACAGCGTTGACGCGGACGATTCGCCCAAAGCGTTTTCGACTTCGCGTCTTGCGGCGAGAACGGAGAGCGTCGCATCTGTGGTGGTACTCAAAGTGTTGCGTGCTTTTTCGGTTTCGCCGAGGAGTGCGAGGTGTCGCGCGGCGAAGAGTCGCAGCTCATCGCGCCGCGACGTTGCCACAACTTTCGAGGCCGATGCGAGAGACGCTTCGAGAAGTGCGATTGATTTCAAACGTCGTCCCAAAATCCGCTGGAGAATTGCGCGGGTTTCGTGGTCGGCGATTTGGTCTGCTTCGCGTGCGGCGTCGTCGAGACGCTCCAGCGCGACGAGTCCCCACGCTTGCTGCGCAGTGTTTGGGATTTCGCGGAGTGTTTTGAGTGCGCGTTCGGTGTCGCCATCATTGGTATCACTGGCGGCGTATTTTTTGGCGAGTGCGAGCCGTGCCCAGTTTCGGTAGTCGTCGCTTACGAAGAGCGGTAACTGCGTTTCGAGAGTTTCGGCTGGTACACATTCGCAGTATGCGTAACGAACGGCGTCGCTGGCGAACGGCGTCTCGAACTGCGCCAGAAACTCTGCCACATCGCTATGCGGCGCACCAGCTTTGAGCAACGTAGCGGCGAGTCGCCCCGCTTCTTGCTGTTGCGTTGCGTCTTCGGCGACGGCGAGTTTGAGTGTCGCGTTCGTTCGCGCGACGAGACCGTGCTGTGCGAGTGTCGTCGCCAAACGTAGAGTTGCGTAGTGGCGTTCGCGGCGCGTTTCGATTGCCGCAACCGCCGCTGTTGCAGAATCCCAGTCAGCGGCAGCCGACGCGGCCTCGGCGATTTCGAGTCGCCGCGCGTCGCGGTAGAAAACATCTTGCGAAGTCGCAGCGGCAGACAAAAGAATCGCCGCTGGTGGCGAGACCGCAAGCGGTTCCGCCGACAGCGAACTCGCTGCGGCGAACCAACTTGCAAACGCGAGAACGACGCACACTCGCCACTCGCCTCTAGTCTCTCGTACCGTCCTCATTTCACCTCGAACTCAGCATCGATTGCGTCGTCGTTTGGTGACTTTTCGGGCGTTGCACCTGCGGCACCGTTCGCGTCCGTCGCACCAGCCGCCTGCGACTTGTAGAGTGCTTCGCTCATCGCGTGCGATGTCTGTTCGAGAGTTTGAGTTGCAGACTTGATCTTATCAACGTCTTCGGTCTTGACAGCCTCTTTCACCTGTCCCATCGCCGATTCTAGGGCGGATTTGTCGGTTGCGGAGAGTTTGTCGCTGTGTTCCTTGAGCATCTTCTCAAGCGAGTAGACCATCGACTCCGCCTTGTAAATCGCCTCGACGAGTGTTCGTTTCGCCTTGTCTTCGTCGGCGTGTGCTTCGGCGTCTTTCTTCATCCGCTGAATCTCGTCTTCTGAAAGTCCAGACGATTGCTCAATGCGAACCTTCGTCTCCTTCTTCGTACCGAGGTCTTTGGCCGAGACGTTGAGAATACCGTTGGCGTCGATGTCGAACGTCACTTCGATTTGCGGCACGCCACGCGGCGCAAACGGAATGTCTTCGAGATTGAACTGACCAAGAAGACGATTGTGCATCGCAATCTCGCGTTCGCCCTGATAGACCTTGATCGTTACCGCCGATTGGTTGTCGCTCGCGGTCGAGAAAACTTGCTTCTTCTCGGTCGGAATGGTCGTGTTACGTTCAACCATCTTTGTCATAATTCCGTGCTCGGTCTCGATACCAAGCGAGAGCGGCGTCACGTCGAGAAGCAAAACGTCTTTAACTTCGCCAGCCAAAACGCCGCCCTGAATCGCAGCACCGATAGCGACAACTTCGTCGGGATTGACACCTTTGTGCGGGTCTTTACCGAAGATCGCCTTGACCATTTCTTGCACCTTCGGGATGCGCGTCGAACCGCCGACGAGGACGACTTCGTCGATCTGCGACGGTGCGAGGTTGGCGTCGCGGAGTGCCTGTTGCACCGGCCCGCGACAACGCTCGACAAGATGGTCGGTAAGCTGCTCAAACTTGCCGCGCGATAGACTCATCTGCAAGTGCTTCGGGACGTTGTCGCGATCTATCGAGATGAACGGCAAGTTGATGTCGGTCGTCTGCGCCGACGAAAGTTCGCGCTTCGCCTTCTCACACGCCTCTTGCAAACGCTGGAGTGCCATCGGATCTTTTCGCAGGTCGATACCTTGTTCTTGCTTGAACTGATCGGCAACATAATTGATGAGGACTTCATCGAAGTCATCGCCACCGAGATGGGTGTCGCCGTTGGTGCTGATGACGCGGAAAACGCCGTCGGCCACCTCAAGACACGAAACGTCAAACGTACCACCGCCGAGATCGAACACAACGATCTTTTGGTTGACGTTTTTGTCAAGCCCGTACGCAAGCGACGCCGCTGTCGGCTCGTTGATGATGCGTGCGACTTCGAGGCCGGCGATTTGGCCAGCGTCTTTCGTCGCCTGACGCTGCGCGTCGTTGAAGTAAGCTGGTACCGTGATCACCGCCTTGTTGACTTTGTGACCAAGATACGACTCCGCCGCTTCCTTCAGCTTGCGTAGTGTGAGTGCGGAAATTTCTGGCGGCGTTAACTCTTTGCCATTGACGGAAACTTTCACATAGTCATCGCTCGCGCCGACGACTTTGTAGGGAACCATCTTTTCTTCCGAACCGACTTCGCTGTGCCGTCGCCCCATAAACCGTTTGATCGACGCGATAGTGCGCGTCGGGTTTGTGACAGCCTGCCGCTTGGCCGGTTCGCCGACCAGCGTGTCGTTTGAATCAGTAAACGCCACAACGCTCGGCGTGAGGCGATTCCCTTCGAGATTGGGAATGACCTTAACGTCTTTCCCTTCCATGACCGCGACGACGGAGTTTGTCGTCCCCAAATCGATACCGATAATTTTTTCCGAAGCCATAGTTGTTGTTTCCTTTCGTCTGAAGTTTCCGTATCTCACGTTGTTTCGCCGCGACACGAACAACAGCCGGAAAGGAGGCGACAGTGTTTACTGTGCCGCGAAGCGGCGAGCCGCCGTATTGACGGCGAACAAGTGTAAACCTCAACCCCGTCAGTGCGCTTCGCTCCCTTCCGGCTGGTATTGCAAGGCGAAGGAGAGCAACGAACGTGCCAAAGCTGTTTGGAGCTACGTTTCACGGCATCAGAGAGCGACGCCACAAGACAAGATTCTCGCAAATGCTGCCATTTTGACAGTAGAGGCGAGAGGGCGAGACTTCGCCCTTGAATTAGATCGCGTCGTTACTTGCTGACGCGCCCTGTACTGAAACGGAGCGAACTATGGCAAGAATCGCACTGCGAACAGTCCTTGGGAGCGACGGCCACGCTTCGATCAGACGACGCAGATCGGCGTCGTTGGCTTCAGACAGGTCGAGACCTTCACCGTTGCGGCGTGCCTGCGGAAACGAGACGCACGGCGAGTCGATTGCGACGCCGCGCGGCGTCGCAGAACGTGTGACAGGAACTCTGCGCAACGAGAGTCCGACTCGCTGCGCCGGACGCTCACTCACACCAACAATGCTGCACGCTGGCGTCGTTGCGGTGTGGCGAAACTCGCTCGGCGGCGACGCCAAAACCAAATTGTCGGGGAGCGTGAAAATCTGCGAAGACACCATCGCCGCTTGTTTCGACTTCGCGCTCTGCGTAGACGTGTTCTTCGTAGAAGACGCAAACGCGACTCGCAGTTTGTCTTGTGGGTCAACGGCGGAATCGGTTGAGCGAAGTTCGTCCACCTTCTTTCGCTTCTTGCTTTCAGCCGAACGCCCAGCACCACTCCGCACTGGCGCGGCAACATCTTCGGGAGAGGAGACTGCGTTTTGTGTCGTCTCAACACCTTTGGTCGTTTCCATGGTTCACCGGGGGCTGGTTTGGCGCGAATTGGCGTGGTGGTTTACAAACGGTTCAAGCGGCATCCTGTTGAGAACGCATCTCGCCCCACGCACGTTTGTAGTGGAGTGCGTCGAGAAGTTCAGTGAGCGTGAGGGTTTTGTTGTCGAGTTCGAGCGGGATTTCCATCCCCGGATCGCATACGAGATCGACCGTCCCGTCGTCACCGACAAGATCATCAAACTCACGGAGCAGCCCGTCTTGGACGGCCTGCCGAACCAAATGCCCGCGTGTTGCGGAGACTTCGCCCGCACGCGCACCAAGCCCGTCGGCGGCCCGCTTCGCAAGAGCCGGAAGATACTCGCTGGCAACCTCAATCACCTTCGGAACATAAACTTTAACCTGCATCTTCAATCCCTCCCTGATGTTCAACAACGCAGTGCAAAACGCCACGGCGTCCCCGCAGGCGACGCACTACGGGGTTGTATCGACTCTAGCGGTTATACAGCATGAGCCGAACTTGCGTTTTTTTCGTGGGGAGCAAAAAGACGATTGCACCAATCAGCTATGGTCTCTGGTGAAGAGAATCTGCTTGAGAGAATCGAGTGCGGAGGCGATGCGTTGCGGATCGACGTCGTGAAACTTCGCAGCCTTGTGGTTGAGAATCGCAACTTGTAAACGTTCAAACGCCTCTTGCAAGTCGGCTGGGAACGGGGCCATGTCACGAAGACTCGCAAGCACTTCGCCAGTCGAACCAGTCGATTCGTTTGCAGTTCCCGTACCGGAATTGTTCGGCTCAAATGGGACATCGGCGTCGTCCGTTCGCGTCACCTTTTTTGTCTTTGCTTGAACAGTTTGGTCTGCGGCGGCGAGGGCGTCGCGGCGGCGGACGATCTCTTCGTCGATCTCGCCAGCGTAAACGTCGCCGTCGTTCGGTTTCATGTGCGGCGGCGCACCCATCGCTTCCCAACGCTGAACCCGCATCTGGGCCACCGACCAGTCGTTCTGCACCGCACCTTCGAGCCACATCTCCGCGTCGTCCCAGTCGAGAGCGATTTGAAAATGGCTCCAAAAAAGTCGCGGATACTGCGACACAGCAGAACCAAAACGCTCGTAAACTCGTCGCAAACGCCCAACGTGCTGGCTCGAAACCGTCCCAACTCGCTGCGCCCACGCCTCGTCGCTGTACGCCCCGCGCGGACAACCTTCCGCCGTAAGACGCTGCCGCCACTCAAAGATGAGCCGCCCCTTTTCCCAGTTCGTCTGGCTAACCAGTACCTTCCAGTCGCGTACAAAGTCTACCGAAATCGCGTCAATCTCCGGCGAGTTGACAACGCCGTCGTCAGTATCTTGAGCGAGCGAGTCTGGGACAACAACAAAATCTTCGTGAGTTGCGGTGAGAACCATTGGTAACGTACCTCTTTTGGTTGTGGTAAACGAACGTCTTTGCAGAACGCCTCCATTTTCCCAAAAAAGACTCCGCTGTCAATTTTGTCGTTAGCCAAAACGCCGTTTTGAAACGACATCCGCGCACCACACGCGATTCAATCGCTACAGACCACACAAAGCGTCAGAAACGACGCGATTGACCGAAAAACTTCTCGCCACAAAGTTGCCGCCGCTCTTGAAAAAAAGCGTGCCTTCGGTATGATACCGCCGCTACGGTTAGGGTGAAGGACGTCGTTTTCGTGCCTAGGACGGGTGAGTCAAGTCAACTCGAACGAGGGTCTCATCGCATGAGCGTCTATCTTGGGATCGACATTGGTACATCTGGGACGAAGACAATCGCAATTCGTCCTAACGGTAAGGTAATCGCCTCGCAGACGGCGACTTATCCTTGTTACAACCCGAAACCGCTCTGGAGCGAGCAAGACCCAGACGACTGGTGGAAGGCGACGGTCAAAACGGTTCGCGGCGTTATGAAGGCGGGGAAGATCGCGGCGGGCGCGGTCAAGGCGATTGGCCTTTCTGGGCAGATGCACGGGAGCGTCTTTCTCGACAAGAATCATCGCGTCTTGCGCAAAGCGATTCTGTGGAACGACCAGCGAACGGCGAAAGAATGTGCCGAAATCGAAGAGGCCGTCGGTGGACGCGAGCAACTAATTCGAATGGTTGCCAACCCCGCGCTTACAGGTTTCACCGCACCGAAAATCTTGTGGCTCCGCAACCACGACCTCAAAATGTTCGACAAGGTAACTGCGGTATTGCTCCCAAAGGACGAGATACGGCGTCGTCTAACTGGCGAACTTGCAACCGAAGCCAGCGACGCCAGCGGCACGCTCCTTCTCGACGTTGCAAAACGTAACTGGTCACTCGACTTACTCTCTGCGCTTCGTCTCGATTGTTCACTCTTCCCGAAGGTCTACGAATCTGAAGACGTTACGGGAAATCTCACGGCAGCGGCGGCGAAAGAACTGGGGCTTACGACTGACTGTGTTGTCGTCGGCGGCGCAGCGGATAACGCGGCTGGTGCTGTTGGTAGCGGCATTGTCAGCAGTGGGATTATGATGAGTTCGCTCGGCACGTCGGGCGTGATGTTTGTTCACAGCGACGAAGTTAAGATTGATCCGCGCGGGCGAGTTCACACGTTTTGTCACGCAGTACGCGACAAGTGGTGCATGCTCGGTTGTGCGCTCTCTTCGGGTGGTTCGCTCCAGTGGTTTCGTAACGCGCTTTGCGGCGAACTTGTGGAGATTGCCAAGAAGAGAAAGGTTGACGTGTACGACCTCCTCACGAAGGAAGCGGCGGCAACTCCAGTCGGTGCGGAAGGACTGTTTTTTCTGCCGTACTTGAGCGGCGAACGGACGCCACACGCCGACCCCAACGCACGCGGCTCGTTTATTGGACTCACTCTGTCGCACAAACGTGGTCACATCGTCCGCGCGATAATGGAAGGTGTGACGTACTCTCTACGTGACGCGGTTGAGATTTACGAATCGCTTGGTGTTCCGGTCAAACAGGTTCGTGCGATTGGTGGAGGTGCGAAGAGTCCGTTCTGGCGGCAGATGCAGGCCGACGTGTTCGGTGCGAAAGTTGCGACGGTTGCATCGACGGAAGGCGCGGCCCTTGGTGTTGCACTACTTGCGGCGGTCGGCGGGCGTGAATACAAAGACATCGTTGAAGCGTGCAAGGCGACGATTAAGGTGTCGAAAGAGACCGTGCCGAACCCGAAGGCGAAAAAGTTTTACTCGCTGGCAATGCCGATTTATCAGGGCCTTTACCATTCTCTGCGCGACGATTTCCCACGGCTCCAGCCAGACGTGAACGAAAAGACGACGTAGTAACCGTTCACGATGAACTTCGTCATTCCTGCATACAAAGTTCCTGCATACAAATAGGGCGGGAATCTAAAATCGCCCGCGTTAATCTGACGCGGTAACGCGGCTGGAACGCGGTCGTCTCGCCCGCATTGTGGGCGGGACGCCTGCGTTCCGGCAAAATGCCACGCGAATTTCCCCGCGTGTCTCGCTTGCCAAAAACGCGAAAACGGCTATGCTTTCGCGTCCTTCAAATGCGTCTTGTTGATTGAGAAGAGTGAACGGACACAAACAGAAAGCCTCCCCAAAATGTCGCTCTTTCAAAAACTCCAAATCGCAAAAAGCGAAGAAGATGTCAAGGACGCCTACATCAAGGCTCTGGGGCTGAAAAAGTTTCAGAAAAATCTGATCGACATCCAAACCGACGAAATCTGGTTTGAAGCCAAAGAAGGCGGGAAAACGTCAACCTATGCGATGTTCACGCAGCTCTTGCATTATGTACAAGAGGCACTCAACAAAGGTGAACAAATCCCGCCGTTTTTGTGCGTGATCGACTCGCACAAAGCGGCACTGATGGAGACGAAAGTCGCGCTGCCGCTGCTCGAAAAACGCACGATCAAATGGGGAAAGTCAGCCAGCGCGTTCACGCAAGAAGCACTCGACGCCGTTTCGCAATACATCGGTACACACTTCGTCTCGTGGCGCATCGAAACGCACGAGAACGAGTTCATCGAAGCGGTCAAAACGGCAATTCGCAGCGGCGAAATCGTCCGCACGCAAATCACGCCCGACAACCTCAAGCAAGTCTTCGACAAGTGGGTACAAATGATCGGACGCGAAATCGACGGAGCCTCCGAAGACGACTACGCAGTTCTCTTCTTCGCCGACGTTATGACCGATGGCACCGTCTCCACGCACGAAAATCTGCCCGCCGAATTGTTGCATCGCGGAACGAGTCCGCTCTTCTCTTTGGGCGGCAAACTCTACGAACTCAAAAACCGCGAAGGATACCGGCAATTTTGGGCGATTTATCACCGTCCGCCGAAAGAGGCGTACCGAAACTATCTGCTCGAACGCCGCGACTCGCTCATCCCGCTCGACGAACGCTCGTTCAAAGGCGCGTACTACACGCCGCTGCACATCGTTGAAAAAGCCTACGATTTGCTGTCGCAAACGCTGGGAAAAAACTGGCAACGCGAATACATAGTTTGGGACATGTGCTGTGGCGTTGGAAACCTCGAAACGAAACATTCCAATCCGCGCAACGTCTATATGTCAACGCTCGACAAAGCCGACGTTGACGTCATGAAAGCCGCCAAAACCTGCGTACAAGCCGAGCGTTTCCAATACGACTACCTCAACGACGACATCACCGCTGACGGCAACATCGACTACGCACTCACACAAAAAGTCCCAAAGAAATTGCAAGACGCGATTCGCGCCGGCAAGAAAATTCTCGTTCTCATGAATCCGCCGTATGCGGAGGCGGGCGGCGCGGACAACTTTTTGAACGCAGAAAAAAACACCGCCAAAGCAACGGTAGCGAAAACGAAGTGGGCGGCGGCGGGAATGCAAGAGTATGGCAAGGCAAGCAACGAACTCTACACACAATTTCTGGCAAGGATTGCGAAGGAGATTCCCAGTGCAACGATTGCCATGTTCAGCACGCTGAAATATGTTAACGCGCCAAACTCTGAACAGTTTCGCCAAGTTTGGAACGCAAAATACTTGAACGGTTTTATCGTTCACAGCAAGGCTTTCGATGGGCTTGGCGACAAGTTTCCAATCGGATTCTTGATTTGGCAGACCGACCACAACGCCAAGAAGAAAAAAACGATCAGCGAAATATCTGTCGAGGTAATCGACAAAGACGCTATGCCGATTGGTGAAAAGAAGTTTTACAACATTCCGACGAGTCAATTTTTGAGCAATTGGATTGATAGACCCAGTGCCAATAAGCAAGAAGTTGTCGGGCTGAAAAATGCAATTGTTCCTGCTGGTGTTGGAAAATGGAGTGACGATGCGGTGGCGTATTTGGTTTGCGATAGCAACGACATGCAGCAAGCAGCGCAAGGAACGTCACTTCTTTCGGCGGCGTCAAAAATTGGACACAAGGGCGGTTTCTACGTCACCCCAAAAAATCTCTGGCAAGCCGCGATTGTCTTCACCGCGCGGCGGATCGTCAAACCGACGTGGATTAACAATCGCGATCAGTTCTTGCAACCAACGGGGCGACTTTCATCGCGGTTCAAAACCGATTGTTTGGTGTGGATGCTCTTCAGTGGTAGCAACTTGACCGCGTCGGCAAATCATCTCAAGTGGGAAGACCGCGAGTGGAGCATTGTGAATCACTTCATTCCGTACACGGAAAAAGAGGTGAGAGCGAATGGGCGATTTGAGTCAGACTTTTTGGTGCAGTACATGTCGGACAAGACGTTTTCAAAAGAAGCGCAAGCGGTTTTGGACGCGGGTCGTGAGTTGTGGCGGGCGTACTTTGCGCGCACCGACAACAAGGCGACGCGCGACAAGTTCATGCTAAATCGTGCGGATGTTGGTTGGTACCAAATTCGCGGCGCGCTGAAGGAAAGAAACGAGTCTGGTGACTTTCCGCCGACAAGTTTTGCAACGTTTGAAGCAGCGTATGCTGCGCTGACGGAAAAACTTCGTCCGCAAGTTTACGAGTTGGGATTTTTGAGGTGAGAAGTATTTCCTAGCCGCGTAGCGGCGGCCTTATTGTAGCCCAAGGCCCTCGCTACGCGACTAGGAATATACCACGACGAAACAAACCGTGAACGATTATCCAATGGAGAACATCGACAGTAACACATTCAACCGAACGTTTTACAACGAACTTTACGGTTTGACGGGCGACGAGATTGCGATTGTTGAGGGGCGGAACGGGTAATACAATGGAACTGATATACGGTCTCGACAATCTCCCTTTGTCTTTGCGTGGTTGCGTCGCTACGCTTGGGAAGTTTGACGCTGTTCATCGTGGACACGCGGCGATTCTTGCGCGGGTAGTGAACGATGCACGCGAGCGCGGCGTCGCGGCGGTGGCGGTGACGTTCGACCCGCCGCCCGGACACTTCTTGCACCCGCAGCGCATCGTCCCGCCGCTTTGTACGCTATCGCGGCGACTTGAGTTACTCGCATCTCACAGACTAGACGCCACAGTCGTTCTCGCAACAACGCCAGAGTTTCTAGTACGCACGCCACAAGAATTTGTTGCGTCGGTTTTGGTTGACGGTCTTGGTGTTGTTGCGATGGTCGAGGGTGAGAGTTTCACGTTCGGAGTCAACCAAACCGGAAACGCCGAGACACTTCGAGAACTAGGACGCCAAACCGGATTCGATGTGACGGTCGTTCCACCAGTAAACGAAGACGGACGCCCGATCTCAGCGAGTCGTCTGCGAAAATTGATCGGTGGCGGTGAAAGAAAACGCGGCGAAAGTCTCCACGAAGAGAGCACGGGCGACGTAGCAACCGCGCGACGAATGCTCGGTTATCCATACCGAATAACCGGCACAGTAACACGCGGCCTCGGACGCGGGCGTCGTCTCGGATTTCCGACGGCGAACTTTTCCGAGATCGAAACGCTTCTTCCTGCACCGGGCGTCTACGCGACGCTCGTCACTCGCGGAGAAAAGCAGTACGCAGCGGCAACACACATCGGACGAACACTCACATTCGGCGGAACAACTACAACGGTCGAAAGTTTTCTCATCGACTTCAGCGGTGACCTCTACGGAACACGTCTCGACATCGACTTCATCGAACGTATTCGTGATGTTGTCGCGTTTAGTTCAGCCGAAGAACTCGTTCGTCAGATGAAGAACGATGTCGGAACGGCCCGCCGCGTTGTTCCCCCCCCTTGGCAAGAACGTATTTCACCCTAAAATGCCCGCCGTGTTTTGACTCAGCTTGGGTCTGTCAGTCTTGATGCGGGCGTAGCTCAGTTGGTAGAGCACGACGTTGCCAACGTCGTTGTCGACGGTTCGAACCCGTTCGCCCGCTCTTTTGGTAGTGACGCTGTTCTGCGTAACAGTTATCGCTGCGCTTCTGCGGACCGACTCAGAGCTTCTTCTCTGGTTGTGTTGGTTTCCCTTTCGCCAAAACGTTCTATGTCTGACGTGACTCCCTCCATTGTGGACGCTTCCGAACTTTCCGATCAGCAGCCGATGCTCGAAGTTTCTTCGCAAATCGAAGAAACTGGGGCGTGTGAACGCCGTGTGACTCTGACTATTTCGGAGTCGGAGGTAGCTCGCTACTTCACACGCGAGTTCAATACTTTGGCCGATGGTGCCCACGTTCCGGGTTTTCGCCCCGGAAAGGCACCGCGCGACCTCCTCGAACGTCGTTTCCGCAAGGAAGTCGCTGACCGCGTAAAGTCTGCGCTGGTCGTCGATGCCCTTGACACCTTCTCGAAAGAAGGGTCGGTCACGCCAATCGGCGAGCCGCAGTTCAGCTTCGATCTTATCACCCTCCCTGAGAGTGGCCCATTTGTTTTCACGTTTGACCTTGAAGTACGCCCAGTCTTCGACCTCCCAGAATGGAAGGGGATGGAGTTGGTCAAACCGTCGCGCCAGTTTGACGACGCCGACATCGACAAGGCTGTCCGCGAAGTTATGCGGAACAACGACATAGTTCGCGTTAAGTCGGGTGGTGCGGCCACGGGCGACTTCCTTGAAGTCCGTTTCCAGTTCTCGGACGAGAGCGGAACAGTGTTTCACACGTCTGAAATCGAACGGGTTTGTGTCCGCGAGAAGCTCACGTTCCACGACGGTGTCATTGAAAAGTTTGACGAGTTGATGAAGGGCGTGTGCCGCGGCGAAAAACGGACCACGACGGTTACTCTCTCCAGCGACACTATCGACGAGTCGATGGCGGGCAAGACTGTCACTGTGGTTATTTCCGTCCTCGAAGTCTTTGAACCGGAAGAGATTCGGATCGAGGAAGGTGGCGACGAGCAAAAAGAGATTCTTGAGCGACTTGGCGTAAGCACTGTCGAGGAGTTGCGGCAGGGGTTACTCGGTGTGCTGCAACAGCAGCTTCAGTACGAACAGAATCGTCGTTTACGGAAACAAGTCATCGGAAAGCTCACCGTCGCTGCGACATGGGAGATTCCGCCGCGACTGTTGCGACGCCAGACCGACCGTGAGATACGCCGTGTTGTCTTGGAACTTCAGCGAAGTGGTTATCCCGACGACTTCATTCAGTCACAGATCAATCACGTCCGTCAGAACGCACGAACCACTGTAACTCAAGCTCTCAAAGAGCATTTCGTTTTGGAAAAGATTGGCGAGGCCGAACTGATCGACGCCACGGAGGCCGATTACGATCTTGAGATGCGTATGATCGCAAGACAGCAGGGCGTCTCACTTCGTCGGATGCAGAAACACATCGAGCAGTCTGGCGAAACCGACATCTTGCGAAATCAGATTGTCGAACGAAAGGTGATCGCACGCATTGTCTCCGAAGCGAAGGTGACGGAAGTGCCGTTCGAGTTGCCGATCTCGACGCAACAAGAGGAGTCACTCGACTTGGCGATCTTTACACAAAGCAATGACGCCGATATGGCTACAGCGACCGAGGACGACCTGCGTGCGGTCGGACGCGAGATGGCCGAGACTCGTCGGATTGACCCTAGTGCCAAGATTTCGTGATGGCTTGTTTGCGTGCCGAAGATTGTCGATAGTCCGCGATTCTTTGGTGTCTTGCCTTGCTCAAATGCCCGCGTAGCTCAACTGGCAGAGCGCAGCTTTCGTAAAGCTGAGGTTGAGGGTTCGATTCCCCCCGCGGGCTTCTATGCTCAAGACGGTTTGAATTCCCTGTACCAAAAACAGTGGCGGCCCAACGAGGCTGCGGTACAACGGATGGCGAAACCTACACATTGACCCGTAACGGGTCCGATGCGTGCGGTTTACGCCACCATTTTTCGTACCGGTTTCTTGAGATTGAAGAGGCTGAAGATTTCGTCTTGGTTCATGCCGACGGAGTGATTCATCCCGCGCGCACCAGATAGAACAAGCTCCGACAGTTCGCGCTTTTCTTGCAAAACGCGGTCGATCCGCTCTTCGACCGTATCGACGGCAATAAACCGCGTCACCGTCACCGCACCCTTCGCGCCGATACGGTGCGCACGATTGATCGCTTGGTCTTCAACCGCCGGATTCCACCAGCGATCAAACAGGAAAACGTACTCCGCAAATTGCAGGTTGAGACCGACGCTCCCCGCACCATAACTCATCATAATCACATGGCAATCGGCGTCGTTGCGAAACTTTTCGATAACGCCATCACGCTGCGAGGACGGAATGCGTCCGTGATACTCAACAGGATTAAATCGCGCCAGTGGTTCGCGCAAACGCAACAGTGTTTCAACCCACTGACTAAAAATGATCGCCTTGCGTCCACTCGCGGCGACTTCGCTCAAGTCGGCAACGAGACGTTCAAGTTTTGCACTCTCGCCAGAGATCGGATCGAAGTTGCAAATCTGCTTGAGACGAATCACAAGTTCAAAAACGTTTTGCACCGAGAGCGCGTCACCGAGTTCGGAAAGCCGCGTCGCACCCGCTTCCTCGACCTCTTTGTAAGTCGTCATTTGTGCGTCGGTTAACTCAAGGTGTGCATCGCGTACCGTCTTCGGCGGCAGACCAAGATTCGCGTCGTCTTTTGATCGACGAAGAATGTGATCACCAACAACATCTGCCACTTCCGACGCCTTGAGTCCAGAATCGAGAAATCCGGGCGACAAGAATTCAAATATGCCGACGAGGTCTTCTTGCGAGTTTTCGACGGGAGTTCCGGTGAGTGCCCAGTTGCGGCGTCGAGGAATCGCGCGGGCTGCGTGCGACGTTGTCGCTGACTGATTCTTGATCCGCTGCGACTCGTCAAGCACAACCAAATCAAACGTGTGTCCGCCAACAGAAGTTGGCCGGTCAAAAAACTCTTGGTCACGGGCGAGAAGTTCGTAGTTTGCGATTCGCACTGGAACTGTCGCCTTCTGCCAAAGCCACTGGCGACGCACTGGATTCCCTTCGATCACTTCAACGGCGATCTCCGGTGCCCACATCTGAAACTCGCGCTTCCAATTTGTGACCAGCGGTTTCGGACAAACAAGTAGCACCGAACGCAACTCGCCCGTTCGCAGCAAGAGACGAATCGCCGTGATCGCTTGCATCGTTTTGCCGAGTCCCATCTCGTCGGCGAGAATCGCAAACTCCGCACTGTAGAGAAACGCAACGCCTTGCCGCTGATACGGAAACGGTTCAAACGGCATCTCCAGCGTCGGGATTCGCAGTATCGCTTCTATCGGCGGCTGAAGAATGTAACTCAATCGGTCTTGAATCTTGATCGCGTCGCGCGGAACGTGAATCCGCGTGACCTGACCTTCGAGAAAAAGTGGCTCTTCGTGCGCGACCTGCGGCGGCGGACTGTGCGTTTCTTTCGGCGGCGTGGTTTGCGTAAACGTTTCGGCAACCGCAACGAATCGCCAACTCCGCGTCTGCACGCGACGCGGACGACCAACCGCAAGCGTGTGAACCGCAACCGCGTTTGGCGACGGCGGCAACGACGACACGACTCGCAGTGGCGATGGCAATGTTGGCAAGTCAGAAAATGTGTTCACGCGGCTTCCTTTTGTGTTTCGTCGATGGCGAGTCGGAGGCGCGTGAACGGTTCGGCGAGGTCAACGAGTGCGGTGACGGTTGCGATTTGTTCGGCGATAGCGTTTGCTTCTTCGAGCGAGTCTGCGGCGATAGATGCGCTGCGGCGACCGATCATCACACTCTTCCAGTGTTCGGGCGCGACGCCAGCGACATCAACTACAACCGATTCGTTCACGCAACTGTCGTCAGAAGTCTCAACTCGTTGCAAACCGAACGAGACCAGCGATTTTTGCACCTCTTCGACGGGTTGCACCGTCGTTGCCACTGGAGCCGCTGCGGCGCGGGCACCGTCGGGGACGTACACGAGTACAACATCAACAAGCGGCGCAGCAGCAAGAACCGCAGCGGTGTCGGTGAAGACATATTCTAACTGACGACTCGCGCGTGCCTTGGCCAGAAGCGTTTGTGCAATCTGTTCGCCGCACAAAAACGGGGCGAGCGTGTTACCGTACAGAACTTCCTGCGCGCGGCTCGCGCGCACCGGCACCGTACAATGGAACTCACACGGACGCCCCAACTTATTTAGAACAAGAAGTCCACCAACCAGCCCCTGCGACTCGTAGTGGCTGACGGTGATAAATCCAAACTCAATCACCTCACTCATATACTATGCTTAATCGGGAGAGATTGCGTGCGCGGTTGACTCTTTTCGATAGCGGTCTACGATTCACTGCCTTCGCAATCACTTAAGTCTCGCCGCATGTCACCGATTCCGCCTAGTTTGCCTAGACTTCGAGCTTCAAATCGCGCTTGATAGACGCAATGGACGTTGGCCTTGGTATTTGTCTATCGTGTCCATCCCGTCCATTGTGTCCATCGTGTCAACGACCACGAAACGCCGTGTTTTTCGCCCGCCATGACACGCACCGCCAGCCGCAGTTTGACGAGCAATTCCGCGCGGTGTATAATTCCACGCAAACGCAGATGAGTTATCGCGTTGCACACCACAAAACCACGAGGAGGCTCTATGTCATTCGTTCACTTGCACACGCACACACCGTATTCGTTCTTCGATGGTGTCGGAAAAATCGGCGACTTGCTGCGGCGTGCCAAAGAATTGGAAATGCCCGCACTCGCTATCACCGACCACGGAAATCTTTACGGCGTTTTGGAGTTCTATCAAGAGGCGATCAAAGTTGGCGTCAAGCCGATTCTCGGAATGGAAGCGTATGTCGCCACTGGAAGTCGGTTCGACCACAGTAGCAAAGACTTTACGCACCTCACGCTCCTCGCAATGAACCACGCCGGTTACAAAAATCTGATAAAACTCTCGTCGCTCGCGTACCTCGAAGGAATGTACTACAAACCGCGCATCGACCGCGAATTGCTCACCGAATACAACGAAGGGATAATCTGTTTGAGCGGGTGCAACAAGAGCGAACTCGCCCGCGCCACGCAAAACGACGCCTCGCTGCAAACGGCAACCGATGTCGCCGCGTGGTACGCCAATCTCTTCGGCGACCGGTACTATATCGAGCTGATGAACGCAGGCAAACCGTTTCAAAAGTCGATTCTCGACGCAAGCGTTGCCGTCGCCGAAAAACTCGGCATCGACACCGTCGCTACGAATAATGTGCATTACGTCAATCGCGGCGACGACGAAATCCAAGACCTGCTGATTTGCATCGAGACGAACACCACAATCAGCGATGCGCCGCGGAGGCGGGCAGGCACGGAAGGGCATTACCTCAAAGACCGCGACAAAATGCTCCGCGTGCTACCGACACACAACGCCGCCATCACGCGAACACTCGAAATCGCCGACAGGTGCAACTGCCAACTCGATCTCACGAAACGATATTTTCCGACGTTCGCACCGCCAAGCGGTGAAACGTCGGCGGAGTTTTTGCGGCGGCTCTGTCTCGAAGGTTTGCGCAAACGTTACGCAAATGTTCCGTATCGCTGGCACGACGAGAACGTTGGCGGTGAACTTTCAGAAGAAGTTCTCGCGCGTCTCAACCGCGAACTCGGCGTGATCGAAAAACTCGGATTCGTTAACTACTTTTTGATTGTGTGGGACATGGTGCGTTTCGCCGAAGAACGCGGGATTTATCACACCGCACGCGGAAGCTGCATCGGCGCGCTGGTCTGTTACGCGCTCTACATGTCACACGTCTGTCCGCTTCAATACGGCCTTCTCTTTGAACGCTTTCTTGACGACAACCGCGTCGAAGCTCCCGATATTGACATCGATTTAGACATCCAGCAGCGTGACAAAGTGGTCGCGTATGTCTGCGAAAAGTATGGTGCCGAGAGCGTCGCGCGCATCGGGACGTTCAGCAAGATGCGAGCGAAAGGCGCGGTCAAAGATGTTGGTCGTGTTCTCGAAATGCCACTTGCAAAAGTCAACGAGATCACAGAACTCATCGATTGGCACGACATTAGCATTGCCATCTACTCCGTTTCTAAACTCTCGAAACGATACGACACAGAATCCGATGTCAAGACGCTCCTCGACTGCGCGACGAAGTGTGAAGGACTGCCACTCTTGGTGAGGACGCACCATTGTGCTATCGTGATTTCCGATGCCCCGCTCGTCGAACATCTCCCGCTCACCATCAATCGAAACGGCGAACGCATTACGCAATATCAGAAATACGACATCGAGAAGGCAGGACTTCTCACGCTGGACATTATCGGGCTTCGCCCGTTCGCGCTTCTTGCACAGACGATCAACATCATCAAAGAGACGACTGGCGAGACGGTCGATCCATACTCGTTCCCTCTTGACGACGCCGCGACACTATTGCTCTTCCAACGCGGCGAAACGAAAGACGTGTTTACGTTTAGAGGCAACAGAATTCGCAAGGTGCTGCAACGCTTGAAGCCCGACAACTTCGGCGAAATTGCCGCCATCAATGCACTCTATCGCCCCAGTACGCTCGATGTCGGGATGCTCGATCAATTCATCGAAACCAAACACGGGCGGCGGCGCGCGGAGTATCGGCATCCGGTGATGGAAGAGATACTCGGCGAGACGCACGGCGTTATGGTTTACCAAGAACAGGTGATGCTTATCATCAACCGTATTGGCGGCATCCCGCTCGCGGAAGCGTATTCGTGTATCAAAGCGATAGCGAGACGGAATGTGCGCATCATCGACCAGTATCAAGAATCGTTCATCTGCGGCGCGAAAGAAAACGGTATCTCGCATACCCTTGCCACCGAAATTTTCGAGACGATTCACAAGTTCGCCAGTTACGGCTTCAACAAATCGCAATCGACGGTTTCCGCCCAGCTCGCGTACATGATTGCGTATTTGAAAGTGCATTACCACGAAGCGTTCGCCGCCGCACGCAAGTGAACTCCTCCAACCGCCCGCCCTGCCCGTTACCGAAAACGGGAGTAGAATCGCTGCGGTTGTGAAAACCCAAAAGTCGCTCGTTTCCCAGTGTCACTCTTTTTTGAAAGGAACCCAAGCAATGTCATACCAAACTCCGTTGACCATTAACAAAATCGTGACAGATATTTACGAGAGAAGGTATCTGTTGCCATCCATCCAGCGAGAGTTCGTCTGGAAGCCAGAGCAAATCGCAAAATTGTTTGATAGCATCATGCAAGGCTATCCAATCAGCACCTTTTTATTCTGGGACATTCCGCAAGAAAAGGCAACAAAGTTCACGTTTTACGAATTTTTGCGTGAGTATCACGAACGTGACAATAATCACACCATACAATCCGACATTCGTGGTGGTAATGGAGTGCGTGCAGTGCTGGATGGTCAACAGCGATTAACCGCCCTGTATATGGCCCTAAAAGGGTCTTACTCTTCCAGACAACGTTATGGACGCGATAACAATCCATCGGCATTCCCCAAGAAAAGGCTCTATCTCAATCTGCTTGGCATTCCATGTGACGATGAGGAACTCGGCTGCATGTACGAATTTGAATTTTTGACGGCAGAAGAATCGCAAAAGCGAGACGACGCTCATTGGTGGTTTCCTGTCGGCGATGTGCTGGACATCAAGGACACGGACAACGTGATTGATTATTTGAACGAAAACAACCTGTGCGAATCGAAAACCGCATCGGCAAGACTTTCACGTCTCTACGATGTGATTCACAACAAGTCAATCATATCCTACTATCTTGAAGAACGCGATGATCTGAACAAAGTTTTAGACATTTTTATTCGCGTTAACAGCGGCGGAACAGCTCTCAGTTACTCTGATTTACTGTTTTCGTTTACGATGGCACAGTGGGAAAAACGCAATGCAAAGGATGATGTCGATGGTCTTCTCAAAGACATCAACGTGATTGGAAGAGGCTTTAATTTCAACAGAGATACGGTGCTAAAAGCCTGTCTTGTGCTTTGCGACTTTCCAGACATCAGATTCCATGTCGATAGTTTTACCAAAGACAAAGTGCTCGAAATCGAAAGGCAATGGGAGCAAATCGCCCAATCAATTCGTGATGCGGTGGAAGTTATTGCGAGTTTTGGATTCAACCGCGATAATCTTTCAGCTCATAACGCGATGATTCCAATCGCCTACTATCTGAAAAGCATTGGTCTACCCAACAGTTTTGAGACATCAGAAAAATACAGAGATGCCAGAAAGAATATCAAGCTGTGGTTGGTTTCTGTATTGCTCAAGCGGGTATTCAGTTACACCCCAGACGGTTTTCTAAAACCTATGAGAGACATAATCAAGAACAACACATCTGGTTCTTTCCCGACGCAAAAAATAGCCGATCACTTCAAAACGAATCGTTCGCTACTGTTCACGGATGATGATTTGGACTCGCTCATTGACTCGAAATATGGCTCGGGTAGCACGTTGCTTATCCTTTCGTTGCTTTATCCTTGGTTCGATTTGAGTCACGGAGTCCACCTCGATCATGCTTTCCCAAAAAGTTGCTTTACCCGGACAATGCTGCAAAAGAAAGAAGTGCCAGTGGAAAAGATTGAGTCGTTTATTGCTTCGTGCAATAATCTCGGCAATCTTCAATTGCTTGAGGCAATTCCTAACATACAAAAAAGTGACATGGATTTTGAGCAATGGTTGACGGAGGGACGCTCTGAAGAAGAAATAAAAGCACTCAAAGAGAGGCATTTTATTCCGAATGTAGATTTGAGCTTTCCTAACTTCGACGAGTTTCTAAAAGAACGAGAAAAATTATTGCGGAAATGCCTCAAACAAGAATTGCTCATGCAGTAGTTTGGATACTGCGTCACTCATTTTCGCCCAATCCCATCGCACGTCGCGGGGCTGGGCGTTTTTGTTTTGATTGTTCACGGAATTGACGGGGGAAGTGTTGGCGTATTTGCCCCGACGGGGCAGCGATTTCAATAACCGTATGCAAGCGGGCAGCGTTGTCATTCTCGCGCAGCAGCTTACGGTAGCGACACCACAAAAATTGAGCGTCTGTAAGACGCCACCGACCACACGGTTGACTCAAACGTTTAGTAGCGTCCTACAGACGCACCGGATTTTTGTTCCGTCACCGGCGGTTGCGTTTGCCGGTATCGCGGCTGCACTTACCGCCGGTTATTGAGATTGCTGCCCCATCGGGGCAAGTGCATCACCGCTGCGCAATGATGGACGCAATCGACTGTATGGACACAATGGGCACAATCCACTTCGTTCTTGGTATTTGTCCATCGCATCCATTCCGTCCATCGTGTCAATGCCCACGAAACGCAGGCGTTTTCCACCAGCCGTGACACGTTACGTCAACCGATGTTTGACAAACGGTTTTGCGTTGTGTACAATTCCCACGCAACGCAGCAAGTCATCGCGCTGCACATTTCACAACACGTTTCACTATTACACAAAGGAGCTATGCGATGAAGATGATTGTTCTTGTTGATTGGTCTGATGACCAGAAGGGTATGCCGGAGAAGCCGGGCTGTACGGAGGAAGCGTGTAAGCGGGGGCGTCGCGTGATGCGGTCGTTTGAGTTTTGGCGTCGGCGGCAGAGCGAGTCGCACCGGCTCGTTTTGTGGCACACGCACTTTCCGTGGCGGTTCACGCCGCCAGCGAAACACGCGAAAGACGCTCCGCTGCCACCCGATTGCGAAGCGAATCTGTTCGCCAAGATGGTCGAAGCCGTTGCGAAAAACTACTCGCCCGACGAACCGATCTTCGTCGCCGATGACTCGTTCGTCTTCACCGACGATCTCGACCTCGAACCGTTCGTCGCACAAGCGATGCAGCCGAACAGCGGCGTCGTGATGGTGAATAACGCTTGGATTTTGAGCCCGAAAATGCAGCGGCTCATCGGGAATCTTGACGGCGCGCCGCACAGCGTTTCTTCTGAAGACGTCGCTTTTGAAGCCGATTGGACGGAAGCCGACTTTCTCGATTGGGTCGGGCGGACGACGTGGACATTTGCGAAGACTTACGCCGAAACGGCACCGCACGAATACGCCGTGCTGGGGAAGCCGAACACCGAACTCCGCGACCTGTATATGGCGACGATGTTCATCTTACGCAACGGTTTCGTGCAAATGTTCTACAACACGCCGTTTATGTCATACGAGGTTGCAAACCGGCGATACTGGTCGTACTCATCATACGACCTCGTCAACCGCACGCTCGAAGGTGACTTGAAAACGTATTCGTGAGAGCACCCGTCAAACCCCGAAAAACTCCACTACGGTTGACTCTTTTCGGGAGCGGTCTACAATTCCCGCGTGTCTAACATTTCGCCTATCTATTCTAACTTTGAGCTTCGTGCTCCGTTTCAGCCCGCGGGTGACCAGCCGCAGGCGATTGACGCACTCGTGCGCGGTATCGAAAATGGAGAACGTTGTCAAACTCTGATGGGCGTCACCGGCAGCGGAAAGACGTTCACGATGGCAAACGTCATCGCCCACTTCAACAGGCCGACGCTCGTTATGTCGCACAACAAGACGCTTGCGGCCCAGCTTTACAGTGAGTTCCGCGAGTTCTTTCCAAACAACGCCGTCGCGTATTTCGTAAGTTATTACGACTACTATCAACCCGAAGCGTACATCCCGCAGCGCGACATCTACATCGAAAAAGATGCGTCGATAAACGAAGAGATCGACCGACTGCGACTCGCCGCAACAAGTTCACTGCTGTCACGGCGCGATGTGATTATTGTTGCATCCGTTAGCTGCATCTACGGTCTTGGCAGTCCCGACGACTACCGCGCAATGACGTTGCCGCTCCGTGTCGGCGAGACGCTGCGACGACACGAACTTCTCACGCGACTTGTTGAAATTCAGTACGACCGCAACGATGTTGCGTTTCAGCGCGGACAGTTTCGCGTTCGAGGCGACAGCATCGAAATTCATCCGTCGAGCGAAGAGCAAGCAATTCGCATCGAGTTTTGGGGCGACGAGATCGAACAAATCTCGATCATAAATCCACTAACGTGCGAAACGCTTCAGCGGATAAACGAGTATTATCTGTTCCCTGCGAAACATTTTGTGATGCCCGAAGACCGCGTCGCAGATGCGGTCAAACGCATCGAAGCAGAACTCACGGCGCGGCTCAAAGAGTTCAACAACACGGGGCGTCTTCTCGAAGCGCAGCGACTCTCGGCGCGAACGCGATACGATCTCGAACTCATGCAAGAAATCGGTTACTGTCCGGGGATTGAGAACTACAGCGCACCGCTCGCCGGACGCGCAACCGGCGACCCGCCCGATACGCTCTTCAGTTTCTTTCCCGACGATTTTCTGCTGTTCGTTGATGAGTCGCACGTCAGCATCCCGCAGATTCGCGCGATGTACCACGGCGACCGCGCACGCAAGACAAATCTCGTCGAACACGGTTTTCGTTTACCGTCTGCGCTCGACAATCGCCCATTGCAGTTCGATGAGTGGAGTGCCAAGATTAAAAACTGCGTTTTCGTTTCGGCGACACCAAACGACTACGAACTGGAGCAGAGTCACGGTAAGGCGGTAGAGCAGGTGATTCGTCCGACGGGGCTGCTTGATCCGGTGGTTGAGATTGTTCCGGCGTCGAAGCAAGTGCCGCATTTGCTTGAGATGATTCGTGAGCGAACGGCGGTCGGCGAGCGAGTTTTGGCGACGACAGTTACAAAACGTCTCGCCGAGGACTTGGCCGAATACTTCGTCAAGCAAGGAGTGAAGTGTAAGTGGCTCCACAGCGAACTCGATGCGTTTGAACGAGTCGATCTCATCCGCGACTTGCGGCTTGGAGTGTTCGATTGTCTTGTTGGCGTGAACCTGTTGCGTGAAGGACTCGACTTGCCGGAAGTGTCGCTCGTCGCAATTCTCGACGCCGACAAAGAAGGTTTTCTGCGGAGTGAAACGTCGCTCATCCAAACGATTGGGCGCAGTGCGCGACACGTTAACGCAAAGGTAATTTTGTATGGCGACCGCGTAACCGACTCGATGCAGCGTGCAATCGACGAGACAACGCGACGGCGTGCGCGACAAGAAGCGTACAACCTTGAACATAACATCACACCAGAGACGATTCGCAAAAACGTTGCTGCTGGGATTGAGCAAGTTTCATCGGCCAAGACAAAATCAGGCGCGATGATCGGCAAAGGTCAAGACGAGACCGAACGACTCGAAATGATAAACTTGCTCGAACGCGAAATGCTCGAAGCTGCCGAACTTCTACAGTTTGAACGCGCCGCATCGCTCCGCGACAAAATCGACGCACTCCAGCGCGGCGGCAAGTCAACCCGCACAAAAAAGGCGAAGGGACGAAAGAAGCCGTGAAACGTTGGCGAAATCTTTGGCGACCCGACTACGCCGTCGAGCGTGTGACCGATCTCACGCCCGACAAACTTGCCGCGTGGGGAATTGCGTCGCTACTTCTCGATGTCGATTGTACGCTCAAACCGTACCGCGCGACGAACGTCGCAGACGACGTTGCAGCATGGTTGGCAACGATGTACGCATCGAAAATAACACTGTGCCTCATCTCGAATGGACGCCCAGAGCGAATCGCAGCGTTCGCAGAGTCCGTTTCACTCCCATTCGTTGCGATTGCGCGGAAACCGCTGCCGTTCAAATGCCGCGAAGCGGTGCGCGTGATGCAATTTGTTAGCGAACGAACTGCGCTTGTCGGCGACCAACTCTTCACCGACATCGTTGCAGCAAACTTGTGTGGCCTCACGAGTATTCTCGTCGATCCGATCAGTCCCGAACAAGAACCGTGGTTCGCACGCATCAAGCGACCACTCGAACGACTCGTTGGACGAACCGCCCGTCCCCATCCCACGAACCCTTACACTTGACCTGTAAGCATTCACGAAAAGTTTGCGATTGCATTTCCTAGTCCCATAGGGACGGTCTTATTTTAGCCCAAGGCAAGCACGACCAGTCCGCTAACAAGTTTCGCCAATCGTCCACGATTTGTAATCAATGGGGTGTTCTTTTTTCTCACACGAAGACACAAAGGCACGAAGAGAAGGTGAATCCGCAGATGCCGCAGATTGTCGCAGATTTTTGTATTTGTTTGGCAGTTCTAAAACTTCATATCAAAATCTGTGTGAATCTGCGAAATCTGCGGACACTCTTCTTCGTGGTTTCGTGTGAGGCTCCTCTCGAAAACTTGTTAGCAGACTCGAATCACGACGAACGAAGAGATCGTTGTCAAGCGACACAGAAAGCTATACGCGGTCTTGAGCCGATAGGATGCGAATCTTGGCCTCAACGGCGTCGCCGAGGTCTTGCTGCATCGGGCGGATGAACTCGCGCGGGAGCGGATCAGTGCGGCGGATTTCGTTTGCGAGACGCTTGAAACTTTGCCACATCGCAACGCGGCTGTCGGCGTAGACGTTCATCTTGCAAATGCCGTTTTTCACCGCCGCTTGAATCTGTTCCGGCGGCGTCCCCGAACCGCCGTGAAGAACAAGCGGAACCGACGACACCGCGTCTAACTTTTTGAGAAGTTCTATGTCGAGATTTGGAAGCTGTTCGTAGACACCGTGGGCCGTACCAATCGAGACGGCGAGCGAATCAACACCGGTTTCGTTGACGAAACGAACGACTTCTTCGGGTTGCGTGAGGATGTTTGCGGTCGATGAAGTTCGCTGCATGTTGAAGCCGCCGACGAGTCCCAACTCCGCTTCTACGGACGCGCCATACGGTTTAGCCATCTCGACAGCGCGCCGCGAATTGGCGACGTTTTCGTCAAACGGCAGCGCAGAGCCATCGTACATAACAGACGTGAAACCGCAATCGAGTGCGCGAGCGATGGCGTCGAGTGAGCTTGAGTGATCGAGGTGGAGCACTATCGGAATTGTGTAGTGAGGTGCGACGGCGGCAACAATCGCAGGTAGATACCACCACGACCGTTCATCCATCTCTTCGACATAACACATCATAAAGACCGGAGCACGACACTTTTCGGCACGGTCGAGAATCCCGCGCACCATGATGTCTTCAACGCAATTAAATCCGGGTACAGCGTAGTGGTCGCGGCGTGCCGCAATGAGAAGTTCTTTTCCTCGAACGAGTGTCATACGTTTCCTTCAAAGTGGTTTTGGGGTCTATCGAAATGCGCCGCTGTGTGAGAGACCGGCATCTTCGTCGCTTTCATCGGCAATGAACTGCTGCGCATAACGCGAGGAGTGGCTGAATCCGGCTTCGAAATCGTATGCGTCTTCTGGTAGCGGTGCAGATTTTTCAACGCGCGGAGGCGGCACCATAGCAGCAATATCGCGGCGTGGCGCGGGTACCTGCGGAGCTTGTGTTGTAACCGGTCGAGATTCGACGGGGCGAACCTGCGACGGAGCAGCCGCTTGCGGCGGAAGCTGTGCAACGAGCCGCGGTGGTTCAGACGGAATCGGTACTTGCTTCGGTGCGGCAACGACGACTTGTGGCTGTGGAGCAGTTTGCACTGGCGTCGGTGCGGGGTTCGGTGCGGAGACGACTTGCGGCTGCGGTTGCGGAGCAGTTTGCACTGGTGTCGGTGCCGGTTTCGGTGCGGAGACGACGACTTGCGGCTGCGGTTGCGGAGCAGTTTGCACTGGAATCGGTGCCGGTTTCGGTTCGGCAACGATGACTTGTGGTTGCGGCTGCGGAGCAGTTTGCACTGGAATCGGTGCGGGTTTTGGTGCGGAGACGACGACTTGCGGCTGCGGAGCAGCTTGTACTGGCATCGGTGCCGGTTTCGGTGCGGAGACGACGACTTGTGGTTGCGGTTGCGGAGCAGCTTGCACTGGCATCGGTGCTGGTTTCGGTGCGGCAACGACGACTTGTGGTTGCGGCTGCGGAGCAGTTTGCACTGGAATCGGTGCCGGTTTCGGTGCGGAGACGACGACTTGCGGCTGCGGTTGTACCGATGGCGAGGCTGGTGGCGGCGCAACGACTGCAACGAGTGGAACGGGTGTTGGCGATGGCGTTGGTGTCGGCTGCGGCGCGGTGATCGCAACGAGCGGCGTTGGGGATGGACGTGGTGCAGGTATAACCGGAGGTGCGGGTGGCAGCGGCGGTTCGGCAAACGCAATCTGTGGAGCGACTTGCAAAGTCGGCGGCGACGATGGCACTGACACCAGTACGGGCGCAGACACTTGTTCGGGAACTTGTGTCGGTTTTGGATCAGCGGCCACGAGTTGTGGTACAACCTGTTTTGGATGGAGCGGTTCTGTGACAATGCTGCCGTTCGGCGTTGGTTTAGGCGGTTCGACGTGACTCAAAACGACATCGCGCACCACCGGTCTCGCAACTGGCGGTTCCGCAGCAGCGGTCGGCAAAGGCGGAAGAACGGCAACATCACGCAACGTCGATGGCGGTGCCGCTGGTCTCGGCTCCGCAGCAGTAGCAGGCAAAGGTGGCAGCACAGCAACGTCACGCAGCGGCGACGGCTGTACCGCTGGTTTCGGCTCCGCAGCAGTAGCGAACGCAGACGAGATCGCCGCCACGTCGCGCGACGTTGACGACAACACTTCCGGTGACGGTTTTGGATCAGCAGCAGCGCGTACCGTCGGCGCAGGGACAAGACCCGGTGGAATCGGTTCGCTCTTCTCAAACACGACCACCGTCGGGTCGGGCGTGACGTGAACATTTTGTCTGGCCACCGCAGTTTCATCGCGCCAAACGTCGAGCGGCTTGCGTATGGAAGCAGGTTGACTTGGTACAACAATCGGTGCTCCCGCTTGCGGCGGGGTTGTGTTGGCAACTGTCCCAAATGCGAGAGGCGGCGTTGGTCGCGTGTTGTCGGCGTCGTTCCAAGTCAGCGTTCGTCCATCAGACGTTCGCATTTCGTGACGGCTTGCTGGTTCGCGTGATTCGACTGGCAAACTTGCAGAACGGCTCACTGTCGGTGCTCCGATTGAAAGCCCGACCCGCGGCTCTTCTGGTCGCTGAAAGTCTTTAACGACAATCGTCGCGTGTGGTGTGTCGCTCGGTTTGGATATGCTCCCAATGTCAACCGTGCGCGGGGCAGGGTGAGCGAAAGACGGCGCGGATTGTGGATCGACCGTAGCAACAGGCTGGGGGGCAACATTCGACGACAACGGTCGCAGCACAACACCAGACCGCATCGTGGTGTCACCGATGATCGTGACCGCGGAACGCTGGTCGGCTGGTGAGCCGTTCACCGTTTGTTGTGGTTGTGAATGATTCGTGCTGACCGGCGGAACGGTTACGGGGGAGGGGGGTACTGGCGATTCGTTCTTCCCTTGGAGCAACCCTTTGGCGAGGTTGGAATACCGCCCGCCAGTGGCGAGCGGGACCCGCGCCGCAGCAGGTTGTACCGTAGTCACGAATTGCTCCCCGCAAATAAACGTGGGGGCCGCAACGAATAACGAAAGTAAACCAGCGACGACAACAAAGCCGCACAGCATACCGGTCAAAGGATGGTAAATGTTGGCTCTCATCAGCAAAAAAGTTGTCGGTGGAACGAGCAGACAATCCGGCACGCCTTGGCCTGTATCGGTTGTTCTGATTAATCCAGATGAAGCGATTTTGGCTTTTGCGCCACATTGTCCGGCGGTCGCATTGAGTACGCTGTCACGGCTACTTCCTCTTTCGGGAAGTGTGGGTATACTGGGAAGGGTGCGGGCGAAGTTGCCAGCTTTCTTTCCAGTATCAGTCACTTTTATTTACTTGGTTGATCATGTCTTCTACTACAACACCTTCCTCTCCGTCGGGTTCTTCTCTACAGGTCGATTATGCGTTTTCGTGGCGATGGCTCATTGGTGGCCTCTTTTCTGCCGGAATCGTTGCAGCCGTGGTTTGGGGCATCTACACATATCAGATGTCAAAGCTGCCCAATTCGATCCTAGATGTAGCCGACGCTCTTTTGGCTGAAGGGAAAACCGAAGAGGCCGAAAACATCCTCCGCAGTTTCAGTGACGCCAACCCAAACGATGAACGCATCTGGAAGAAGCGTACCGAAGTCAGTGATCGGATGCTGGCCGAACGCGGCGCGCTCCCCGGTGTGTTGGCGCAAGGATTGGAACTATATCGCAAACTTAAAGGGAAGGTATCTGAGGCCGACTCGCTCCCGTATCTCAAAAAAATTATGACGCTGGAGTGGGAACGTCGCAACGTGGACGGTGCCATGCAAGAAGCACGCGAGATACTAGAAAAAAGCGTACAGCACCCCGACTGGTCTGATCTTTATCCCGCATGGCGAATTCTACTTTTGGGTTCATTCCAACGTCTACAAACTCGCGATTATTTTGTCGCGTCATCGGGGAACGTAAAACTCCCCGAATCAATGGACGCATTCTTCGCCCAAGTCTACGAGATGAAACCGACAGACATCGAAGTCGCCGTTTGTTACGCCGACTTCCTCCGCCAAGGTGACAACATGGTCTATAGCCGGAGTGCCAGTGACCGCTTTCGCGCCATGACGCCCGCCGACCGAAATGCAAAAGCCGACACGATTGTCAACGATATGGTTCTACGCAACAGTGACCAGCCGCAGGCTTGGTTGACTCGGTATCGCTACCGGGCACAATACAACCTGATTGATCCGAACTCGACAGGACTTGATGCGGACATTGTCAAGGCCCTCTCGCTCGACCCCAAAAACATTGATGCGCTTACGCTCGCTGGTCTCGCCTATCTCTTCCAAGCCTATCAAGCGACCGATCCGGCCACTGTCGCCGACCTTCGCAAAAATGCTGAGGCACAATTCCGCACGATTATGGAAATCCAACCGGAGAACGAGGTCAGCTACTTGTATCTCGGCGACATCGCCCTACGCGACAACGACACCAAAAAGGCAATCGAACTTTGGACGACCGGATTACAAGCGATGAAGCCACAGGTGAGCACCGAACTTGCTCTACGCCTAATTTTTCTCTACATCGCAGAAAAACGGATCGACGACGCCACAGCCGAAGTTGAACGACTACAGCTCTATTACAACGAACGGCGTCCCTATGTCACCCTGGCTGATTCGGTGCAGTTCACACGGGTTATAAATCTGCTGAAGGCCAACGTTTTGAATGCGGAGGGTGCGCAGCTTATGGCTACGTCGGAAGCGGCACGCACCAGTGGCGACCGCGATGCGATGATGAATGCCTACAAAGAGGCGCAGGCCAAATTTCGTGAGGCCATGGTGCTCTGTCAGGGGCAGCTACAACACTTCGGTTCAACACCGCAAGATCAAGTGGTGCTGCGGCAACGTGCTGTGTCGCGTCTCATTGGTGAATCACTTATGCTTCTCGGACGCCTCAAAGCCGATGATTCCCGCTGGGACGAGGCGATGATCTACTTCCGTATGGCGATGGGTTTTCCCGGTCTTCGTGAACGTGCATTGGTTTCAGCCGCTCGCGTTTATCTCCAACAAGACTTGCTGCCTGAAGCAAACCAAATGCTCGCCGATGCTGTCGCAGCTAATCCCGACGATGTAGCGTTGCGTTTTCAGTACGCCCAGTCGCTCTACCGCGCCGAGATGATGAAGCCAGCTCAACAGCGTCAGTTCGCAGCTTTGCAAGCCGAACTCGACTTTATGCAGCAAGAGAGTGTTCGCGCAAAGTTGCGACAACCGTGGCTTCTCGATGTCCTCGTGATCGTCGTTCCGTACGCCCGCGACAGCAGCTCTTCTGACCCTGCTCAAGTCTTGGCAGCACAGCAAAAAGCCATCGCCGGATTCCGTGAACTCGAAACAAAAACCTACACCATCCCGCCCGACACCACCACCGACCCCGCAGCTACAGCGAAAGATGTTGTTGCGTCCGATGACCCTGTGTTTCTCAGTCTACTCGCCGCCTTTTACAGTACAGTCCTTGAAGTTCATGACTTCGAGCGAGTTCTCAGTAAAATGCGGTCGCTTACCGATGGTGAGTTTCTTTACTACAACGAACTTGTCCGCGACGCAATGCGACGAAACGACACCGATGGAGTTCGTGCCGTGATCGAAACGGCTGTCGTCAGCCCAAACCTCTCGCCATCACAGCAGCAAGTATTCGCCTCGATGGGTGAACGCCTCATGAGTAGTGGTGAAGGTCTGACGGAAGACGCGCTCTACACGAAACTAGTCACCGCATACAACGCCAATCCAGACTCGTTCCGACCGCAACCGCTCTTTCAGATGGCGATTATGGCAGTAGACCGCCGCGACTGGAAGGCCGTTTCGGCCTACCAAGACCGTCTCGCAACGCTCGAAGACCGTTCCATCGGTACGCTATGGCGTGCGATTGCGATACTCCGCGCACTCTCGGAAACCGACCCACCAGCACTTGAAGAGGCCAAAAAAATTCAACAAGAACTGGTGGAGTTGCGGCCTGATTGGGACTTGACTCACATCCTTGCGGCTAAAATAGAAGAGGCTGGTACGCCACCTGAAGAACGTCTGTCAGCAGCACCACGGATCATCGAACACCTCAAACAGGCGATCCGTTTGGGGAACCGTACTCCTGCCGTCTGGGAACAACTCTTGCAACTCCTTCAAAGGACCAATCGTTCGGAGGAACGTGAAGAGTTTCTTCGTACCGCCGGAGTCCGTGGTGTAACACTCAACGTTGCACAAGGTGAGTTTCCAGAACCGTATCAACGTATGACTGTCGAGGCGTCGCAAGCTATCGGACGTGAAGATTTTGCCGAGGCCAATTCGATTGCGCGTTCCTGTTTAGAACGAGCCGAGGGTGTGAAAGAACGAGTAGAACTGCTCTTCGATCTCAATCTCTATTTCGGCAAGATGTTTTTGGATGTAAACCAGACCGACTTCGCCCAACCATACTTGACCGCAACAGCAGGACGCGGTGGCATCTTTGTTTATCCGCTGGCAATTCGTCTGGTCAAAGCTGGTAAGACTGATGAGGCGTTTCGTGTTCTGCTCGACGAGACCGACCGAGTCCCCACATCACTTGGCGATATGATACCGATCATCTTGTCGCTATTGACGCAGGCGACGCCTTCCGAGGCAATTCAAAGTGAAGTCGATGCACTGATGCTGCGAATCGAACAAGGTGAACGTGATGTTCTCGTTGGTACTCTCGAACCGTCCACAGAATCGCAGACTATTGATCTTGGGAGTCGGCGTGTAAATGCGTTTTCGATTCGGTTTCCGGGGGCGACATCACTACCGCCCGCAGACGCAATCTTAATCGCACCGCCGAGTGTTGTTTCACCGTTTGAAGAGATGGCACCACCGCGTATCCCCGACGCTAAACCATAGCGACAATTTCTGGTGACACTGTTTGAAGAATCACATCACAACTATACTTGAAAGTTTTTGTATGCGTATCGGAGTTTTGTGCAGCGGTGGCGACGCCCCCGGAATGAACGCTTGTATTCGCGGAGTTGTGCGTGCGGCGCATCGGCACGGACACGAAGTTGTCGGCATTCGGCGCGGCTATCAAGGTATCCTCGACGAAGACTTCCACATCGACGCCGACGGCAATCTCTTTATGGGGCCGCGGAGTGTATCTGGGCTTTCTCGTCAGGGCGGGACGATCCTTTACAGCAGCCGGTGCGCACGAATGATGGAACCGGGCGGAGTACAAGAAGTTGCCGCAGTCCTTCGTAAACGCAAAATTGATGCACTCATTCCGATTGGCGGCAACGGGACGCTCACCGGTGCAATGAACTTACTCGATGTGTGGGAAGGGAAGATCGTCGGCCTCCCCGGAACAATCGACAACGACCTTCGCGGAACCGACTACACAATCGGATTCGCAACAGCAGTAGAAACCGCAGTCGATGCGCTCGACAAACTTTCCGACACTGCGGGTAGTCACCATCTCATGTTTTTTGTGGAGGTGATGGGGCGTCACTGCGGCGACATTGCAGTCTTCGCCGCGCTTGCTTCTGGTGCGGAATTAGTCAGCATACCAGAACTCGACAGGCCGATTGATACGATGATCTCACATCTCACGGAGATCAAAAAACTCGGCAAGAAATCGGTGATGATGGTCGTCGCTGAAGGTGATCGCTACGGTGGTGCAAACAAATTGCACGCAATGCTAAAAGATGCTGGAAATCCGTTCGATGCGAGAGTGGTTGTTTTGGGGCACGTCCTTCGCGGCGGCACGCCAGTCCCAATGGACCGCATCTTGGCGGCGCGTTTGGGCGTTGCGGCGGTCGATGCACTCCACGATGGCCACAGTGGCGTTATGGCGGGCGTAATCAACGGCGACATCGCCCTAACACCAATGGCCGACTGTATCGCAGAGAAACGTGAACTCGACTGCGACCTACAACAACTACTCAAAATCTTGGCAAGCTAGAGTTTTGGTGACCGTTCACGGATCGTTTCGTCATTCTCGCGTACAGTAGGTGTGAATCCATCCTGACGGCATGCGTGTTAGTGTTGGGGCTTGAAAAATAGCGACACTTGTCTTCGTCCCGATGGGACGTGATTTCAATAACCGTGGGTGAGCGGTATTCCGCGCAACCCACGGTGGTGCCCCCTCAAAACCTGCGTCTGTAAGACGCCACCGACAACAGTTGACGCGAAACATGGTAGCGTCCTACCGGACGCACCGTAGTTTTGGTCGCGTCACCGGCGGTTGCGTTTGCCGCTATCGCGGCTGCACTTACCGCCGGTTATTGAGCTTGCTGCCCCGTCGGGGCAAATGTGTCAACGCGATCAATTCTGTGAACGGTTAAAAACTTTGAACACATCGCCATCCACAATTTCAGAACAAACCGTTTCCATCGTCAACACGGCGTTGCTGCATCGGGTCTTGGGTGACAGTGACCGGCATTTGCGTCTGATTCGCAAGTCGCTTGGGATTCAGGTTGTCGTTGATCGCAACCAACTTCTGCTCCGTGGCGACGCGGATGCGGTGCGGCACGGCGCGGCTCTCTTCGTTCACCTTCAGCGCGTTGCCGAACGCGACGCATTGAGTCAAGACGACGTTGTTTTGGCGTTATCGGAACTTCGAGCGAGTGGTGAAGTTTCTGGTGTTGCGGCGATGGAGGTTTACGCTGGTGGTCGCGTGCGTCCGCGAACGGCGGGGCAAGCGAAGTACGTTGCAATGCTGCGCGATCACAGCGTTGTTTTCTGTACTGGCCCTGCGGGTACGGGGAAGACGTATCTTGCTGTCGCGCGTGCGGTTGAAGCGTTTCGCCGCAACTACGTGAAGAAAATTGTGCTCGTTAGACCAGCGGTGGAGGCGGGTGAGAGTCTTGGATTTCTCCCCGGCGACTTGCAAGCGAAGGTCAACCCATACTTGCGCCCACTTCTCGACGCGCTCGCCGATATGATGGAGCACGATCTCGTCAGACGTTACGTCGCCGAAGACCGTATCGAGATCGCGCCGCTTGCGTACATGCGTGGACGAACGCTCAACAACGCATACATCATCCTCGACGAAGCGCAGAACACGACCGTCGCGCAGATGAAAATGTTCTTGACACGAATGGGAACGTCGTCGTCGATTATCGTCTGCGGCGACACGACGCAGATTGATCTCCCGAACACGAAAAAGAGCGGGCTTATCGACGCACTGGAACGACTCCGCAACATCGAAGGACTCGGCATGCTCGAACTCAACCGAGACGACATCGTCCGCCACCCGCTCGTCCAGCGAATCGTAAACGCATACGAAACGGAAACGACGTGTTGACTCTCACCACGACAAACGACGGCGTTGTCATTCTCATTGCAGCGAAGGCGGGTGGACGTGTGAACGCTGTTCGCGGTGTTCACGACGGACATCTCAAGGTGAGTGTAACCACCGCACCGGAGCGTGGCAAGGCAAACGCCGCGATCCTCGCTCTGCTGGCCGAGGCGTGTGGCGTCAAGCCGCATCAGCTCACACTTCTTGCAGGCGAGACAAGCCCGCGCAAAAAGGTGCTTGTTCGCGGCGTCACGGCAGACGAAGTTCGCGCACGTCTTGCCGATGGTTGTTATACCCGTTACGGGTAGATTTGTAGGCTTCGCCCTCCACAAGACCGCGGCTCGCGGCAATGACGCCTCGATGGGCCGCTACCGTTTGGGTACGGGAAATTCAAACCGTCTTGAGTATATTAGAGCTGTTCAACTTCTGGAACGGCGAACGGCTGACGCACTGGACGTTTGAGAAAATCGTTGGCTTTGGTGTCGCCGACTAACTTTTCTGCTTCTACGTCGATTGTCAGAACATCTCCGAGGACGTAAGGAATTGTCGCCGCGCGGTCGCTGCCTAATACGTTGTCGAGATTTTCGAGCACCACGTCGATTGATTTCTGCATCACGGCGTTCGTCCCCAACGCTTCACGACACTTTGCCAGCGGCATTGGCTTCGCCGTGCGATACGATGCGTTCCCCCAGTGACAGACCGATGCCGAATAGAAACCTTCATCAATCGGTGCGTTGAGACTCTGCATCCCACGAATCGCGTTCAAAAAATTGGCAACGTTTTGAAGCGACGAGTCGTTTTTGTTGAGACGTTCGTCGTTGACCGGTGCAACGAAATCGACTTCAATCTTGGCCGCATCGCCGGAGTGTGGCCGGAACGTCCCGCCAGAAAGAACGCCTTCGTCGGTGTAGAACTCTGCCATTTCGTGCGGCTGCCACTTGTCTTTCGCACCAGCGAGGTTGCACGACTCATATATCACTGGGACACCGCCAAAATCGTAAAGAACAAACTGAATCGTCGGAGTTTCGGCCTCGTCGCGATTTTTGTTGTCGGGGTCGTTGACGAAACGTGTTCCAAACGAAACGGCACTCGACGGATGTTTGATGTCGGTCGCCCATCGACAGAGATCGAAGTAGTGGACACCGTTGTTCCCAATTTCACCGTTCCCCGTGTTCCAAAACCAGTGCCAGTTGTACGGCGCGTGGTTGGCGGTGAACGGCTCGAACGCGGCGGGGCCGGTCCACTGATTCCAGCCGAGCGTTGCTGGCGGATCGGTAACGGGCTTGAATCCGAGCGGCCCGCGCGGACGGCGACAGTAAACTTTCGCCGCTTGCAACTTGCCGTATTTCCCCGACTTCACCGCCGCAATCAGACGCGCTGAACCACTCTCCGAACGCCGCTGCGTACCGTGCTGAACGAGACGCCCATACTTCTTCGCCGCCTCAACGAGAACACGACCTTCGTACACATTGTGACAACACGGCTTCTCAACGTAGACATCTTTCCCCGCTTGGCATGCCCAGATTCCCATCAGTGCGTGCCAGTGATTGCACGACGCAACCGAAACAAAGTCAATCGACTTGTCGTCGAGCATCTTGCGGTAATCGCTGTAAGTCTTTGGAGTGTTCCCGAAGGCATCAGCCGCGCCGGTGCCGAGTTTTCCAGCCCGCTGCGAATCGGCGTCAACGACCGCAACGATCTCAACAAGTGGCGCGGCTTTGAAAATATCGGCGTAAAACTTGAGATGTTCACCACCGCGACCACCGGCACCGGCAATCGCGCCGCGAAGTCGTTCATTCGCACCGACAACGCGACCATACGACAACGCACTCAAATCAGCCACCGCTACCGCAGCACCTGTCGCCGCAGCAACCTTGACAAACGAACGACGTGAAAGTTTCGACATGACGTGTTCTCCTTCGATGTTTTTGTGGGGTAGATTATTCGTTGTGGGTATGAATAGAAGCCGGGTATCCGTTCACGGAATTTCGAGGAGTTTCACACGGATGCACGGGGGCACGGAGAGGAGATGAATCCGCAGATGCCGCAGATTGTCGCAAATTTTACGCATTGTTGGCAGTTTCTTTTTCTCTCACAAAGGCACGAAGTACACGAAGAACACAAAGGACGTTTTCAATTCCAATCCGCTTCGTAACCTTTGTGCTCTTTGCGCCTTTGTGTGAAACAAAGAGCCGCTCGTAATGCATGCAATCATGCGACTCCCTCCGTGCCTCTGTGACTCCGTGTGAAAAAAAAGAACTGCGAGTAAACGTAAAATTCGTGAACGCTTACGATTACTCAAGTTCGAGTTTTCGTCTTGGTGCTTCGGCGGTTTTTTCGGCGAGTTCGGTCGCCATCCGTGCGCGGCCCGACGCCCACTGGCGCAGACGACTCAAGTCTTCACTCATCGTCTTCGAGAGCGGCACCGTCGCGCGAATCGACTTTGCCAAAAAGTCGGTCGTCAGCGATTTGTTCTCCGCAAACGCATCGAAGAGCGCAGCGATCACCGCCTCTTCAAGTTCCGCACCGCTGAACCCTTCGCTCAAGTCGGCCAAGTCGTTGAGGTTGAACTCGTCGGCATCCCAGTGGCGTTTGAGAATGTGAATCCGAAGTATTTCGACTCGCTCGCGGTGCGTCGGCAGATCGACGAAAAAGATTTCGTCGAAACGTCCTTTGCGAAGAAGCTCTGGCGGAAGATTGGAGATGTTGTTCGCTGTAGCAATGACGAAAACCGGTGCTGTCTTTTCGGAGAGCCACGTCAGAAGCGTACCGAAAACTCGTGCCGAAGTTCCACCGTCGGTGTTGCCGCCGGTTCCGGCGAGGGCTTTGTCGATCTCGTCGATCCAGAGAATTGCCGGTGCCACGCTCTCGGCAACGTGAATCGCACTGCGAACATTCTCTTCGCTCGATCCGACTAGTCCGCTGAACAGGCGACCGATGTCGAACCGCAGCAGCGGCTGTTCCCACATCGCCGCGACCGCTTTGGCGCAGAGACTTTTACCGCAACCTTGTACGCCCAAAAGTAGCACACCGCGCGGAGACGGAAGCCCAAACTGTGCCGCTTCTTGCGACAGTGCGATTTTGCGTTTTGAGAGCCATTCTTTGAGATTTTCGAGTCCTGCAACGTTGTTGATTGTTTCTTGCGACTCGTAGTATTCCAAGAGTCCGCTCTTACGGATGATCTGTTGTTTCTCGCCGAAGACGAGCGATATGTCTGCCGAACTCAAGTGCCCATTGAGTACGAGCGTTTTGGCGAAGACATTTTCGGCTTCTTTGAGTGTGAGTCCGCGGGCGGCGTTGAGGAGTCGCGTTCGGTCGTCTTTTGAGAGGTCGATGCGGATGCGCGGGTTTCCTTTCACGTCTTCGGTTATTTTGTCGAGGAGGCGACTGAAGTCGTCGATTGTCGGCAGGGCGTAACGAATGACGGTGACATCTTTGGAGAGGTCGGGGGAAATCTTCGAGTTCGGCGCGACGATGACGAGCGACTTGTACGAATCGCGGAAGTGCTGTGCAACGTCGCGGAGTTTCCGAATGACGGCGAGGTTGCAACGTGTTTCTTCGGTGAAGCGATGAAAGTCTTTGAAGAGGTAGATCGCTCCTTGAACGTGTTCGATGGCGGCATCGAGTGCGGCGATTGGGTCGGTCGTCTTACTCGAACGCCCCGACGCCTTTGGCGTTTCGACATCGGCGCGGATGATTCCGTCTGTGACAGTCCAGACGAAAAAATCTTTCTCGCGTTTCTTCGCAATATCGAGGAGCGTTTTTTCAACACGCTCTTCTTCCCAGCTTTCGATATAGATAATCGGGTAGCGTGCGCGGATGAGAACGTCTAACTCTTTCTCTTGCGCGAGCGTAGTCGATATGGATTCGACAGATGCGGACGGTGGCGGCGGTGGTTGTTTCGGCATGGGATGTCCTTGTTGAAAACGGTTTAGCAGTCCGCAAGTGTAGACGAAGATTTGGAAACGTCGAGAGGCCCCTTGGTCACATTGCGATGGCGAGTAGAATGGTCGCCATCGGTTTTTGGTGGAAAACAATGAACACAAGGAGATTCACGATGACGACACGTTTTGGATTGTGGTTGACGATAACAGCGTTTGGACTTGCAACGTTCGCCGTCGCTGCGGACCGTGTACCAGTTTCAACTTCGCGCACTGGGACAAAAATTCTCAACGCGCCCGTTGAGCCGATTGCACCGAGTCCGAATGTTGATGCGTTTTCGTTCGTCGTCATCGGCGACAGAACGACGGGACCGCAGGAAGGGATCGAAATCCTCGCCACTGCCGTTGACGATGTTAACCGTTTTCGGCCAGCGTTTGTGATGAACGTCGGCGACATGGTGCAAGGTTACAACGTCACCGAGAAATGGATCGCGCAGATGAACGAGTTTCAAGCAGTTATGAATCGTCTCGAAATGCCGTGGTTCCCAACGCCGGGAAATCACGACCTCTACTGGCGCGGCGACGGACGACCACCACGCGAACACGAAGAAGACTTTGAACAACACTTCGGGCCGCTCTGGTACTCGTTCCGCTACGGGAACAGCGGGTTCATCGTTCTCTGTTCCGACGAAGGCGACGCCGAAACAGGCGAGAAAAACTTCAGCAAGGCGTCGTGTCAAAAGATGAGCGAGGCCCAGTTCGCGTGGCTCAAAAAAACTCTCGCGTCAATGTCGGACGCCGCCAACGTCTTTCTTTTCTTGCACCACCCACGCTGGCGGAAAGGTGGGTACGGCAACGACTGGGACAAAGTTCACGATGTACTCGTGGCGGCCAAAAATGTTCGCACCGTCTTCGCCGGACACATCCATAACATGACACACGCCGAAAAAGATGGCATCGAATACACCACACTCGGAACGACTGGCGGCGACATTCATTCCGTCATCCCCGAAGCGGGAATGGCACACGAGTTTCGCCTCGTAAACGTTCGCCGCAACGAGAAACTGACCATCACATCGATCCGCGCCGGTGCAACGGTCGATTATCGCGCGTTCCCGAACGACTTTCAAAAGGCAACGCTCGAAGCGATCCGCAACAAGACCGAACTACCCACGCCGCCGAAACACATCCCCGCACTCGCGCTGTGATTTGGTTGCTGAATCGATCATCTCGAATTGCCGCTGACTTCTTCCCACTGCCGACGAAGTGACTCGTCGGCAAGCCCCGTTTCGCAGAGGAGCGCGAGGAGTTCGCGTGAGAGACCGAAACAGCGAATCCGACCATCCTTCGTAATGAAGATGTCGGTGACGCTGGTCTCAAGATCGAGTGGAACGTCTGGCATGATGTTCAGAGAATCTTGCGCTGCTTCGGCGGAAGTGATAGAGTTTCGAGGCGGCACACTTCGCACAGCTTGAGCATCGTTTTGAGCGGGAGCGTCTCGGCACGGCACTGCGGGTCGATTTCAAGTCGCGCGAGAATTGCGTCAACTTGCTCTTTGTCGAGCGACTTTTTGAGAAGACTGCAAAGCTCGGCGCGAATAAACTTGCGGCGGTGAAAGAAAACCGCCCGCGAAAACTCGTGCCAATAGTCGAGGTCGGCAATCTTTCCGCGTCGTTTCGCATCGAGAACGATACGGATAATCGCAGAATGCACCTTCGGTCGCGGCCAAAAAACACTCGGCGGCATCACGCGCACCGTCTCGGCGCGACACTGCGATTGAATCCAGAGCGAGAGCGAACCCCAATCTTTGGTCGCTGGGCGTGCTGATATTCTGTCGGCAAGCTCTTTCTGAATTGTCACGCTCATCAAGTCTGGCGGACGTTCCCACGTCAGCAGTGTCGTGATGAGTGGCGTAGCGATGCTGTAGGGTAAGTTGGCAACGAGTTTGAACTTCGCCTTCGGACGGGCCGCCAAACGCTCTTTGATCGCCGCAGCAACGGCGTCATTTATGAGGCTCTTGCGCTGGAGAATATCGCCCTGAATGATGGTGATGTTCTTGTGTCCGAACAATTCTTCTTGAGCGAGCTGGTGCAAGACTTTGTCGAGTTCAACTGTTACGACTGCGGAAACTTGCGGAGCCATCGCAGCGGTTAGTGAACCCATTCCCGTACCGACTTCGAGAACAACGTCGTTTGGTTCTAGTTCTGCCGATTCGTGCAGAAGTCGCAACAGATTGAGGTCTATTAAAAAATTTTGACCGAGCTTTGTTCGCGGATTGATGCCAATCGCTTCGAACCGCTTCATCAAATAAGAACGTGTTTGCGCTGGATTTGTGTTTGTTGTCACTCGCTACCTTTCAAACTCCGTGAGATGCTAATCTCTTGGGATTCACTACCCGAAGCGATTAAGACGTCAGTCTGTTTATGCTTAATACTTATCCATTCTGCGTCCCATTCTACACGAGAGACCGTCCCAAGGAAGGAGTGGCAACCGACACCAAATTCCGTACGCGACACAATCGGTGGTAGTCGCTCCGCCCGTCCGATTCCGCCGCTTGCGGACTCTCGCCAGTCTCGCTTGACGCACCTGCGTTCGCACGGTAACATTGTCACCGCTAGAAATCGAAAGCAGAGTCCGCGAAGAATAGGAGCGTCCAATGGGCAAGTACATCAATCCGTACACCGACTTCGGTTTCAAAAAACTGTTCGGCGAAGAGGCGAACAAAGATTTGCTGATCGATTTCTTGAACACACTACTTCCGCAGCGTCACCAGATCAGCACGATAGTGTTTCGCAATCCCGACGTTCTCGGCGAATCGGTCGAAGACCGCCGCGCGGTGTTCGACATCTACTGCGAAAACGCCGAACACGAACCGTTCATCGTTGAGATGCAGAAGGCCGAACAGACGCACTTCAAAGACCGCAGCGTCTACTACGTCGCGCATCCGATCCGCGAACAAGCCGTGAAAGGCAAGGCGTGGGACTACCAACAACGAACCGTCTACTTCATTGGTATTCTCGATTTCGTGTACGACAAGGACAAGTCCGAACCGATTTTGATTCGTGAAGTGTCGCTGAAAGACCAGATCGGCAAAGAGTTTTACGAGAAGTTGCAAATGATTTACATCCAGATGCCGCTCTTCAAGAAAACGGAGTTTGAACTCGTCACGCACCAAGACAAGTGGCTTTACTTCTTGAAGAACCTGCCAGACTTGAATCACATTCCTGCGATCATGCGTGAGGAGGTGGTGTTCGAGAAAGCGTTTCACACGGCAGAAATTGCGGCGATGGACAAACGCGAGCAAGCACTCTACGAGCAAGCTCAGAACGATTACTGGACGTACTGGGCAACTATCGAAACCGCCGAAAACAAAGGACGCGAAGCGGGTCTCAAAGAAGGACGCAAAGAGGGACACGAAGCGCGAACCATCGAAATCGCACGCACAATGAAAGCCGATGGCGTTGACCAAAAAGTCATCGCCAAGTACACCGGACTCACGACCAAAGAAATCGAACAAATTTGGTAGGTTCCCCGTCAACATCCGCCGCGCGACCAGCACTCTTGAAAAGAACCGCTCCATGTACTTTTACTTCATTGGTGGCAAGCGGATTGGACCGATTGACGAGTTGGCAATCGTCCATTTGATCCGCAACGGTACGATCTCCGCTGATACCGCCGTACTGCGTGATAGTTGGAAGTCGCCAAGACCCGCAAGTTCCGCGTTCAAGGAGCACTTCAAACTCGCGGTTATCAATCCGATCACCACAGACAAGCCCGATAATTACGCCGCGTATCTTGATGGATATGCGAATGGCGTGCGGCAAAGCGCTGGCAAAGAACCATCGGCGAAAATAGCGGCAACGCCGTACCCGGGTTGCATCATATTGCTGGTGGCACTGTTTACTTTTGTCTCGCTCGGCCTGTTCTGGAGTGGAAATGTTGCCGCCGGAATCTGCGTACTGCTCATCATCACTGCGTTTGGCGTCGGTGCAGCGTTTGTCATCGTGTTCACACAGGAAGAAAGACACAATGTACAAGAATTGGCGAAACAAAACGAGGCGACGCAAAACGGACTCCATCAACACCGGCTTGATTTAGACCAACGCCAGATCAAATTGGAAAATGAGCGTATCAATCTCGAAAAAATCCGGTCACACCTTCAACGGCCCGAAGAGACTATCATCAAGCAACGAGCCGACGCTTTGGCGGTGCGGTATCTTGAGGAAAATGTGGAGTGGATTTCATCGCGGCTGACCAGTGCCAATTATCCGCAGATGAAGACGCGATTGGAGGCCACTATCAATTCGTGTCGTGCGATTGGGTACTCGTTCACTAGCGAAGATGTAGCGAGGTTGGGTGAGAAACTGCACGAGCGATACAGAACGGTTTTGCGTCACGAGGCGGAAAAAGCGAAGCAAGCCAGTATTCGCGAGCAGATTCAAGAAGGAGAAACGTAAGGAGCGAGAACTGCGCGAGCTTCAAGAAAAGCAGAGGCAGGCAGAGCGCGAGCGTGCGGCGATTGAGGTGGCAATTCGGAAGGCACTTGCGGAAGCCAATGGCGTTCACAATCAGCAGATCGCCGAGCTTGAGCGACAGCTTGCCGCAAAACAATCAGAGATCGACGCGGGGCAACGAACGATCTCAAATGCCGAACTTGGGGTCAAGGCGGGACACGTTTACATCATCTCCAATATCGGGTCGTTTGGCGAAGGCGTTTTCAAAATCGGAATGTCGCGCCGTGACGATCCGCAAGAACGTATCGACGAACTGGGCAGCGCATCCGTTCCGTTCCCGTTTGATGTCCACATGATGATCAGTTGCCAAGACGCGCCAACACTTGAGACGGCGTTGCACCGGTCACTCAATCATTGCCGCGTTAACAAGATCAAACTTCAGAAAGAGTTTTTTCGCACTGACCGCGAGACTCTCATGCGACTGGTCGAGCAGCACCACGGCAAAGTCGAGTACATTGTCAGCGATGATTATGCGGCGGAGTTTTTCAACTCGCAAAAAGTAACGCCAGAAATGGAAGCCGAAATTGCCGCGAGTTTTGTGGGAATCCTAGATTTTGACGAGTGATGCGGTCTGGCGGCGAGCCGCCGACTATCCCTTCTTGATGGAGTCGCCCAATGCCAAGCAAACCGCAAACGCAGTCCCACGCGCCCGAGACGACGACGGTCAACGCCAACACCACATCCGCTCCGGCGGCGGAGTGGCCGTTTGAGAGATTGTGGGTCAAGGACACGCCGGACGAGACACGCACCCATTTTGCCGAACGTCGCTTGCACGGACACTCTTGTTGGAAAGTTATCGAAAGTGTTCGGAAACTTTGTAGCGAGGCGGACAATTACACGCCATACGCACCATTCGCGCCCTACGAAATTCACCGCTTCTCCGCGCTGGGATGTGTCTACACCACCCACAATGTCCGCATCGACAACGGCGGGTGGGTCTTTAACGCGACGCTCAAAATGAGGGGCGACTTCTCCCCCGACGCCGTTATCCGCGCACTTGAAAACCAGCGTTACCTTGTCGTGGATGTTGATTCAAAAATCACGAATTGGGCAATCGTAGACAACGCCAACCGAGATACTGAAATCACAAGAATCTTCCTCGGCTTGCTTGGGAATGAGACACCACCGTTCCCGTCACTGGATGCGGCGTTCCAAGCACTGGTCAATTTGCAGTCGCTAGACCAAATGCGGCCAACGAAATATGCGGAAGAGGCACAATGGCGGGCAGAAATCGAAGAGTTCTTCGCAGTCTTCGCGCAAACCAACAGCGAGTATTCCAAGTGGCTACGCGACGCTGATCCCGTACCGACCGAAATCGACGTCGTTAAAAGCGACTGTCAATTCAAGATTCCGCAAGCCGCATCCGCGATAAGCAAGGCGACCGCATCAACGCCGATCAACGCGAACGAAAGCAAAACAAAACGCAAAACAAAGGGCAAGACGGCGTGGTGCGTGGAGCAGTGGCAAGCCGTCTATAGCAATTCAAAAACACCGTGGGTAAACATTCTCGACGACTGGAATAAACTGCCTGAAGAAAAACGCAAGGCAATCGACCCGACAGATTATCACAAATTCCCCAGCGGCAGGACTGGACGCGACCAAGTCAGCAAACGATGCAACCGGTGTGGATAGTTAGCGACAGGGTGGACGTGAGAAAACGTCCACCCTCTTTTTTTTCAATTCCCCACAAGTGGCGTGACGCCACAATTCTACGCGTGGGACGTGCCTACCGACTCTTTCGGTAGGGTGGACATGGTGGACATTCTGCGCGTCCACCGCGACAAACCATCTTCTGCTCGGTATCTTCACGCCCGCACGTCGCAAGCAACGGCGACTGTTACGGCGTAGCAGC
>JBOFSQ010000090.1:0-27399 GCA_051651625.1 Thermoguttaceae bacterium | reverse complement strand
ATAGCCGAACCCTCCAGTTGTCATACGCCGCAGGCGTGGAGGGTTCGGCTATGCCGAACCGCTGTGCGGTGCAAGTTTCCGGACAGGTCTAGACTCTGCGTTCACAACACCGACGTCAACGTCGTCACTCCCCTCACTTCGCTCCGCTACGTTTCGGGCTGTTGTTTGTGTTGCTCGCTCCTCAAAAACCGACGAACGATTACACATTGCTTGTTTTTGCCGATTCCAGCATCACCCCTTCGCCAGTGCGCGGAGGGCTTCGATACCGCGGTCGAGTGTGGCATCGCTGGCGGCGTATGAAAGACGAAAGTGTGTGTCGTGACGACTGAAGACGTTCCCCGGAATTGTCAGCAGCGAAAACTGTTCGATTCCACGATGGACAAACTCCGTCGCGGAGACACCCTCATGCGGAACTTTTGGAAACAAGTAAAACGCACCTTCGCCGCCGCTGACTTCGTAGAGGTCGGCAATTCCGTCGCGTAACTTGTTGCGTTTGCGGCGATAGTCGTCGATGTATGGAGTCATATCGACATCGTGAGCGGCCAAGACGCCCCACTGTCCAACTTGCGGCGCGCAGACAAACGTATACTGCTGAAACTTGAGCATCTGCTCAATCAACTCGGCTGGTCCGTGGGCGACGCCGACACGCCACCCCGTCATCGCATAAGTCTTGCTGTAACCGTCGAGAACGAGCGTGCAGTCGTTGAATCGCGCGGGCGAGACGAACGGTGCGTCGTAACAAAAGCGGCTGTAAATCTCGTCGCTGACGAGAAGAATGTCACGCTCTTTCGCAAGTTCCGCCACGGCACGCACCTCTTCACGCGACGCTACAAATCCGGTCGGATTGGCCGGTGAGTTGAAGAGGATCACCTTCGTTTTCGGCGTGATTGCATCGGCGAGTTTTTGAATGTCGATCCGAAAATTGTTCGTCAGATCGACCGTAACGGGGACACCGCCGATCATCTTGACGAGTGCGTCGTACATCACGAAATACGGGTCGAAGAAGACCACTTCGTCTCCCGGATCGACGCTTGCCCAGAGTGCGAGAACGAGTCCGCCGCTTGTGCCGCTGGTGAGAAACGCTCGACGGTCGTTGTGACCGTAGACAGATTGCAAGTCGGCGTTGATTTTCTCTAGCAGCGGCGCGGCTCCTTGGGTCGGCGTGTACCCGTTTTTACGTTCGCCGATGGCGGCGTGCATCGCCGCACGGATTGCGGGCGGGACATCAAAATCGGGCTGACCTATCGAAAGATTGATCGGGTTTTCGAGCTTTGCACCGAGGTCGAAGACCTTCCGAATTCCCGACGCCTCAAACGAGGCACAGCGTTTGGCAAGCCACTTCATTGTATATCAAGTCGGTTTGAATTTTTCGTGACAGTTTCGTCATTCCCGCGTACTCGGCGGGGGCCTAGTACAAAGTTATCGAAACAGCGTTCATTTTGAATCCGCAGATGCCGCAGATTTTCTGCTTTTGTTCACACGAAGGCACAAAGGCACGAAGAGGAGATAGAACACGGAACACGCGGAAAAACGGAAGACGCGGAAGTCTGAATTCCGCGTCTTTCCGTCCTTCTGCGATTTCCGCGTTAAAATTCTTCTTTGTGCCTTCGTGCCTTTGTGTGAGAAAAAAGAACTGCTTGTAAACGATGCCCTCTGGATTCCCGCCTACGCGGGAATGACGGAGATAGGATCACTCTCCACGGAGGCGGACGTTGAACGGAACGAGGCGTTCTCGAATCTCTTTGAGACTCGTCACGCCGAAGTTTTTGCACTCCAAAAGTTCGTCGGCACTCTGTTGGATCAGTTCGCCAATCGTCTGGATACCGAGCCGGTTTAGACACTTTCTCGCACGCACCGAAAGGTTCATATCGGTAACTGGCCGCAGCAGCGTTGCCTGTTCGTCGGCGGAGAGCGTTTCGAGCGAGACGGCGGCGTCGGCACGTTTTCCCGACGCAAACTGTCCAAGCTCTAGCCCCTTGAGCGACAGCATATTTCTTATTTCGATGAGACTCGTTTCACCAAAGTTTTTGCTGCTGAGAAGTTCTTGTTCGGTTCGGCGGCAGAGATCGCCGAGCGTCATCACGCCCATATTTTTGAGACAGTTTCGGCTGCGTACCGAGAGCTCAAAGTCGGAGACCGGAATGTTGAGAACTTGGTTTCCGCGTTCGCGTTCGCGGAGCATTGCTTCGTCGATGAGCATGTCGTTTGACGCACGCGCATCTTTGAGAAACATCGCAGCGCGGGTGTCCATCGGCTGTGCATCGACGACACGTTGGAAGCAGATGATCGCCTGTTCGTAAAGCCCCATATCTTCGTAGAGCAGCCCCAAGTTTATGAGCGTACCAACGTTGGTGGGGTAGAGCGCGACAGCTTGTTTGTAGATGTTGAGTGCGTCGGCGTCGTTACCGCGACGTTCGTTTTCCATCGCCAGCCCGAAAAGCGCGCCGGGGTGATGTGGGTCGATGGAGACCGCACGTTCGTAGAGCGCAATCGCTTCCATCGGATATTCGCCGAGTGCGGCGACGGTCGCACCGCGCTGGTACAGATATTCTGATGTCTGTTCGACAGCACCGGAGAGGTGGTCGAGTTCCTTCAGACTCACATCGGCGCGTCGCTGATAACGATGGGCTTCAGCGCGTCCCAAGACGCAATCATCGCCGACGTACCCCGCCTTTTGGGCTTTGTCGTAACTCTTGATAGCGTCCTCGAACTGGCCGAGTGCCATCTGCGACCGTGCCAAGAAATAGAGCGACATTGCGCCGCCATCACTTTTGGCGAGTATCTCGTTCGCTTCAGCGAAACGCCCGATGAGTAGGAGACAGACCCCTAATCGAACACGCGCAGCGGGCGAGAGCGAGTCGGCCCGTGACTGAAGCTCGCCCACCGCGTCGCGGAACTGGTCGAACTTTGCGAAGTCACGCGAGATCGTCGCACGAATACGCGCGACATCCTGCGGACCAAACGTCCCGTCCTGAAGAACAAGTTGCTTGAGATCAATGTCGGCCAAGACCGATGCCGACGACGATGCGGATGTTTGTGCCACCATAGTTTTCGGTACTCGAACGAGTGAATAGAGATTGTGTTTGCGCTATGTTATGCCGCCTGCGTCTAAAACGCACGCGGCGGATTATCGCATAAAACCAAAACGTGCCAAGGCCCGCCAGACGGTTTTGTCAAATCTTCTGGCGAGGTCATTCGGTTTCGGTGTTATTGTCGATGGCATCGCTACCGACGGCGCGGGCAGCGAGCGTGAGGAGTATCGCCACCAGATCGAGGAGCCACAATATCGCCACGACCAAACTTGTCCCATCGAGAATCGACGCGGCGAACGAGTTGCCAACCAGCGACAAAAACCGTGCAAAGAGCACGAGCAACGTCACCGCACACGGCAGCAGTACCGCCGTCCCCAAGAGAACCGGCAGAGATTTTAGAAGTGGTGTGAACATTAGACAGTCTCCAAAAAACGGTTGCACCCAACGCCCCCCAGTATACCGACGACACAAAGAGCGTCAAGTAAGCGGAAGCCCCGTTACGTGGCGATTTGCAGGCTTCGCCCCCGCAAGGCCGCGGCCTCGTTGGGCCGCTACCGTTTTCCTGCGGGAAATTAAAACAGGATTGAGTAAAATACGCCGCATCGGTTATGCAATGCGCGCTCCCCTACCTTGTCCCAACGCGAAGGCGGCATAGAATATCGTACTGCGTGTGGCACGCCTGTGCCGCCAATGTCACCTCACACGTCTTGCGAAAGGAAACAGTGTATGAAACGACTTCTCTCTTGGAATCGAACGCTTCTGGTCGCCGCAGCTTTGACGGTTGCCGCTGCGATTGGTGTCGCAAACTTGGCAAGTGCCCAAGTTATCAGGCCGCGTGAAGGACGACTCGCACGCAACTCCCAAGGACAAAATACAATGACCATCGACCACGCCACGTTCGGAACAACCACAGGCGGCAAGAAAGTAGAAATCTACACGCTCGCAAACGGCTCGATGTCGGTGAAAATTCTCACGCTCGGCGGCGCGATCTACGAAGTCAACATCCCCGACCGCGATGGTAACGTTGCAAACGTCGTCGCAAACATGAAAGACGTTGCAGACTACGAAGCGACGCGGACGTTCTTCGGCGCACTGGTCGGTCGTTACGCCAACCGAATCGCCAAAGGGAAGTTCACGCTCGATGGGCGTGAGTACACGCTCCCCGTCAACAACGGCGAAAACGCCTTGCACGGCGGTCTCAAAGGGCTTGACCTCGTCGTCTGGAAGGTCGAAAAAGCTGCCGCCACGCGCGACGGCGTAACGCTCGCACTCTCCTACTTCTCACGCGATGGCGAAGAAGGTTATCCGGGGAACATGAAAATCCGCGTCGTCTACACGCTCACGCCAGAGAACCAACTCAAGATCGACTACACCGCGACGACCGACAAAAACACCGTTCTCAATCTCACCAACCACGCATTCTGGAACCTCGCCGGAAAACCTTCGGCGTCGATCAAAGAACACGTCTTGATGCTCAACGCCGACCGTTTTCTCCCGACCGATGCGGGACTCATTCCAACGGGTGAAGTTAAGAACGTCGAAGGGACGCCGCTCGATTTCCAAACGCCAACGCCAATCGGTCAACGCATCGCCGACATCACCGAACCGCAGTTCGCTGGCGGTTACGATCACTGCCTCGTTCTCAAAGACAAACCGAAGAACGAGATGTCGGTCGCGGCGAAGTTGGTCGATCCGCAGAGTGGGCGAACGATGACCATCGAGACGACCGAACCGGCGATTCAGTTTTACAGCGGCAACTTCCTCGAAGCGAAGGAAACGTCCGCAGACGGTTGGGTTTTCCCGAAACACAGCCTCCTCTGTCTTGAGACGCAGCACTATCCCGACTCGCCCAATCACCCCGACTTTCCAAGCACGATTTTGAAGCCGGGGCAGATGTTCCGTTCAACGACGGTTCACACGTTTGGCGTTGAGAAGTGAGTCGCTGGCGACAAAGTTTTTTTGGGGCATTCGTCGTCTGCTGGGTGCTGGCGACGCCGCTCCTGTTGTTGCCCGACCCGCGTTGGCTCTTCGGCGGGCTTGTTGAAAACGACAAGCCCGCAGCGGGGTGGGAACACCTCGTCCTTTTCGGCGTTCTTGCGACGCTGATGCAACTCGGTCGCCGCGATGGTATTCGCAAATTTGTGTTGTGGTTCGATGCACTCGTCGGCTATGCGCTCGTGATGGAGTTTGCACAGATACTCATTCCGAACCGCGTTTTCAGTTGGGACGACATCGCCCAAAATCTCGCTGGGATTTTTATCGGCGTCATCATCGGCGGCCTGCTGCGCCGTGCGGAATAGAAAAGATTGTGCGTACACGGTCAAAATGATCAATACAACAGAGTCACAACAATTTTTCATAGACCTCGGTTTTACCCAGTGTTTCAAGCACAGGCAAGACATCTGCGGCGACGCTTTTAAGTTTCAGAAATCGCCTGATGGGCGTCTTGTTGCGGTATTATCCGACGGTCTTGGGAGCGGCGTGAAGGCGAACATTCTTGCGTCGATGACCGCGACGATGGCACTCCGGTTTGCGATGGAGAACTCCGAAATTCTCCGTGCCGCCGAGATTATGATGAGTGCGCTTCCGATCTGTCAGGTACGCAAGATCAGCTACGCGACGTTCACCATCGTCAACGCGCGGCTCCACGGAATGACGCGCGTAATCGAGATGGGGAATCCGCGATTCCAACTCTTCCGTCGCGGACGGCTCCACAATATCAGTTTTGAAACGCTGGAGTCGCCCAAGTGGCACGACCGTCAGATGAAGGTGTATCACTTTCAGGTCGAGCCGAGTGATCGCCTCGTTTTTTTCTCCGACGGAATTAGTCAGGCGGGGATGGGGACGCCGCATTTCCCGCTCGGTTGGCGTGGTCGCGGATGCGGTGCCTACATCGCGCAGCTACTTGAGGAGACGCCCGACATCGCGTCGCACCAACTTTGCGAACGAGTTCTTGAGGAGGCGAAACGCAAGGAGATGGAGCACATCGTCAAGGACGACATGACGTGTGTTTCGCTCCACTTTCGTCATCCGCGGCAGATGCTTCTTTACACCGGTCCGCCTTACGATCCGAAGCGTGACGCCGAGTGTGCCGAGATTGTTGATCAGTTTCCGGGCGAGAAGGTTGTCAGCGGTGGGACATCGGCGGAGATCGTCTCGCGCGAACTAAAACGTCCATTACGACTCGATTTGAAAAATTTAAGTCCCCACATGCCGCCGCGTGCGTTCATGGACGGAATCGACCTCGTTACCGAAGGGATTTTCACACTCACCAAGACCGCGCAATACCTAGAAAAGCGGGACGGCGTAACTGCGGACGACCCCGCCGGACTCCTCGCCGCGATGATGCTTCGCAACGACATCATCGAGATTTTGGTCGGTACTCGCATCAACGAAGCACACCAAGACCCTAATCTCCCCGTTGATTTAGAACTGCGGCGGAATATAATACGGCGGCTTGCGAAAGTGCTCGAACGTTACTACCTTAAGAAGGTGAGCGTCCGCTACGTCTGAATTTTTAGCCCAAAACGCAGTCAAATAACGAAAGGACATCACATTATGCCCGCAACGCTCCCCGAAACGATGCAAGACACGATTGAAAAAACCCGTGCGATGGTGCAGCACCTCGGTGCGGTCAACGAGATTCTCGACCGCAACCGGTACGATGCCAGTCGTCTGATACCGATTCTCCAGCAGGTTCAGGAGGTCTACAAGTATTTGTCGAAAGACGTTATCAGCTATGTTGCAACGTCGCTCGACATCCCTGTCGCGCACGTCTACGGCGTCGCAACTTTCTACGCACACTTCGCGTTGGAACCAAAAGGGAAACACGTCCTGCGGCTCTGCGACGGGACGGCGTGTCACGTCAAGAAGTCGCACGGGATTCTCCACAAACTCTACGAAAAACTGAACCTGAGCGACGAGAAACGAACGACGCCCGACATGCTCTTCACCGTGGAACTTGTAAGCTGTCTCGGCGCGTGCGGACTTGCACCAGTGATGATTGTCGATGAGGCGGTCTACGGCCAAGTCACGCCCGACCAAGCTGGCGAAATCCTCGACAAAATCATCGCCGAAGAAAAAGCCGCCACCGAAGCGACGGCAGCGTAGGGGGGGGCACCAGAATCGAATTAATGAATACTGCGTATCTCTAAAACTCAACATCCGTTGACAGACAAATTGGGATGGCGTTTCCTAGCCGCGTAGCGGCGACCTTATTGTAGCCCAAGGCAAGCGGTATTCCGCGCAGCCTTGGGTGACGATACCCCTGAATTCGTAGCTCCGTAGGAGCGGCCTTGTTGAAGTTGCTCAACAGCGTTGACGATGTTTTCCCGATTCGGAATGAGGTCGTCCCTACGGGACTTCATTCAATTTTGTGTCCGCAAACCGAGGGCTGCGACGAGTACGTCTTGCCCACGGCTACAATAAGGTCGTCGCTACGCGACTAGGAATATACCGCGACGAAACTAACCGTGAACGGTTACTGTCATAGTTTGTTAACCGTTCGCGATCAGTTGGTAAGGATTTCTTACCAACTGCACAAGACAGAAAGTCTGGGAGTGTTATGCGTTACGCCGTTATTATTGCCGCGTCGCCTGTCGTCGTTTTTAGTGCGTGGAGCAGTTTTATTTGGGACTGGCGCGGGGCTGGTGATGCAGGAATGTTGATGCTGGCTTCGCTGCTGATGTTTATTGCTGCGTGGTGCGGGATGTGGTTTCGAGATGCAGACGTTGGACGTTGGGCATGTTTTGCGATGGCTATCGTCTCACTATGCTGGTCGGCTGGCATAAGTTGTTTCGTAGCCAACGCAACCCCAAATCCCGATGAGCCGGGGCTTGCGATGATATTCACCGCACTCCTTACGTTCGTTGCCGTTTACCTTGCCCTGCTCGCCGTCTTCGCGGTCAGCACGGTGATTGTTGAATCGAGATGGAATCGCTCGCTAACGGTTCCCCCAAATGACGCGGAAACGACGAGAGAGCGTGAACAGTTACCAGAAGGATGAGGTTTTCATGTCAATGACTGCAACAGCTTTACCGAATCGCGCATCCCAATCGCGTAGCGTTCCTGTCGTTTCGACCGACGAAGTGACCATCGACCGCGCCGCAGAAATACTCGACCTCACCCAAAGTTTCGTTGCGTCGCTCGTGAAGTGTAGATGCATTCCATTTCGCTATGATGGCGTGAATTTTGTTGTTCGCCCCGCCGACATTGAGGCGTGCCGTGTAGCAGAAACCGAACTACGTCTCAAAGTTGTGGCTGAAATGGTCGCCGAGGATCAGAAAATGGGCTTGTACGAATGAACACACCACGAGCCATATTGGACGCATGCGTGCTGTATCAGGCACAGCTTCGCGGTTTGTTGATCTATCTCGCCATCAGTGGCGTATTTCGTGCGTATTGGACGGACACAATTCACGACGAGTGGATAAGTAGCTTGTTACGCAATCGCAAAGACCTCAAACGCGAACAGTTGGAACACACGCGGCAAATGATTGACCGACACGCATGGGACGCCGTTATTCAAGGTTACGAATCAATAATCCCCACACTCGTACTTCCCGATCCCGATGACCGACACGTCCTTGCCGCTGCGATTCATGGAGAAGCTGCGTACATCGTCACCTTCAACGTCACCGATTTTCCGCGTCCCATCCTTCAACCTTACGCCATCGAAGCTATTGTCCCCGACGATTTTTTGATGCTGCTCGTGGAGCGTGACCGCGAGAACGTCCTGCAGTCAGTTCGGCAACACAGAGTCAGCTTACGATTCCCCGAAAAAACGCCCAGCGAATACGTTGCGTGGTTTGACAATATGAACCTACAATCGTTCGCAACATTTTTGCGGCATAACATACAGTTCCTGTAGTCAAGCGTTCGCGTCACAATTTTGTTCAACTACCACCCACAATTTCACCAAACTCACACACCCATGACCCAAACACTAGAACAGATCACAGAATCGTACAAGAAAAAGACATCGGCCCTCAAGCGGCGAATCATCATTTGCGGCGGTACGGGATGTATCGCTAACGGCGCGATGAAGGTTCGTGACGCCCTCGTCACCGAACTGAATAAGATCGGCGAAAAGGTCGAAGTCCTCCTTCAGGCGGAGACACCGAAACCGTTCGACGGGAATTACATTTCAAAAAGCGGTTGTCAAGGATTTTGCCAGAAAGGGCCGCTCGTTCGGATCGAGCCAGAAGGGTATTTCTACTGTCACGTCCGCCCCGAAGACGCCGCCGAAATTGTCAACGTCACACTTTGCGGCGGCGAGGTAATTGATCGTCTCGTTTACGTCGATCCGGTGACGGGAAAAACGTGTCGCCGCGAAGACGAGATCGAGTTTTACACTCGCCAAACTCGCGTCGTTCTCAAGAACGCGACCATCGAGCCGGAAGACATTCAAGAGTATGTCGCACGCGGCGGTTACTTCGGTATTCGCAAAGCGGTGCGAGAGATGACGCCGGAACAAGTCTGTCAAACGCTGATCGATTCCGGTCTTCGCGGACGCGGCGGCGGCGGCTTCCCGACCGGACTCAAGTGGAAGTTCACACTCGCATCGGTGAGCGACAAGAAATATGTAATCTGCAACGGCGATGAAGGTGACCCGGGTGCATTCATGGACCGCAGCGTGATGGAAGGAAATCCACACGCCGTCATCGAAGGGATGATGATCGCAGGCAAAGCGATTGGCGCGGACGAAGGCGTTGTCTACGTTCGTGCGGAATATCCGCTTGCGGTTGAACGGATGAACGCCGCCGTCGCGGAGGCGGAAGCGTGCGGACTTCTCGGACACAACATTTTCGGTGCGGGATTCAACTTCAAAGTGCGCATTATGGAAGGTGCGGGCGCGTTCGTTTGCGGCGAAGAGACCGCGCTTATTGCGTCGGTCGAAGGGAAACGTGGGATGCCGATGCCGAAGCCGCCGTTTCCAGCACAGTGCGGACTTTACGGCAAGCCGACCGTTATCAACAACGTCGAAACGCTTGCGTCAGTTCCATATATTCTGTGCGAAGGCGCGGCAAAGTATCGTTCTGTCGGCACCGAAAAGTCGCCGGGGACGAAGACGTTTGCACTCACCGGCCACGTTATGAATACGGGACTTATTGAGGTTCCGTTTGGTGCGACGCTTCGTGAAATCGTCTACGAAATCGGCGGCGGCGTAACGAACAACGACGGCGAAGTGACGGGTGAAGATTTTAAGTCGGTGCAGATTGGCGGGCCGTCTGGCGGCTGCCTCACGCCGTCGATGCTCGACATGCCGATGGACTTCGACTCACTCAAGAGTGCGGGTGCGATGGTCGGTTCGGGCGGTTTGGTCGTCATGAACAACCAAACGTGTATGGTTAAGATCGCGCGATTTTTCATGCAGTTCACGCAGAACGAGAGTTGCGGCAAGTGCGTTCCGTGTCGTGAAGGGACGAAGCAGATGCTCGCACTTCTCGACGACATCATCGAAGGCCGCGCCGACCTTAGCACACTTGATTTGCTTGAGCAAACAGCGAAGGCGGTGTTAGTTGGTTCGCTCTGCGGACTCGGCAAAACAGCACCGAATCCGGTACTCTCGACGCTGCGTTATTTCCGTGAAGAGTACGAATCGCACGTCGTCAAAAAGATTTGTCCGACGGGCGAGTGCAAGGCACTTACGAAGCCAGAGATTTTGGCGTCGCTTTGCAAGGGTTGTACGGTATGCAAGAAGAAGTGTCCGGTCGATGCGATTTCGGGAACACTCAAACAACCGCACACCATCGACGTTGACAAGTGCATCCGCTGCGGCGCGTGCAAGGCGGCGTGTAAGTTCAAAGCGATTGTGGGTGTGTGAAACGGTGAACGTTGAAAAGGAGATTTGTAATGTTCCATCGAGAATCCGCAGCGGCGATGCGTGAAGTTGATGGGCTTGAACCACGCCGCTTGAGATTGTATTTGGACAACTGCGTGTTCTGTCGTCCTTACGATGCCCAGACGCAGTTGCGAATTCAACGAGAGACGGAAGCTAAACTTTTCATTCAACGGTTGATTGTCGAGAATCAAGTGGAGTTGGTGACATCGCATGTTCTTTGTATGGAGAATGAGCGTGGTCCAAATGTCAACGCCAAAAAATGTATCGCCGATTTTATCGTTAAGCACACGCATTTGTTTGTCGGTGCAAACAGTAGCGACGAAGTTGTTGCGTTAGCGAGGCAGATTTGCCAAACGGGAATCAAAACGCAGGACGCTTTCCATATCGCATGTGCTGTATACACGGAATGTGATTTTTTTGTAACGACCGACGACCGGTTATTAAAGTACCGACCGAAGACATTGCGAGTCGTGAACCCGATACAAATGAAGCAGATTTTGGAGGCTACGCCATGATAAGTAACCTGACACCGCAAAACATTTTGGACACTGGTTTCGCGTCGCTTACCAATTCGCTCGGTATTTTGGGGACGGAAATCTTCGTTGTTGAGCTTCAAAAAGGGGCTTTCGATTATACGAAATGGCGGCAGGCCAACTTGCCGAACGTTTCTGTTGACGAGTATCGCAATGAGTTGGTTTCGTACTGCGAAGAGTGTCACCTGCCAGAGACATTGCTAAAAAAAACCGTTCCCTAGGTTTGTAAAATGCAAACTGCGAACGATAGCTTTACCGACGTAAACGATCATTAAATCCACAAACGTCTAACACACCACTAACCCAAAAAGATTATCACAATGACTACAACTACAAAAACAAAAACACTGACTATCAACGGACGCGAAGTCGAGTTCACCGACGAGCGAAATCTTCTCGAAGTGATTCGCAAGGCGGGGATCGAAATCCCGACGTTTTGCTATCACTCGGAGTTGAGCATTTACGGGGCGTGTCGGCTCTGTCTGGTTCACGTCGAGGGACGCGGGATTATGGCGTCTTGTTCGACCGCACCCGAAGCGGGAATGATCATCCTCACCGAGAACGCCGAGATTCGCCAGACGCGAAAGGTCAGCGTCGAGCTGCTCTTGGCCAACCACGACCGCGAGTGCCCGACGTGCGTTCGCAGTTCAAACTGTACGCTGCAAACATTGTCGCGGCAGCTTGGCGTTGAGAAGGTACGGTTCAAGACGACCGACCGCCGCGAACCAATAGACGACACGTCGCCATCAATTCAGCGCGACCCGAACAAGTGCGTCCTGTGCGGTGACTGCGTTCGAGTTTGCAGCGAGATTCAGGGGATCGGCGCGATCGACTTTGCACATCGCGGGTCGGGTGCGCGAGTGATGCCTGCGTTCGACGCGGGGCTTGGCGCGGTCGAGTGCGTGAACTGCGGCCAGTGTGCGGCAGTTTGTCCGACGGGTGCCATCGTTGCGAAAACGACGAGCGACGCCGTTTGGGACGCCCTCTACGACAAGACGAAACACGTTGTCGTTCAGATCGCACCAGCGGTTCGCGTTGCGGTTGGCGAGGCGTTTGGTGCCGCGCCGGGTGAAAACTACGCTGGAAAACTTGTCGCCGCGCTCAAGCTGATGGGATTCAAGCACGTCTTCGATACCAGCTTCGCCGCCGACATGACAATCTTCGAAGAAGGGACCGAGTTTGTACAGCGGTTCACGTCGTCGGGTGTCTTGCCGATGTTTACGAGTTGCTGTCCGGCGTGGGTGAAATATGTTGAGGTTTATTACCCAGAGTTGTTGCCGAATCTTTCGAGTTGCCGGTCGCCGCAAGCGATGTTCGGGGCGACGATGAAAAAGATTCTGCCCGATCAATACAAGTGCAAGCGTGAAGACATTGTTGTCGTCTCGATCATGCCGTGTACGGCGAAGAAGTTCGAGGCGCAGCTTCCGAAACTTTCCGAGAACGAAAATCCCGACACCGACATCGTTATCACGACGATGGAAATTCAGCGGATGATCAGCTCGCTTGGTATCAAGCTCGACGAACTTGAGCCAGCGGCGTTTGACTTGCCGATGGGTTTTGCGACTGGTGCGGGCGTGATCTTTGGGACATCGGGCGGCGTGATGGAGGCGGCACTTCGTTTCGCGGCGGAGAAGCTCGACACGCAGCCGCTCACGTCGGTTGAGTTCAAGGCGGTGCGCGGAATGAGTGCGTTCAAAGAGGCGACGCTTTCGCTCGGCGGACACGAGATTCGCGTTGCGGTTGTCCACGGTTTGGCGGAGGCGAAAAAGTTAATTGCCGACATCAAGGCTGGGAAATCGCCGTATCACTTCATTGAGGTTATGGCGTGTCCGGGCGGTTGCATCTCTGGCGGTGGCCAGCCGATTGGCGTGACGGATGCGATTCGTCGCAAGCGGCAGCAGGGACTTTATTCTGCCGACCGGCGTCAACAGCTTCAGAAGCCGCAAGACAACTATCTTGTTACGCGGTGTTACGAAAAGAATCTCGGTGGCGGTCCCGGTTCGCACGAAGCGCACCACTATCTCCACACGACGTTCCAAAACCGGAGTCAACTCTTCGACGCGAAGATTCCGCTCATCCACGGCACGGCCAGCAAGTTGCTTCCGATTACGGTGACGATTTGTGCGAAACAGGAGAACTGTCCGGGGCAGATGTTACTTGGTATGATCAGCAACTTCGTTAAGGAGCGTGGTTACGTTGATCGCATCACACTCGACGCCGCGTTCTCGGCACGTCCCGAAGAAGACGGGACGGTCTGCGTAACAGTCGGCGACCAAGTGATCGAACGGACGAAGTTCACCAACGCCGTCAACACAATCGAGCAGATCGAAAACCAAGTTGCGTTCGAGGCGATCAAGCAAGGTATCGAACGCGGCATTGCGGCGTTGTAGATCACCACTTCACAAATGGGTTTCATACAACAGCCCGAAACGTAGCGGAGCGAAGTGAGGGAAGTGCGATGTTGATGTCAGTAGACCTGTTCGGAAACTTGCACCCGCACAGCGGTTCGGCATAGCCGAACCCTCCACGCCTGGAGGGTTTGGCTATGCCGAACCGCGAACTACCAAATCGCCCCAACTTCATGTTTCCGAACAAGTCTAGTATTGTAGTAGACACCTCTACCTCAAATGGAGATTTTTATGATGAACGATTTTGTGTCACGGCGAAGTGTGCTCAAGGCGGGATTGGGAATGATGGCGGGTGCGCCAGTGTTGTCGGCGTGTGCGTCGTCACTTGCGGCGGAGGCGACGCGCGATGCCGCGCGCGGCGGTGCCAAGTTTTCGATTGGGATCGCGTCGTACACTTTTCGTTCGTTTGACTTGTCGCAAGTTATTCGCTGGACGCAAGAGTTGTCGGTACGATTTCTCTGTCTCAAAGATGTTCACCTATCGCTCAAGGCAAGCGATGAGGAGTGCGAGCGAGCGTCGGCGGCGTGTGCGGAAGCGGGGATTAAACTTGTGGGGTGTGGTACCGTCACTTTCGGCAGCGAAGCCGACATCGACAACGCCTTTCGCTACGCCCGCGCAGCGAAAATGCAAACAATTGTCTGCTCCATCGGCAAGCAAGAGCTAGTGAAACCGCTCTTGACGGTACTCGACCGAAAAGTGAAAGAAGCGAACGGCGACATCGTAATTGCCATTCACAATCACGGCCCCGGCGACCGCGTCTTCCCCACGACGCGCGCCGTGTATGAGCAAGTCAAAGACCTTGACCCGCGTATCGGTTTCTGTGCAGATATTGGTCATACGGTACGGCTTGGCGGTGACCCGCTTGATGAGTTGCGAGTTGCTCCTGAACGGCTCTACGACATCCACTTCAAAGATGTTACATCAGCAACGGCGGAGGGGAAGAGTTGTGTTGTTGGTGAAGGCGTGATGGACATTCCAAAGATTTTGCGGACGCTAGTTGAGTTGGGTTATGACCGTCGCATCTCGTTCGAGTATGAAGAGAACGCCAAAGCCCCGTTCCCACACGTCACCCGTTCTATTGCCCGCACCCGCGAAATGATCGACTCGCTTGCGTAAGGGGGTGAGCGGTTAGAAAAAATCGTCCCCCCTGCTTGACGTGAGAAAAAATCGCCGTATGCTCTCGCGCCGTTCGAGGGGACGTTCCCAAATTTCCACTTTTGAAAGGAGACGTGTTATGACTACGAACGCGAAAAACGACGTGTTGTACGCAGTAGACAACGACGTGACTGCGGAAGACTCCGCACATGTTAAGATGGGGGGGGGGGGCAGTACAGCTAAACCTGTTTCGCTCTTTGGCGTCTTCTGCGACGCCGTTCGTTCCGCTCTTTCTCGACGCGGTGACTATTATCGTAGCGGATTTACGCTCGTTGAACTTCTGGTAGTAATCGCCATCATCGGTGTTCTCGTCGCCCTACTGCTGCCCGCTATTCAAGCGGCCCGTGCGGCGGCAGACCGTATGACCTGCACCAACAAGCTCAAACAACTCGCGATCGCGGCGCACAACGCGCACGACACTCGTGGCTATTTCCCCAGTGCCGTCGTTCAGCCGGAGTATCACCAGTTGAATGTTTCTCTCAATGTCCCCGTTGTGACAGACAATAATGGTATGGGGGCGGCCGCAAATGCGTGGGCGGCCCGTGGCCGGATTAGTTGGACGGTTCCGTTGCTTCCATTTATCGAACAGGCGGCGATTTATGACCAAATTGCTGCATTAGTTCCCGCAAATGTCAATACTTATAGTGCATATCAAAACGGAGCAACTTTCACAATTGGAACAAACACTAACGTTGCAATTCCGGCTGGTACTGTGATACCAAGTCCTTACGCTAACATGATAGATGCCTATCAGTGTCCATCCGAGTTGGTCAAGAAACCGGTGAATGGCTCGCTTGGCACACTCAGCTATCGTGGTAATCGTGGTGATGATACAAACACGAACACCACTTGGTCAGCCGTTCCACGAGGCATTTTTGGGCGAGGTGACACATTCGTGGCGACAATGGCTTCCGTCTCGGATGGAACTTCGAACACTGTTATGTTTTCCGAATCCTGTATTGGGCAGTACGGCACGACTCAATCCAACATTCGCGGCGGGACGGCGACCCCAACTATAGCAAATCATGAGCTTGCAGGTGCCGTAAAGTCGTGCCTTGACCAGCGTGGAGCAGGTGGGAAATTGCAGACCCCTCGCACGACGCAACTTGGTGGACGCTGGGCCGATGGCTACTCTGCCTACTGCCTGTTTAACACTGTTTTGCCTCCCAACTCCCCATCGTGTAGTGGCACCGGTAACAATGAAAATGCCAATAATGGTGGTTATACTGGTGACGCAGAGCGAGTCTTGGTATCTGCGAGTAGTTACCACTCAGGTGGTGCGAACGCGGCGTTCGCCGATGGCTCCGTGCGGTTTATCTCGGAAACTATTGATGCGGGAACTCCCACGGCGACACTCGTCGCAACCCGAAATCTTTCCGGAGAAAGCCCGTTTGGAGTTTGGGGGGCACTTGGTTCCCGGAATGGTGGAGAAGCCAAAGCAGCCCCGTAATGTCAGCTGGTTGTTTCATCATTGTCCATTGTTTAACAACGTTCCATTCAAAAAAGGAGAAAGTACAATGACCTCTATCATTTCAACTGAAAATCAAAATCGTGGCTTTACTCTCGTTGAGCTTCTCGTTGTGATTGCCATCATCGGTGTATTGGTAGCCCTGTTGCTACCTGCCGTTCAGGCCGCGCGAGAGGCTGCGCGGCGCATGACCTGTACCAACAAACTGAAACAGCTCGGAATCGCCTCACACAACTTCCACGGGTTGACCAAGCATTTGCCTGCTGGTGCCAATCAACCAGAGTTTGCGCCGACCGCAAACGGTGATGGCGTCACAGCGCATAACAACGCCTACAACATCCGCGGAAGACTCACATGGACAGTCATGTTGTTACCAAGTCTTGAGCAAACGGCGAAGTGGGAACAAATCAGCGACATCGTTGCGAAGTCCAAAACGGCGGACTACCAAAACATCTACTGTTACGACACTCCAGCCACAGTAGCGGGCCGTGGAACATTGGCGGGACAAAATCTGCCGAATCCGTATCACGGATACATTGATGCACTGTTGTGTCCGTCGGACACAAAGAAAATTGGTCAAGACCCGATTGGTGCCACGAGTTATCGTGGTTGTCGTGGGGATGCCCCAAGTACGGCGGGAAACACTGGTACCATCTCACGCGGAATCTTTGGTCGCGGCGACAACCGAACTTACGATATGAGTATGATCAAGGATGGCACCAGTAATACGATACTATACGCTGAGGCCATCATTTCACCAGCCTACAACACACCGGAAACCAAAATAAAGGGAGGTTCTGCTGCAACGACAATTGACTCAGAAGCGGCAAACAATGATGCGATTGCTGAATGTGCGGCGGCGAGAGGCCCCAACGGTACCTTGACGTTATCTGCTAATTCACGTCAAGGGTGCCGCTGGGCTGATTCCTACATTGTTTTCTCCCAATTTCATACAATACTGCCTCCAAACTCTCCTTCTTGTGTTCGTTTAGGAGATGTAGAACGCACTGTTCAGGCCGCGAGCAGTAATCATTCCGGCGGTGCGAATGTTTGTCTTGCGGATGGTTCCGTGCGGTTCATTTCTGAAACTATCAACAACGTGTCTACGGGTTGGGCTGCAGCTTTCACGATTGGCGGGAACAAGAATCCCGGTCAGAACGCGAATGGTGGCCCCTTCTACCACGACATGGCGAGTCCATTTGGAGTTTGGGGTGCGCTGGGATCGGCTGTCGGTGGTGAGTCGGTTGCCATACCGTAGTATTGTAAATTTGTTTATCACTCACATCACTTTTCACAAAAGGGCAGTTTGAAATGAAAAAGCAAAATGTTGTATCGTTGGTCTGCGTAGCATTGGTTTGTGTCACCGTATTTGGGTGTGGAGGTGCCACGCGGCCTGACGGACTGCCCAAACTGGTACCGTGTACCCTGACCATTCAGTACGAGGACGGTTCACCTGTTGCCGATGCAATGGTGGCTCTCGCTCCAGAAAACATCGAGATGGGCAAGTTCAGCATGTCCGGCAAGACCAATGCGTCCGGACAAGTGGTCATTCGTACTCACGGCGATTTCAGCGGTGCCCCAGAAGGCAAGTACAGGGTGACGGTTTCCAAAGTTGACTGGGTGGATTCTGGCAAAACAGATGAAACTGGTTCGCCAATCATGAAGGCAAATCCTCATGTAGCATCAGAGTTTTCCAGCGGAGTCAACAGCCCTCTCTCATTGACAATCGGCGTGTCATCAGTTAAGGAAACTCTGAAGGTGAAGAAACCATAACCGTTTACGGACACGCTTAACTTCTTTATGCAACGGCCGACAATCGCAGCGTAAAACTCATGATCACTCTCCACTTCATACAGAAAGCGCATTTATGATGAACCTTACTTCACGTCGTCAATTTTTGGAAGATTCGATGTTTGCGTCGGTTGCTGCTGGAGCGGCGGCGAGCGGGGTTGTTCCGGTGTTCGCGCAAGATGCGGCTGCCGTGTCGGCCAACGCGCAGTATGGCGTTGCGGTGATCGGCTGCGGCGGACGCGGCGGCGATACCGTTAGCGGATTCTTGGGCGACCCGCGAACGGTGATTCGTTACTTGTGCGACCCAGATCGCGGCGCGGCTGAACAGAAGGCGAAGACCGTCGCCGAAAAACAAAAAGGAGTCGTCCCGAAAGTTGTGACCGACCTCCGCGAAGCACTCGACGACAAAGAGGTCCACCTCGTCGGCGTCGCCACGCCGAATCACTGGCACGCACTCGCCGGAATCTGGGCGATGCAGGCGGGGAAACACTGCTACATCGAAAAGCCGGTCTGCCATAACATCCACGAAGGTCGCGCACTCACCGCGGCATCAAAGAAGTATAACTTGGTCGTGCAGACCGGAACGCAGTGTCGCTCGCAACGTGCCAACATCGACGCCGTTGCATTCATCCGTAGCGGCGAGATCGGCGAAGTGAAGTTCTCGCGCGGACTCTGCTACAAGCGTCGCGCTGCTATCGGCCCGCGCGGTGATTATCCGATTCCGACGTCCGTCGATTACAGCCTCTGGTCGGGCCCGGCGACGATTGAAAAGTTGACGCGTCCGAAGTTACACTACGATTGGCACTGGCAACGTCTCTACGGCAACGGCGACTTCGGCAACCAAGGGCCGCACCAAACCGACATCGCCCGCTGGCACCTCGGACTCGACCGACACCCGCGACAAATTCTCACTTACGGCGGACGCCTCGGTTATCAAGCCGAAAAGAAAGACGACAATTATATTGACGCTGGCGACGTTGCCAACACCGAAGTGACGCTCTGCGACTACGGCGATATGTGTATCGTCTTCGAGACGCGCGGACTCGAAACGCCCGACCTGCGCGGTGCCAAAGTCGGCGTGATCACTTACGGCTCGACTGGTTACGTTGTGCAGTCGGAGTATTCGTACAGCGCGGCGTTTGATCTCGATGGCAACCGCATCAAGGAGTTCAAGGGCGGCGGAAACCACTACGCCAACTTCATCGACGCTGTTGTCGCGGGCGACCCGTCAAAGGCGCACGCAACGGCATTGTGCGGCCACTATTCGGCGGGAATAAGTCACCTCGGAAACATCTCGTATTATCTTGGTGAAAGCAACCGCGTCTCGGCGAACGAGCTGCGCGGCGTTCTCGAAAAGTTTCCGAGTCTCGACAACGACGGCGAAACGCTCGACCGCACGATTGCGCATCTCGAAGCGAACGGTGTTGACATGAAAAAATATCCGATGTCGCTTGGCGTCAAGCTGACGTTCGATGGCGACAAAGAAAAGTTCGTCGATAACGCCGCCGCCGACGCGATGCTCACGCGCAACTACCGCGAACCGTTCGTCGTGCCGGTGATTGTGTGAAGTTGCGGATTCGCGTATTGTGATCGGTTTTCAAAGTGATGCTTTTCGAATCGGTCACTGCGCTGCGTTTCCGGCTGTCGTTGGGCACACGGAAATGGAACTGTTCTCAACACTGTTTCATTTACCGCGTATACTCGGTGAGTGTCTGTCGGTGGAACGGATAAATCCGTTCCCGACATCTTGTAGAAAGATTTTGCCATTCTTGCGAATTCGGTTCTTGCGTGGTAGAATACCAGCCATCTGCTAGTTCCGAATTCAAAATCAACCATCCGCAACAATGCCACCAAAGAAGTCCAAAAAGAAAAGCGAGTTGACGCCCGAAGACCGCGAGCATCTGCTCAAGGACTTCAAAATACGTCCGAACTCCGACATCTTTTTCGCAACGTACTTCTCAAACCCGAAGCACGAAGCGTCGCTTGTCAACTTCATCAACTCCGTGATGCTTGACTCGAATGACCGTCTGGTTGAAAGTGCGGAAGTGCTCAATCCGTTCAATGTCAAGAAATTTGCCCTTGACAAGAGCATCGTTTTGGACGTGCGTGTGCAAGACGAACGCGAACACGTTTTTGACATCGAAATGCAGGTATCGGCGCACTTGGCGTTCAAAGAGCGGATGCTCGAATACTGGGCCGACACCTATTCCGCGCAGTTATATCGCGGCGATAAATATGGCACTCTCAAGCCGGTGGTGTCGATCATTATCACATTTGACATCCTGTTTCCGCAGCTCAAGAAACGCCATCAAGTTTTCCATTTAGTGTCGGACGAAAATCCGAGCGTGATGTTTTCTGATCACATTGCAGTCCATGTTGTGTGTTTGAGTGGAGTTCGTATTGGGCGTGAGGAAAAGATACGCGATTGGAACGACGCCTTGCAAGGTTGGTCGTTGTTCTTGTCGTGTGAACCAGAAGATTTGGAGGAGCAGATGTCGGTGATAAGCAAGAAGAATCCTATTTTGAATGAAGTTGGCAAGGAGTTTCGTCGGTATGCGAGCGACAATGAGATGCGTGAACTTGAGCGTAGCCGAATGCGTCATGCGGCGATGATTCGTATTGAAACGGGCGCAGAAGTGGAACTCGCTGAAGCCAGAGGCAAAGCTGAAGGCAAGGCTGAAGGTGAAGTGCTGGCAATCTTGACTGTGCTTAAGACACGGTTTGGTCTCTTGCCGCAAAACCTTCCGGCGAAAGTTTACACGGTTAACGACTTTGACCGCCTCGCGGAACTCACGGCCTTGGCCGTGACGTGCAACTCGCTCGCAGAGTTTGAAGCTGCCTTGGGGTGAACAGTTACTCTTTACCAAACATCCTCAATCAGCGTTTCCGAACAAGCCTATTCTCGCATGTTCCGTCCTCTTGTACTGTTCTTGTTTCTTGCGTTGTTTCTTTCAGCGTTGTTGTTGCTTCAACCAATGGCGCGGGCGCAGTTGGTATCGAAGCGACCCGCCGACATTCGTGTTCTGTTTGTGTACGGTGGGCATGGATTTGATGAGAAAGAGATGTACACGCTCTTGAATCAACTGGAAGGCGTCAAGTATGACAGAGTCCAGATGCCTGCGGCTCTGGCGATGTTGCGGCCCGGTCTGGAAAAGCAGTATGATTGTATCGTTCTTTACGATCACTTCACATTTCCATTCACCAAGGAACAGACGGACCATTTTGTAGACTTGTTAAAAACCGGAATTGGGCTGGTTGTATTGCACCACGCCATTTGTGACTATCCGGGCTGGGATGGTTTTCCCCAAATGATCGGTGGGCGATATGTCTTGACGAAAGATGGTGAAACCATTGATAGTACTCCGCGTTCGCCATCGACCTACAAACACGATGTTACCGTTCGCGTGAAAGTCGTCGATAAGGCTCATCCCATTCTTCAGGGGGTTGATGATTTCGAGATTTTTGATGAAGTGTACGGCAACGTATATGTGAATCCTGATGTCCACGTCCTGTTGACGACCGACCATCCCGACGCGACTCGCCAGTTAGCTTGGACGTGGCGATTCGGTAAAACACCCGTCTTCGTGTTGCTGCTCGGTCACGACAAAAAATCTTACCGCAACGCACAGTTTCGCCAAATTCTCAAGCAGGGAATCCACTGGACTTGCCGGTAATCTTATGAAACACACATCTATCAGACAATCTCTTTTCTTCGCGTTTGCCGTACTTCTTTTGGCAAGCACTGCGGCAAGTGTCGCTTTGGCTCAAGGCGGCGGAAAAAGCCAATGGGTTTCAGTTGGCGGATCGGGAAAACTTGTTTACAAAGCCACCCCAACCGGCGACCGGATCATGGATTTTTCCTCTGCCGGTTACAAAGGTGGTGGTGTCGCTATTCCGGTCGTTGCGGTGAAGGAAACGGTGTCGCATCCGGGCAATCTTGACGAGGATTGTACCGCTCTTATCCAGTCGGCCATTGATCGCGTTGCCCGATTGCCGTTAGATTCCGACGGGTTCAGAGGCGCAGTTCTGCTTGGCCCCGGCGAGTATCTTTGCGGGAAATCAATTTCAGTTCACGCCAGTGGAATTGTACTTCGAGGAAGTGGGAGAGAAGCGGGAGAAACCGGAACCACTATTAGAATGGCGGGGAACAAGAAATACGCTGCTATTACCGCTTCTGTTCCAAGAAATACAGCTTCCGGTGAGGCAGCTTCGCGTGGCATTCGAGGTGTGGCAGATCGTCAGGAGGCGTTTTCCACCATGGTCACCGACTCCTATGTTCCGGCGGGAACGTATTCGTTTTCGATTGCCGACGTGAGCGGGTTTAACGTCGGCGATTGGGTCGAAATTCAGAAAATCGTGACCAAAGAATGGGGCGAGTTTATGGGGATGCACAATCTGGTTCGGGATGGAAATCCACAAACTTGGATTAGTGCAGGCACCGTAATCCCAATGACTCGGCAAATCAAAGCTATTCAAGGAAAAAACATTACCGTCGAAGTCCCTCTTTCCGACTCTTACGATACGAAATACTTGACGCGAGGAATACCGGTGGTCAAGGTAGACCTGATTAACAGGTTAACGCAAGTCGGGATCGAAAATCTTCGCATTGTTTCACCGGAACAGGCGGTCAATCACACCCAAGAACTTTACAACGCGATTCGCCTTAATGGAGTCGATTGTTGGATTCGGGATGTTCAAATTGAAGAGACCATGAACAGCGTCGGTGTTACGGGGCATCGAATCACGATTCAGAAAGTGGACATTATCCGCCGCGCCCATCATCAGGGTGCTTCCAAACCGGGGGAGTTTTGGCCCAATGCCGGACAGGTACTGTTAGACCGTTGTTCGGTCGAAGGAAATAACATCTGGTTTATTGCATTCGGTGGTCGGATTTGTGGCCCGATGGTTGTCCTCAACTGTGAGTTCAAAGGAGACGGACATGTTGAGGGACACCAACGCTGGACAACAGGGATTCTTTATGACAACTGTCGCCTTCCCGACGGCGGATTGGATTTGAAAAACAGAGGCTCGATGGGGTCCGGGCATGGCTGGGGAACCGGCTGGTCAGTCGCTTGGAATTGCCTGTCAAAAACGATTGTTAACCAACAGCCACCGGGGTGCTACAATTGGGTCATTGGTTGCGCCGGAAAGAGTACACCACTCCCGCGTCCATTTGATAGATCACCTGTTTTGCCGCTTGGAGTTTTTGATTCGGAAAATCAACCGGTGGCACCCCAAAGCCTTTATCTGACACAACTCAAGGAACGGCTTGGGCCTTCCGCGCTGAACGCGCTAGGATACAAAGACGCCAATTTAACCTACTGAATGGTAAATAGACCCTCCGAACGCGAAAGGAACTTTTTCAAAATGCAACGCATGTCAAGGATCGTGTACTTCGTAGGTGCTGTGTGGATTTTGGCAACATGGCTGGCGTCTGGGAGCGGTGTGTTGTCGCAGCAACCGCAGCAGCGGCAACCTGTTGATCCGCAGGTGCAATTAGCGCGAACACTCGCACGTCAAACGCTCGGCGAGTATTTGGAAGATGGCAGCATGGGGATCATCGTGGACCAGCGAGAAGTTCGTGAAAAACTTGGGTATTCCCAAGCTCAACTCGACGCACTCGAAGAAATCAAGGACGCAACCGACCAAAAAGTAGCGGCACTTCGTGCCCGCTTCACCGAAATAGCGGCGTTGCCAGAATCACAGCGACAACTCGCAGCAGAACAATTGAGAGCCGAATTAATTCCGCAGGTAGAAGCGTGGCGTGCGGACACCCGCCAAAAGACGGAGGACATCATCGGTTCCAAAATGGCAACGGAGTCGCGGAAGCTGGTATTTCAGGCGGCTGGCGGCCTCATGGCACCAACGGTGAGTACCGACAACTTCCACTCGCTGAACCTAACCGAGTCGCAAAAAGAACAGATTCGCATCATCGCGCAAGTCTCGCGTGAAGAATACCGCAGCATTACTCAAGGAGTCGATCTTCGTGACCCGCTGCAGCTCGCCAAAGTGGAACCACTCATCCAAGCACTGCGGCAACGGAACGCGGAACGGATTCGCGCTGTACTCGACGCGACACAACTAAACTTGGCGGAAGCAATGACCACCGAGGGACAACCGTTATACGAGGCAATTCGTAAACGTGCAACTTCTCCCCGCACGCCGAAGACCGTCGATGCCCCGCCAGCGGGTGAAATCTGGATGCCGGGACCAGACTCGTGGAAACCCGGCGATGCAGTGCCGCAACCCGATGCCCCGAAACGCACTTTTCCAAAACCGGTACAGTAATGCCGAATACGCCACTGGCAAAGGTGCGACGAATTCCGAAATGTGCTGTACACGCCCCTCAAACCCACACAATTGACCCATGAAAAAAAAACTCTCTCTCGTGACAACGTTATTGGCGTTCTTCTTGTGCAACGCGATCCATGCCGAAACGTGGTCACTGTCGTCTCCCGACAACAAGACACTCGTTGCCATTGAGTGTTCGAGTGGTGGCGTTTTGTCGTATTCGGTCAAACACGACGGCATTGAAGCGGTGAAGGATTCGCCGCTCGGTCTCGTTCGTGACGATGCCGACTTCTCAACAAAACTTGTTTTTGACAAGGCCGATCCGGTTCGCAAGATTGACGAACGCTACACGCTGAAGTCTGGCAAGAGACTTGAGTGCCACAACCGCGCCGAAGAGTTGTCGCTGTACTTCAAGAACGAGCAAAGCGAAGAGTTGAAAATAACATTCAGAGCCTACGATGACGGTATCGCTTTCCGTTACGAATTCACTGCAAGCGATCCGGCAACGAAACGGATTGTCACCGGCGAGAAGACCGGTTTTCGCATTCCACTCGATGGCAAGGCTTGGATTCATCCTTACGATTGGAACTCGCGTTTGAAGCCGAGTTACGAACAATACTGCACCACCGATATGCCGATTGGGACGCGCGGGCCGAGAATCCAAGGCTGGGCATTCCCGATGGTCTTTCACGTTAGCGGACTTTGGATGATGATCACACAGGCGGAGTTTGATCGAACGTATCCGTCATTGCACATCAATCAAGATTCCGATGGCGGACTCTACACGCTCCGATTTCCTGAACAAGAGGAATCGATCTATCCCGATGCCGAAACTCGACCGACCTCTGTCCTTCCTTGGAAAACCCCTTGGCGTGTCATTGTTATCGGAAAAACTCCTGCCGCGATCATCGAGACCAACATCATCACGCACCTGAATTCTCCCTCGAAGATCAAAGACGAATCGTGGATCAAACCGGGGCGTTCGAGTTGGAGCTGGTGGTCAGGCGGTGCTCGCAATCTTGAAGTTCAAAAACGTTATATCGATCTCTCCGCCGAAATGGGTTGGGAATACATTCTCGTCGATGCTGGTTGGCCTTCGATGGGTTACGATAATGTCCGGGCACTCGTCGAATATGGGAATGAGAAAGGAGTCGGCATTTGGCTTTGGTATCATTCCGGTGCTGGCAAAGAAGCCGAAGCCGCGACATCGCGTACGCCCGTTCTTTCCATTTCCGAACAGCGAAAGGCAGAGTTCAAAAAGATCAGTGAACTCGGAATCAAGGGAGTCAAAGTCGATTTCTTCGACACCGACAAACAATGTATTCTGCCGCTCTATTTTGACGTGTTAGAAGACGCGGCTGACAACCGGCTCATGGTTAACTTTCACGGTGCGATGTTACCGAGTGGATGGCAGCGAACTTGGCCAAACCTGATGACCACCGAAGGAATCAAAGGGGCCGAAGGTTTCGGAGTACAGTCCGCACGTGACCGCGAAGCGAACCATAACTGCGTAGTTCCGTTCACCCGCAATTCGGTTGGATCTATGGATTACACGCCTGTCACGTTTACGAATAAGGTACGTCAAGAAGTTATTTCTGTTCGCAAAACAACGGGGCCGCACGAATTGGCGTTGGCTATCGTTTTCGAGTCGGGAGTACAAAACTATGCGGACAGTGCCGAGGCGTACACGGCGTTGCCGGAGCCGCCGAAAAAACTACTCAAATGCATTCCAGCCGTTTGGGATGAGACTCGTTACATTGCAGGTACTCCCGGAGATTATTTTGTCATAGCGCGTCGCAACGGCGACACATGGTTTCTCGCCGGTATCAACGGACAATCCAAGAGTCAAACTTTCACACTACCTCTCCCCGATGTGTTCAAGGGGAAAACTCTGAAAATGATTTGCGATGGTACATCGCAAGACGATTTCACAGAAAAGGAAATGCGGATCGGAAACGATCTGCGCATCAAGCTAACGCTGGCACCAGATGGCGGATTCGCAGCAACACTGGAATGACGGTAAGCGTTCGCGGCCTGCTGGGCGGCCCCTGCGCATTTTTGGTGTTTGCGTGTAGAATTGTGTACGTTGTTTTGTTGGCAGCGTATCACGAAACGGGAGAATCGCAAATGGCCGCGTCTATTGCCGAAATCCAAGAAACCCTCGACCGCATCGCCCGCTATCAAGCCGACGCTGCACGCCGAGCCGCAGAATCCAATGCCGCTGCGGAAAAGCAGATGGCAGAATTGCGGGCATTGTTTGACGAGTCCGCCCGTCTCGACGCGGAACGCAAAGTGGAAGCCGCACTACGCGACGCCGAATACAAAGCCCAGATGGCCGAATACGCGCAACGCGACGAAGAACGTAAAGCGGCGTGGGAACGCGAACGCGTCGTGATGGAAACCAGCCGTCGCAAAACCGACGAAGCGATCCGCAGAAGCGTAAACCAGTTTGAAAAAAACTGGGGCAACCTCATCGAGTCTTTCGTTGGCAACCAAATTATCAAGCTGTTCGCTGATCGTGGTATTCCGGTGACGGACGGTTCAGCCCAAAACATCACCGGCACCATAGCTGGTAAAATGACCGAGATTGATATGATCTTGGTCAACAGCGACATCGCGGTTGTAATCGAAGTGAAGACAACGCTCGAACGCGGCGACGTGAAACGGTTTATCTACAAACTCAACCACATACGCGAAGGATTTCCGAGGTGGGTTCAGCCGTTCGCCACGATTTTCGCTGGCGTAGCGTACATCCGTGCTAAGCCGAACGCCGTGCAATACGCACAAGACCACGGCCTATTCACCATAGTCGCCACTGGTGAGAGCGCGAAGATCGTAAACGCAATCGACTTCGTACCACACAAATGGGGGACGTAAC
>JBOFSQ010000089.1:0-32029 GCA_051651625.1 Thermoguttaceae bacterium | reverse complement strand
CATAGCCGAACCCTCCACGCCTGCGGCGTATGACAACTGGAGGGTTCGGCTATGCCGAACCGCGAACTACCAAATCGCCCCAACTTGAGGTTTCCGAACAAGTTTAATAATGCCACTCTACGAATACATTTGCCGCACTTGCGGGCGCGAGTCCGAGGTGCTGATTCGCGGGTCTGAAACGCCACACTGCGAACACTGCCAGTCGCCACACGTTGAGCGACTGATGAGCACGACTCGCGGTCACACGAGTCGCGCTGTCGCAGCGTGCCGAAACGTCGCTCCCGGTTGCGAGTCGGCACCGTGCTGCGGCTCACGCGGTTGCCCGATGCGCGGATGACACGCCACAACGTTCGTTCAACAATTCTCCTCCAACCTTGAAAGTTTCCCAATGCCTAAAAATCAGTTTGTCGATCCGAAAGAAGTCCGCAAGGCGGGCGAGTTGACGTTTGGAAAGATTCCGCTCAACCAATACAACAAAACGCTCAAGCAAGAGCGCAGCGTTTATAGCGACGCCGATCTCGTCGGGATTTACAGCGACATGCAGTATATCCGTGAGTTCGAGACGATGCTCTACAGCGTCCGCACGACGAAGAGTTACAACGGCGTTGACTACCTCTACACGGGGCCAGCGCACCTCTACGTCGGCCAAGAAGCAGCGGCGGTCGGAATGGCGTACTCGCTCACGATGGACGACTACATCTTCGGTTCGCATCGCAGTCACGGCGAAGTTTTGGCGAAAGGTTTTGCTGCGATCAAACAACTCGACGATGCGTCGCTACAGAAAATCATGGAAGACTTCTTTGGCGGTGCGCTCTTGCGTGTCGTCGAAAAACACAGCGAAGCGAAGAACGTCAAAGATTTGGCGGTCGATTTTCTTCTCTACGGTTTTATGGCGGAACTGTTCGGGCGTGAGAACGGATTCACGCAAGGATTCGGCAATTCGATGCACGTCTTCTTCACGCCGTTCGGGATTTACCCCAACAACGCCATCGTCGGCGGTTCGGCGGGGATCACGGTCGGTGCCGCGCTCTACAAAAAGATTAACTGCCAGCCCGGACTCATCGTTTGCAACGTCGGCGACGGTTCACTCGGTTGCGGCCCCGTTTGGGAAGCGATGAGTTTCGCCTCGCAAGATCAGTTCACAACATTGTGGGACAAAGAACATCGCGGCGGACTCCCGCTGATTTTCAACTTCTTCAACAACCACTACGGAATGGGCGGCCAAACCGCTGGCGAGACGATGGCCTACGGCATTCTCGCCCGCGTCGGTGCTGGCATCAATGCCGACATGCTCCACAGCGAACGAGTTGACGGCTACAATCCACTCGCCGTCATCGACGCCTTCAAACGCAAACGCAAAATCATCGAAGAAAAACGCGGCCCCGTTCTTCTCGACACGATTACATATCGTTACGTCGGCCACTCCGCGACGGACGCTTCGACGTACCGCACGCAAGAAGAGATCGAAGCGTGGCGGAACGTCGATTCGATTGAGTCGTTCAAGAAGGAACTGGTCAAGGAAAAGATCGGCAAAGACGCGACGTACACCGAGATCAACGACGGCATCAAAGCCCGCATAACGCAGTGGCTCCGTGTTGCGATTGATCCGCAAGTTTCGCCGTGGATCGACCTCAAAAAAGACCCCAACGCGATTCGCAAATACATCTTCTCGAACGAAAGAATCGAAAAGTGTGCCGACCGTGCGCCGGACGTTCTCATTCCGAAAGAGAAGAATCCGCGTATCCAAAAGTTGAAGGAAAAGATTCGCTGCGGTTTCGATGCTGACGGTAAACCGGTCTCGAAACTCAAGGTCTTTTCGATGCGCGACGCGATTTTTGAAGCGATTATCGATAAGTTCTACACCGACCCGACGCTCATAGCCTACGGCGAAGACAACCGCGATTGGGGCGGGGCGTTTGGCGTTTATGGTGGCGTTACGGAGTCGATTCCGTATCACCGATTTTTCAACGCACCGATTTCTGAAGGAACGATTGTCGCTGCTGCTGTTGGGTACGGCCTCTGCGGCGGGCGTGCGATTCCCGAACTTATGTACTGCGACTTTCTCGGTCGCGCCGGTGACGAAGTTTTCAATCAGCTCTCGAAGTGGCAGAGTATGAGTGCGGGGATTCTCAAGATGCCGGTTGTGTTGCGGGTCTCGGTGGGGTCAAAGTACGGCGCGCAGCACGCGCAAGATTGGACAACGCTCGTCACGCACATTCCGGGACTCAAAGTTTGTTTCCCCGTGACGCCATACGACGCCAAAGGGATGATGAACGCCGCACTTGCGGGGAGTGATCCGGTCGTCTTTTTTGAGAGCCAAAAACTTTACGACATTGGAGAGATGTTCCGCAAAGAAGGTGTCCCCGAAGGTTACTACGAAGTTCCGCTCGGCGAACCGGACGTGAAACGAGTTGGCGGCGACATTACGATTCTGACGATTGGCGCGTCGCTTTATCCGGCGATTGACGCGGCGTCGCGGCTCTCGCAAGAGTTCGGGATGGAAGCGGAGATTATTGACGCGCGGAGTTTGGTGCCGTTCAATTACAAACCGGTTGTTGAATCGGTTCGCAAGACGGGGCGAATTGTTTTGGTCTCGGATGCGTGCGAACGAGCGTCGTATTTGAGTCAGATGGCGCGCGTGATTACGACGCTTTGTTTCGACGACCTCGATGCCCCGCCAGCGGTGGTCGGTGCGCCGAACAGCATCTCGCCGTGTCCTGATCTTGAAGCGTACTACTATCCGCAGCCGCACTGGATTCTCGACGCGATTCACGAGCAGGTCGTTCCGCTCGCTGGCTACTCGCCAACGATGAACTTCACGCCACTCGAACTGATCCGCCGCGAACAAGGCGGCGTGTGAAGACGTGAGACGCGAGACAATCAGAGCACGAAGCGTAAGCGAGTGCCAGAACCAGCAAAGACATAGCATCAACGAAGTGTCGTCCGAATGAATTCCCGCCCCGGCAAAGGCGGGGGCGGGAATGATGGAATAAACCATGCACGGTCTCGTTGCTTGCATTCGCCCCGTAACCGGTCTACATCCGTTCGACGGTTTTGATGCCGAGTAAGTCGAGACCTTTTTGGAGCGTGCGGGCGGTGAGGTCGCAGAGGATGAGACGCGATGTACGCACCGCGTCCGACTCCGCCTTGAGAACCGGACACTTCTCGAAAAATGACGAATAACGATTCGCAAGCTCAAACAAATACGCCGTGAGAATGTGCGGACGATAGTCGTTGAGTGCGGCGTCGATGGCGTCGCCAAATTGAAGCAAAGCGAGAGCAAGTGAACGCTCTTCGGTTTGCGTAAACACGATCCGTGCGCCGCTGCTGCGAAGTGCGTCAGCATCGACTTCTCCGCGTGAGAAAATGCTGCGAATCCGTGCGTAGGCGTACTGCATATAAGTCGCGGTGTTGCCGTTCATCGAGAGCATCTTGTCGTAACTGAAAACGTAATCGCTCTCACGATTCTGCGCAAGATCAGCGTAGACGAGCGCGCCAAGCCCGACACGTCGCGCGATCTCGCGCTTTCCGTCGTCCGACATCGACTTGACGTTCTCACTTTCGGCGACAACGCTGAGCGCACGTTCTTCGGCTTCGTCGAGAAGCGATTCCAAACCAACGGCGTCGCCGCTCCGCGTCTTGAACGGTTTTCCGTCGTCGCCGAGAACAGTACCGAATTTAAGGTGAACGAGTTCGCAGTCGTTCACGCCGATTTTCTGCGCGGCGGCGAAGAGATGCTGGAAGTGGAGCGACTGGCGAAAATCGACGACATACAAAATCGCATCGGGCCGCCACTCGCGGAGTCGATACTCGATTGTCGCAAGGTCGGTCGTGCCGTAGAGAAACGCGCCGTCTTTTTTCCGAACGAGCATCGGAGTTTCTTCGTCACCATCACCAAAAAAGATCGCAACCGCTCCGTCGCTCTCGCGGGCGACGCCAGTTGCGAGTAGCCGCGTCACGAGTTCTGGGAGTGCGGCGTTGTAAAAACTTTCGCCGAGTGTGTAATCGAAAGTGATCGCGAGTCGCTGGTAGATTCGGTCGATGTCGCGGCGGCACGATTCAACAATCGACTTCCAAAGCGCGACGTTGTCGGCGTCGTTGTGGTGCAGTTTTGCGGTCTCTTCGAGAACAGCGGCGGCGACGACGGAATCTTTTTCAACGTCGATCTTTTCGCGGACGAGTCGATAGAGCCGCGTCAGTTCCGCACTCGGATTTTCGGCGTAAGCTGTTGCGCCCAGCCAGTTGCGATAACCGTAGATCATCATTCCGAACTGCGTTCCCCAGTCGCCGATGTGGTTGTCGGTGATGACGTTGTGGCCGCGAAACCGCAGCATCCGCGCGAGTGCATTGCCGATGACGGTCGAACGGATGTGGCCGACGTGCATCGCTTTGGCGATGTTCGGCGCGGAGTAGTCGATGACGATTGTCTTCGGCTCCGAAGTTTGCGTAACGCCGAGACGCTCCGTATCGCAGACGATATTTTCAAGCCGCTGAGCGAGTGCTTCGTTTTTGAAACGCAAGTTGATGAAACCGGGACCGGCGATTTCTGGCGGTTCGCAGATGTCGTCGATCTTTAACCGCGCGACAATTTCTGCGGCAACTTCACGCGGATTTTTTTTGAGAGACTTGCCGAGCGACATCGCCATATTCGCCTGATAATCGCCGAACTTCGCGTCCTGCGCGGGACGTATTAACTGTAGTGCCGCCGAAACGTCATCGGTCATTCCATCGAGCGCGAATGCGAAACGTGATTGGAGAAGTGAAAGCATTTTTTGTTTTGGGGGTGTGGATTGTTCTACGGTAAGCGTTCACGGAATTTGGTCGCGTTGTCGCTTATGTGTTGTGATTCAGGGCACTCGCTTACGCTTCGCGTTCTTATTCGGCCACTCGCTTACGCTTCGTGCTCTGATTGGGCACTCGCTTACGCTTCGTGTTCTTAATGCGTGGCGTGTTGAGGCTGCCGCTGCGGAAGCCTTCGAGGTCGAGGGCGACCCACGTCAGACCGAGTTTGCGAAGTTCGGCGGCGATTTCGTCACGATGGGCGAACACGATCTCCATCGCGGCGGGTTGGAGTTCGAGTCGGGCGAGGTTGTCTTGATGCAATCGCACGCGGAGCGGACGGGCGTTCGCAACACCGTGCGTCACAAAGAACTCAAACAAAAACGCCTCTGCCGCACCGACAATCGCAAGCCGTTCGCGTGTAATCTCGATGCCGTAGGCGAGTCGCGTTGCGAGACACGGTTCGGCAGGTTTGTCGGCGCACGAAAGCGTCCACTCGCGTGCGATGCTGCGAACGGCGTCTTTCGAGAGGCCAAGTTCTTCAAGCGGCGAACGCAAACCGAGTTCGCAAACCGCACGCCGTCCGGGGCGGAAGTCGCTCTTGTCGTCGGCATTGGAACCATCGACAACGATTGCACCCGTTTCGTCGCTGGCGGCGTAGTTCACGATCTCTGCGAACCGGATCGACTTGCAGTGATAACACCGCTCCTCAGTACCCGCAACAAAATCTGCCGACTCCATTTCTCGCGTCTCAACAATTCTGTGCCGAATCCCGATCTCGGCGGCGACGACCGCTGCTGTGTTGCGGTCGTGGTGCGGAGTTGTCGCCGAGACCGCAGTGACTGCCACCGCACGTCGATCTAAAACGCGCACTGCCGCCGCCGCCACCACGGCACTATCAACACCACCAGAAAACGCCACAACACAACGCCGGTGCGGTGCGAACCAGTCGAGGAGACGCTGTGCGTTGTTGTCAATGGATTTGTTCGGACACATCGAATTGGGGCGATTTGGTAGTTCTAGGTTCGGCATAGCCGAACCCTCCAGTTAGCAACGCCGTAGGCGTTTGGAGGGTTCGGCTATGCCGAACCGCTGTGCGGGTGCAAGTTTCCGAACAGGTCTAATGTCTTTCACGCCGCCTTCTGCTGATTCTGTTTCGCGTGTGCTTCGAGAGCCTCACGGACGTTTTCGAGAAGTTCCGTGATGTGCTGCTCTTCGTCGAACGCAACAACCATCGCGTCGATGCAGTCGAGTCCGGTCAGGTAGGCGACCGACTTCTTCCGTTTTTCGAGACTGTCTGCGAACTTCCCTTCACCGATCACTTTCATCGCAATCGTTCCGATCCCCGCGTCGTGACACTGTTTCGTCACACGCTCAACGTCGGCGACGCTACCGTCCATGTTGACGCCTTCGTGATTGATCCGAACGTGAACAACGTCTGTCCACGACGGGATTTTCGCGGCGGCTGCGAGTGCGGCGTTCGCGTGACAACTTACGCCGTGGGCGCGAATCAGCCCCTCTTTTTTGAGCCGTTCCATCGCCGCCATCTGGTCGGTGAATTGCGTCGTCCAGTCGCCGTTGTTCATGCAATGTATCTGCACGATGTCGATGTAGTCGGTCTTGCACTCTTCGAGAAACCGTTTTATGACGACATCGGCGGTGGGGCGTTCCTTTTCGGGGAGGCCGTTTTCGTGATACCAAAGTTTCGAGATGAGCGTGTACGAATCGCGCGGCTTGCCATCGAGAGCCTTGGCGACGATACCGTGTACGCCGTAGAGATCGGCCATGTCGAACGTGCGAATGCCGTTGTCATACGCCATGTTGAGGAGACGTATCGCCTTCTCTTCGTTCATTCGTTTGAGATTGCTGTTGCGTTCCCACCCCTTCATTCCGCAGCCGAAACCGAGTCGCGTACACTTCACGTCCGGCGTGAGAGAGACCATCGCACACGGGTCGGTCGAAAATATCTTCTTCGGTTTTTTCGTCGCGGCGACATCGTTCGCGCGAAGCAGCGGCGTACCACCGACGGCGACAACGCCCGCAGCAACGCCTTTCAAAAATTCACGACGCGGAAGCGACGCTGTTGCCTGATCTTTTTTCAATATTGTCATAAGAGAACACCTTTCGTGTTTGGGTGAACATTAGACCTGTTCGGAAACTTGCAATCGCACATCGGTTCGGCATAGCCGAACCCTCCAAACGCCTGCGGCGTTGATAACTGGAGGGTTCGGCTATGCCGAACCAGACCTACTGTCCGCCCGGAACAGTCCCGTCGTATAGCAGCGTCGTCTTCTCCTCGCCCTGTACCTTCAGCGCGATGCGACGCTTCGCTTGGTCATCGACAACCTTTTGAAAGTCAAACGGTTTGCTCTCGATGAACGGTGCGAGATTTCCCGTCGAGAGAAAACTGTAACTCTTTCCGAGCATGTCTGCAACGACGATTGGGCTGTCGTTGTCGCCCGCTGGTATTGGTGCAAGCATTAGCGTGAACTGGTAGAAACCAAGCACGAAGACCGTAAACAAAACCACTCCCGCCGCCGGTCCGCCAAACAACTCAACCTGTTCGGGGAACTTCACCTTCACCCGCGAAATCCGCATCGAAACCTCTTCGAGAATCAGAAGCGTGACCGTGAAAATCCCCCAAACCGCAATGTAATCGGAGACGTACAGCGCGCCCGCCCACTGGCTCGACATAAACTTCGCCAGCGGCTCCCAATAGTTCACCGCCACCAGCGACGCAAACGCCACGTTCACCGTCGAAACCAAGTTCCCCCACAGTCCCTCACCCTTGCGAATACCAACTATCGCAAGAAATATCGCCACCGGAACACCATACAAAAACGCATAACCCAAGATCGTGAAAAGTGTCATTTATTTGTTCCTTGTTGATTGAGGTTGAATTGTTGTGTGCCGTTCACGACGACCAAATTCGCTTGATATTGTAGGCGTCAAACGAAGTATCGCAACCGATAAGCGACATGTTCTCTGATATGGCCTGTGCGATCAACATGCGGTCAAATGGGTCTTTGTGGTGAAGTGGGAGCAAGGCATATTCCATTACATGTTTTGGTGTCATCCCCATCAGCCGAAATCCATTTTGCCCTGTAAAATGAACCAATTCTTCAAGTGTCCTACCGATACTCAATTTGCCAAGCTGCACTTTGATGGCAACTTCCCAAAAGGTGACTACGCTGATGGCAACGTCGTTACGGATGTTTTGAACGATGGGACGAATCGAAACTGGAAGGCGTTCATCACCGCTGGCATACCACAGCAAAGCGTGAGTGTCGAGAAGGTATTGCATCACATGTACTCCGCCATGCAGTCGAGCGGTTCATCAAAGTCGTCACTCATTTCAATTTTGGTTTTGAGGAATCCAAACTCGCGTTCTCGCGGACGCGAAAGCGGGTAAGCGAGTGATGTATCCTGAAAACTTTCACTAGCCAACGATTGCAAAACAAATTGAACGACGTGAACCCGTGCCGATAAAGGCAGCCGTTCGATTTGTTCACAAATCTCTTCTTGGGTGACAGACGCTAAACTCATACAAAACTCCATTCATCGTTCGCGCTACTGCGTCTTCATCACTCGCATCAGTTCCTCGACCGACGTTGTTCCCTGCATAACGGCGTTGAGTCCGGCTTGCAAGAAGCCGGGTTGTTTGCTCGCTTCAATCGCTTTGCGGACAGCAGCAGGGTCAGGCTTGCCCAAAAGCGCGGCGCGGATGTCTTCGTTGAACGTTATCAGTTCAAACAGCGCGGTGCGGCCTTTGTAACCGATGTCGTTGCACGTTTGACACGGGCCGCGTTTTCGCTCTTCGTGTTCGGGGAGCGGTACGCGCTGGCGGCAAAACGGCCCCTTGACCGCACTCGCCGGAACCCGAATCTGCTGCAAAAGCTGCGGCGACGGCGTGTACTCTTCCTTGCAATCTGGACACAATTTGCGAATCAATCTTACCGCCAAAACGCCCGTCAACTTCGACACAAAAAGCGGCGGCGCAACCTTCATCGCCAGCAAACGATAAACCGCTTCAACCGAGTCACGCGCACGATTTGACGTGATAATGAGCCGCTCGTTCTCAACTTCTTCGCAGCACCGCGTCAACGTCTCAACGTTAACCATGTCGTGGAGAATCAGCGCATTTGGTTCTTTGAAAAACACGTCGGGCAAGACCGTCATCGGCGTCTCGCCAGCGAACGAGTCGTAGAAAGTCATCATCGTATTCTCGACGTTTTCGTAAGGCTTGCGTTTGTCTTCGACGCACGCAACGTCGCGCGTGAACCGGTCGCTCGCGCGAAGCGAGATCGTAATCGTCGTCCGCAGCCCGCCAGCGACCGGTGCGGCGAAGACGAAAAATCCTTGCTTGGCGTTGAGATGGTTGACAAGTTCGGTCTGCATGCTCGCGGACATCCCCAACTCGTCGAGCGATTTCAGCGACGCCTTTTGACGGTTAAACTCAAACAGAACACGTTCACCCGTCGGCACGCCTTGCGCGGTGAACACGGTGTCGAAAAGCGTCTTTTTGCGTAGCGCGGTGACGAACGTGCCGGTCTGTTTTTTGGCTCGTTCGTCGGGGTTTCCGCCAACCAACATCTTGGCCGATTCGAGCGCAAGTTCCAGCCGCGACTTTCCGGCGGCCTCTTTGTCTTTGCGGTTGTCGGTCACACGCGGGACATCGGCAACGTCGTGCCAAACGCCGTCGATATTGTGGCGAACAATCGTTCGCTGAACCTGATAGTCAAAAAGCACAGCGATAGCATCGCGGTTGAGACCGTCGAAGAGGTAGTCACGCAAGAAGTTAAAACCGGCATGATTTCGTGCGACGATGAGTCGTCCTTGCAGCTCTTTGTTGTCAACGTTTTGCCCCGACGGTTTCAGCTCCACCGGCGCGCCACCTTCATACGCCATCTGCTTTTTGACACTCATCTTCGCGCCGAACATGTTTACGAAACGTGCGAAGAGGTGAACGAGGTGGTCGCGTGTGAGAACTTTTTCGTGCTCTTGAAGCGTTTGGTTTCGGGCCTTGGCGTAGAGCAGTGGCGGCGTAATCACAATGAGCAAAAACGCCGGAAACGCAACCCAAAATATCGGTATGAAAAACGCGACCAAACCAAGACCGACGCTGATACCAACGTTGATCAAGTTGGTGTTTTCGCGGTTCGGATTTTTGAGCCGTTCCATGTCGCCGTTCACCCAGTCTGACACGAAAACCCAGTACCAGAAGACGAGAATGAACAGAATGATTTTCGTGATGCTGAAGTAGCCGCCCGGTCCCCACCAACCTGTTTTGAGGATCGCTTCGGCGTGCTGCTTTTCGTTGGCCGACACGCCGCCCGCCGCTGCGCCGTCTTGCGCACCGCCGCCACCGGCTCCGCCACCAGCCTGCTGTGCCGCACCAGCGTCCCCCGCCGCCATACCAGACTGAATCGAGTTGACGGCGTTCATCTCCGTGAGAGATGTCTGCGCAAAAAGCGGCGAATTGGAAACGCACGCCAAAACGAGTGACGCAAACAAAATCAAAACAAACTTCGAGCGTTGCATATTTCTGTTCCTGTTTCAATTCTTCTCGGCCTACCAATGTTTTGGCTGAAACCCTGCGGGACTGGTAATCGCAGCACTCGCCCCCGCCGCGATGCAAGTGATGAGGCCAGCTTCTTGTGCCAACTTTACCGCATCTTTTCTATCGTGCAAATAAGCGACGCCACCCAAAATCACCTTGTCGCGGTACTCCGGCAACCACTCCCGCGCTTGCCGCAACTTCATCAGGAAGTAATCGACGTCGGCAGGATTGAGCGTTGTCTTCACCTCGAAAATGACAATCGTGTCACCGTTGATGGCGATGATGTCGTACTCGTAGTGACGTATGGAGTCGTCCTTGACGTTACGAACCGTCCTCTGCACCGCAATTCCGATACTTTGGAGCAGCTTCACTATCTGGTTGTTGACGAACGCCTCGACGAGGCGTCCCCAGTTGTCGTCCAAGCGGTTGACTTTCTTGTTCCACTCACGGTCTCGCGCGGTGCGTTCGGCGGCGTACTTTGCGTCGCGCTCGGCTTGTTCTGCGGCGTATCTGATGCGTTCTGCGACGTACTTGGCTTCACGTTCGTCGCGTTCGGCGGCGTATTTGGCTTCACGTTCGTCGCGCTCTGCGGCCCATCGCAGCTCTCGCAGCTCTTGTTCACGGTACGCCGCCGTCAGAAGACGTATCTCTTCCGAAATAATCTGAATGTTTTCTTCCGTCGTTAACATTGCGAAAATCCTCCAATTATCTATGAAGCCGGTTTGAATTTCCGGCACCAAAACGCTAGTGGCCCATCGAGGCCACGGTGTTGCGGAGGGCGAAGCCAGCAAATTGACCCGTAACGGGTCTACAAAATCCCCGGCTCTTTCACTTCGATCCCCTTGAGAGCCATTTTGAGGGCTTCGAGGTTTGGAGCGACTTCAAACGCGGTTGCGCGGTCGATCTTTTTGGCGAACACCAACTCTTTGAGGCTCTTGGTGAAGTTTTGCATCCCTTCTTGTTCGCCGATGCGGATGGCGTCGTCGAGTTTTTGGTCTTTCTCTTCGAGAATCAGTTTTCGGATGATCGCGTTGAACGTCATAATCTCAACCGTCGGGACGCGCGTCGTGCCGTCGAGAACTCGCAACTCTTCCGACGACGGCAGAAGTTTTTGCGCGACGATACCTTTCATGTTAAACGCAAGCGCGCTGCGAATCGCCTTGTGCATCCCTTGCGGGAACAAGTCAAGAATACGTCCAATCGTACTCGGTGCGCTTGAAGCGTGAATCGTTCCGAAGACCAAGTGCCCCGTTTCGGCGGCGTGAATCGCAGTCTCAAACGTCTCGCGGTCACGCATTTCGCCGACGAGCATAACGTCGGGGTCTTCGCGGACGGCGTGTTTCATCGCCACACCAAAGTCGCACACGTCTTGCCCGATTTCTCGCTGATTGATCAGACTAACTTCGTCTTTGAAGAGAAACTCTATCGGGTCTTCGAGCGTGAGGATGTGGTACGGCCATTTCTTGTTGACGTAGTTCAGCATCGACGCGATGGTCGTACTTTTTCCCGAACCGGTGACGCCTGCGAGCAACACCATTCCTTGGTCGTACTCACAAAGATTGTAGAGGACGGTCGGGAGGTGGAGTTTTTCTAGCGGCGGAATTTGGTTGTTGATTCGCCGCGCGACGAGACCAAGGTGTCCCATCTGCGTAAGGACGTTCACGCGAAACCGCCACGCAACGCCATCGACATCGCATTGGTGCGAGAAGTCTGCACCGCCGGTTTCGTTGAGGATGCGGCGGTTGCGTTCGTCCATTGTCGGGAGGATGAGTCGCGTCATCTCTTCGTCTTCGATTGGCCCGCGATTGAGCGGACGCAAGTCGCCGCGAACGCGAAGGTGCGGTGCCCGCCCGACCTTGAGGTGCAAGTCGCTCGCCAATTCCTTGACGCAAGCTCTGTAGTATTTGTCGATCTCGAAATCTTTTTTACGCTTGATGTACCGTTCTGCAAGCGCGCTTTCATCAACAGACATTTTGAACTCCCAAGAACGCAACCCTGTTTGCGGGTTGCGGTTTGTACTGCGAAACTTCCGAGCGACTCGCACTCCGCGAGTCGTTTTCAGAACGCGGGATTATAGAATCAATCTCAATCTCGGCAAGAGACACTCACCAGTCCGCCAACAAGTTTTTCTTTTTACCACGGAGACACGGAGGTCACGGAGTTTCATCCTCTCTGTGCCCTCCGTGTCTCCGTGGTAAATTTAACGACGAAACACACGAAAATCCGCACGAAATACACGAAGGGCTTTCGTGAGTTTTCGTGAAGACGTTTGTGACGCTCGTGGTTAAAATTGAACTGCGATTCCGCTAGAATCCCCAGTTTGAAACTTGTTAGCGGACTGCTGGCAATCGCCTTGAGTAATCCCCCCTCGGTTGACATCTTTCGTTATCGGGGTAAACTTTCCGCCGATTGTCTCTTTTGGCTACGGCCTCATGCTCACATGTACGCAGCCCATCTGTCCCCCCACGTCTGCCCAACGGGCGAATGAACGTCGCGGTGCGTAAGCGGCACTTTTGGCGTTACGCCCTTCGATAAACCTCTATATCGAGATAACCTATGGCCACACCCTCGCAGCGTCGGTTCGATTACAAAGATGTTCGCCAATTCGGTAGTCGGGAAGTCGCACTTGATATTCCCGACCTGACTGTTCTCCAAACGGACAGTTATCGCCGTTTTCTACAGGAAGGTATCCCGCCCAAGGATCGTAAAAACCAAGGGCTTGAGGCCGTCCTCCGCGAAGTCTTCCCCATCGAGAGTTACGACAAAACCTCCCGACTCGAATACCTCCACTACGAACTCGAAAAACCGCGTTATGAACCAGACGAATGCCGTCAACTGCGGCTCACCTACGGACGCCCGTTCAAGGTTCGTTTGCGGCTCGTCCGCGAGAACGAATCGTCCGAAGAAGACGTCTTCCTCGGCGAACTGCCGATCATGCTCGGCGGTGGTGAGTTCATCATCAACGGTGCCGAACGCGTCGTCGTAAGCCAGCTCCACCGCAGCCCCGGTATCGACTTCGTGACCGAAGCCGACACCGACCGCAAGACCGTTTCGTGTCGCGTCATCCCCGAACGCGGAAGCTGGATCGAGTTTCACATCACGCGGAAAGAGTCGATCTCGGTTCGAATCGACCAGAGCGGCAAACTCCCGATGATGATGTTCCTCCGTGCAATGTCGCCGGAGTTGAGTACAGACGCCGATCTGCTAAAACAGTTTTACGAGACTCGTGTCGCCAAGACCGACTCGCCAAGTGCCGTCGCCAAAATCGAGGGACTTGTCTCCGTAGCGACGATCACTTATCCGAAAGGTTCGGAGAAGGAAGGTGAAGTGATCGTGGCGGCGGGCGAGAAGATCGTCAAGACGAAGGCCGAGATGATCTGCGCTTCCGGCATCAAGAAGATTGAAGTGATGGACGAGCCGAAGAATCGTCTCATTCTCAACTCGCTCGAAGAAGACAAGACGAAGAGCTACGAAGAAGCACTGCTCCGCATCTATCAGCGGCTCCGTCCCGGAAATCCGGCCCAAATCGACAAGGCCAAGGCACTCTTCGACGAGAAGTTCTACGATGCCAACCGTTACCGTTTAGGGCGCGTCGGGCGTTTTCGTATCAATCGCAAACTCGGCCTCAACGTCGATCTCGACGATACAACGCTAAAGCCGAGCGACATTATTCAGGCGGTTCTATATGTCAACCGGCTCTGGGGCGGCGACCGCTCGGCAGAAGTCGATGACATCGACCACTTGGGAAATCGTCGTCTGCGAACGATTGACGAACTCGCCAGCGACGAACTTCGCAAAGGGTTCCTCAAACTTCGCAGAACGGTGCAGGAACGGATGAGTCTACGCGGGACGGAAGCGACGCCGCGACAGATTGTCAACCAGAAGAGTATTTCTGCGGCGATAGAGTTTTTCTTTGGTCGCGGCGAACTCTCGCAGGTCGTTGACCAGACCAATCCGCTCTCGATGCTCACTCACGAACGGCGTCTGTCGGCACTCGGCCCGGGCGGTCTAAACCGCAAACGGGCGGGGTTTGACGTGCGCGACGTTCACTCGTCGCACTACGGACGAATCTGTCCTATCGAGACGCCGGAAGGTACGAACATCGGCCTCATCGCCAGCATGGCACTCTACGCTGGCGTCGATGAGTTCGGTTTTTTGATCGCGCCGTATCGCAAAGTTAACAAAGGAAAACTGACCGACAAAATCGACTGGCTCCGCGCCGATGAAGAACACGAAGTCCGCGTCGCGCCCGCCGACACGATCATTGAAAACGGTGTGATTCAGCCCGACCCGCTCAGCAAAGTTGTCGTCGTTCGTTATCGCGGCGACTACGATCCGATCCCAGCCGATCAGGTTGAGTATATTGATGTCGCGCCGAGTCAGATGGTCGGTGTTTCTGCGGGATTGATTCCGTTCCTCGAACACGACGACGCCAACCGCGCCTTGATGGGTTCAAACATGCAACGGCAGGCGGTGCCGCTTCTCGTGCCCGAACCGCCGCTCGTCGCCACCGGACTCGAAGCCAACGCCGCGTACAACTCAAGTCTGCTCGTCCATTGCAAACGCGAAGGGACGATCATATACGTCGATGCTACGCACATCGAAGTCGAGACCGACATTGATGTCAAGACCGCGACGGGGGACGCAAAGGTCGTAGACCGTTACAATCTGCGGAAGTTCGTCGGTCTCAATGAACGGACGTGTCAAAACCAGACGCCGTGCGTCAACCTCGGCGACAAAGTTAAGGAAGGTCAAATCATTGCCAACGGTGCAAGCATGCACCGCGGACAGCTTTGCCTTGGCCGAAACGTGCTGGTCGCGTTTATGGTTTGGGACGGCTTCAACTTTGAAGACGCGATCATCATCAGCGAAGAGTTGGTGCAAAAAGACACTTACACCTCGCTCCACATCGAAGACTACGACGTCGATATTCGTGACACCAAACTCGGACGCGAAGAGTTCACACGCGACATTCCGAACGTGGGCGACCGAATGCTTCGCAACCTCGACGACAGCGGAATTGTCCACATCGGAACGTATGTTCGCCCCGGCGACATTCTCGTTGGCAAAGTTGCGCCGAAGTCGAAGACGGAATTGACGCCTGAAGAAAAATTGCTCCACGCGATATTTGGTCGTGCGGGCGAAGATGTCAAGAACGAGTCGCTTGAAGTCCCGTCGGGAATCGAGGGGATCGTCATCGGGACGCAGAAATTCGCGTGCAGAATGAGTCTCACCGACGAGGAGCGAAAGGCGTTCGACGCCGAGCTTGCCACCATCGAAAAAGATGGGAACAAGCAGATCGCGGAGGTCTTCGGCGCGATGATTGAGGAGATGGAAAAAGTTCTGCGCAAGCCGCTCGTCGATGAAGACGGGAACGACTTGGTGCAAGACAAGAACCACAAATACATCGCCGAACAGGCGTCGTCGTTCCGTTTGGAACGGTTCATCGAGCCGAACAAACTCGACCCCAAGAGTGCGAAGTTTGCGAAGCTCGAAGAGATTTACGCTTCGCGCTGGTACGCCGTTGAGGCTGCACTCGACGAGCGTGATCGTCGCATCAATACGATGAAGCGCGGCGACGAACTCAAACGCGGCGTGCTTCAATCGGTGAAAGTTTACATTGCGGCGAAGCGTGTCATTTCGGTCGGCGACAAGATGGCGGGACGGCACGGTAACAAGGGTGTCATCGCCAAGATTCTGCCGCGTGAAGACATGCCGTTCCTCGCCGATGGAACTCCGGTTCAGATCATGCTCAATCCGCTCGGCGTGCCGAGTCGTATGAATGTCGGACAGATTTTGGAGACTCACCTTGGCTGGGCCGCGTCGAAGCTCGATTATCAAGCGATTACGCCGGTCTTCAACGGTGCGACGGAGGGCGACATCAACAAGTGCCTCGAAGAAGCTGGTCTGCCGAAACACGGCAAGGTTCAGTTATACGACGGGCGAACGGGCGAGGCGTTTGAACAAGAGACGACCGTCGGTTACATCTACATGCTCAAATTGCATCACCTTGTTGACGACAAAGTTCACGCGCGGAGCACTGGCCCGTACTCGCTCATCACGCAGCAGCCGCTCGGCGGCAAGGCGCGTTTCGGCGGTCAGCGGTTTGGTGAAATGGAAGTGTGGGCACTCGAAGCATACGGCGCAGCGTACACGCTCCAAGAACTTCTCACCGTCAAGAGCGACGACGTTGAAGGACGTACCAAGATTTACGAGTCGATGGTGAAGGGCGAGAACACGCTCGAAGCGGGCACGCCCGCCAGCTTCGACGTTTTGACGAACGAAATTCGCGGCCTCGCACTCAACATGCAGCTCGAACGTTCGCGGTTGTCGTGAACGTTAATCGTTCGCAGTTTGTTTCGTCACCCCCGCGTACTCGGCGGGGGCCTAGAGAGAGCGGTCCAAGCAGACGCGATAGCGATGTTCGCGCAAGCGAACTGCGCCGCGTTAGCTCTGGATGCCCGCTGAGTACGCGGGCATGACGGAGTTAACCGTGAACAGCTACCGTGCATTGCCGTCAGAATTGTCATCAGCCGCGACGCTTGTTTGGTCGCGGCAACTTGCATCGACGAGCGATTTGGCGAAGTCGATTGTTGCGGACGTTGCGCTTCCGCTGGTCGTGATCGCGGAGACGCAAACTGCGGGGCGTGGGCGAGAAAACCGCCAGTGGTGGACCGGCGAAGGTTCGCTGGCTGTTTCGTTTGGACTTTCGCTCGAACAACTTGGCATCGACCAATCGGCAACGCCGTCGCTGGCACTCAAGGTTGTAAACGTGATCATCGAAACTCTGGTGGCGTTAACATCTGACGCGATACGTTCTCACCTCACGATTCATCCGCCGAACGACTTGCTCTACGATGGGAAGAAGATCGCGGGGATTCTGATCGAGTCGCCGTCGCGGAAACACGTCGTCATCGGGTTTGGCCTCAACACCAACTGCCGTGCTGCGGACGCACCGAGCGATGTCGCTGCGCGTTCGATCACGTCGCTCCGCGACGAACTCGGATACACGATTGACAACTTCGCCGTTGTTCAAACTTTCTTGGGACGGTTTGTGAATGGCGGGTGATAGTCCATCACGTCCATTCTGTCCATCGCACTTGTGAAGGCAATTTCATGCTCGACCAGCTTTATGCACGTGAAGAGGCCGCGCTTGCGGCTTATGCGTTTCCTAGCCGCGAGTCGCGCGGGCGGGTTTGGCCGGAGCCGCCGCATCCGTATCGACTCCCGTTTCAGCGCGACCGCGACCGCGTCGTTCACTCGGTTGCATTTCGGCGGTTGAGTGAAAAGATGCAGGTCTTCAGTCACACCGTACACGACGACCACCGCGTGCGTCTCACGCACACGATGGAAGTGACGATGATCGCACGCACCGTTGGGCGTTCGCTCGCACTAAACGGCGACATCGTAGAGGCCCTTGCACTGTTTCACGACATCGGTCATCCCGCATTTGGTCACGAAGGCGAGCGCGTTCTCAATACGCTTCTGGCCGAACACGGCGGGTTCGATCACAACGCCCAAGCACTGCGAATCGCCGAGAAACTTGAGCAGCGTTATCCAGACTTTCCGGGGATGAACTTGTCGTGCGAAGTCCTCGACGGACAGCGTTACAAGTCGATCAAAAAAGCGAACGCCGCGCAAGGGCGTGTGACATCGCCGCCGCTTTTGGAAGTTCAGGTTGTCGATTGGGCCGACAGTATTTCTTACGACGCCCACGACGTTGACGACGCGCTCGCGCTTGGTTATCTCACGCCGAGTGACCTTGAAGCGACGCGACTCGGACGGCGTGTTGTAGCGAGTCTTCATCGCCGCTGGACGAATCTTGTTGGCGACGACTTGCGTCGCGCCGCCGTTCACGAAATCATTGACGTTGTTGTCGGCAGTCTGATTCGCACGTCGTATGAACGTCTCGATTTGCTCGCTCCGAACTCGTGGAGTGCGGCGCAGACTTTGGGATTAGTCATTGCGCCCGAGGATGACCTCGTTGCAGAAATTGCGGAGTGGGAGCAGTTTCTCAAGGAGCGAGTGTACCGGCACCCGCAAGTTTTGGAGTCGCGGAAGTTGGCGGCGGAGCAAGTGCGAACACTCTTCGCGTCGCACCTTGCCCGCGTCGATTCGCTCCCGCCGCGTTACACGAAAGTTGTACGCGAAGAATCGCCAGAACGCGCCGTCGCCGACTACATCGCCGACCTCACCGACCGCGCCGCACAACAAGAATACGAACAGTGTTTGGAGGGTTCGGCTATGCCGAACCGGAACTACCAAATCGCCATAACTTGAACGTTTCTCAACAAGTCCGGTATTAACGCCAATGACTTCTCTCACATTTTCGCAGCGACTTGAACTCGCCATCCGCACCAAGAAAACGCCCGTACTCGTCGGACTCGATCCGCGACTTGACTCGCTTCCAGCGGAGTTTCAATCGCTTGGCGTAGGCGAGGCGTTTCGCCGTTTTTGTTGCGGTGTGATTGATGTTGTCGCGCCGCTTGTGCCGGCGGTCAAACCGCAGGCAGCGTTTTTTGAAGAACACGGCTGCGAAGGGATGGTTGCGCTCGCGGCGGTGATTGACTACGCACGGCAGCGCGGGCTGTGTGTCGTTCTCGATGCGAAACGGAACGACATCGGCACGACCGCCGAGGCCTACGCACGCGGAATGCTGGGGCAGCAAAGTGCGTGGCACGCCGACGCACTCACCGTCTCGCCGTATCTCGGTGACGACTCGCTTGAACCGTTCATTCGTGTTGCGTGCGAGCGCGACGCAGGGATTTTCGTACTCGTCAAGACGAGTAATCGCGGCGGTGCGATGCTTCAAGACCTCGTTGCAGACGGCAAAACGATTTACAGCCGCGTTGCGAGTTACGTTGAATCGCAAGCAGCGTTGACGGCGAGTACGAGTCGTTACGGGGTTGTTGGTGCGGTTGTTGGTGCGACGTGGCCGGAGCAACTTGCGGAACTCCGCGCTGCGATGCCGCACACTTGGTTTCTTGTGCCGGGTTATGGCAGTCAGGGTGGCGCGGCGCGCGACGTTGCGGCGGCGTTCGATGCCGATGGACTTGGTGCGATTGTGAACAACTCACGCGGAATAATTTTCGCACACCAAAAACGTGCCGACGTTTCGTGGCAACGCGCCGTCGAAGACGCGACGCGCGAAATGATCGACGCCCTCCGCACCGAAACACTCGCCAGAAAACTCGCCGAACCAGAGCACGAAGCGTAAGCGAGTGGTGAGCGTGTGTCGCCATAGGACATATAGGTCATATACGACCTATATGTCCTATGGCGACGTGGTTCCCCGCCCCACCAACAAAAACTTCCCCACTCCCCATTGACACCTAACATTTCTTTCGCTACGATTCTGCACGGTCGTTTTGTGGTGCTGGTCGCATGGCCAGACGTTTTCTCGCGTTTCGCTTTTTGAAAGGAGACTGACGATGTACAAGACTTTGATGATTTTGGTTTGTGGACTGGAAACGATGTTCGACGCAGCGTGCGCTGCTTGTGGCTCGCCAAATGTTAAGCTGGGGGGGGGGGGGCAGAGTTGGTAAGCTCTGCGATGTCTTTGGCGTTTTCTCTGACGCCGCTTGCTCCACCTCTTCTACTCGAAATCGCCATCGCGGTTTCACGCTCGTTGAGCTTCTCGTAGTGATCGCCATCATCGGCGTTCTGGTGGCACTCTTGCTTCCCGCCGTGCAAGCTGCCCGCGAAGCGGCAAGACGGATGCAGTGTACGAATAACCTGAAGCAACTGTGTCTGGCTATCCACAATTACCATGACACTTTTGGGCGGTTTCCCGGATATGGCTACGGTGGTAATGGCAACTTGACACCACTTGTCGGGCTTCTGCCGCAAATCGAACAAGGGGCCCGCTTCGACCAAATTCAAGAAGCTGTCGCGGATACAAACAACCTCCGTAAAAGCCCGTACTGCGACTACGCGCCTTGGAAAGGAAAAATCCAAGCGTTTCTGTGCCCGTCCGATGGCAACTCTGCGCAAGGATACACGCCGACCGGCCACACGCTCGGACCTTCTGCCGCAACCAATTACTGTTTTAGTGATGCCGATTTCATCCTGTATTATTACGGAGCATACGGTAATAACCGTTCGCCATTTGGCATGGGGCCTCGTAGCGATTCGTTTAGCGGAACCCGATGGGGTGGAGGTGGGTTATACGATTTTTCCGCAGTAACCGATGGTTTGAGCAACACGGTTGCTATGAGTGAGCGTGTCGCTTCACCCGGGATGCAAGCTACCAGCTTCAATCAGGTGAAGGGTGGATACGCATCGGGAAACACCGACGCATGGAATATGAAGCCATCAGCATGTATGGCCACTCGTGCTGGAAGCGGTTACAACGTCGCGACGACTCGCGGTGGTAGTGGAACATTGTACGGTTACTATACAACGAGCAATACGGTGTTCCAAACTATTCTACCCCCCAATGGGCCGTCGTGTACTTATTATTCATCAGGCAACAGCTGGGAACTCCAAATTGGAAATTGGGCCGCACATTCACCTGCCACCAGTAACCACTCCGGCGGTGTTAATGTCGGTTTCTGTGACGGTAGTGTTCGTTTTATTAGCGAAACCATTAACACGCAAACCAGTGGAACTCTTGGATTGGGTGAATGGTTCAAATACGATGACACCCCCAGAGTTGCCACCAGCACCAAGAACAACACGGGGCCGTCGCCATTCGGTGTTTGGGGTGCGCTCGGAACGATGAATGCTGGCGAATCTGTCGCTATTCCGTAGGCCCGAACTCATCACAATTGTAGGATTGGCTTGACAGCTCTTTGTCCCGACGGGGCAATCAGAACACGAAGCGTAAGCGAGTGCCCGAAGCGGTGGGCGTTATGGACTTGATGGACAGTATGGACGCAGTGCTTGTCCATCAAGTCTATTCCGGTTGAGTGCATGGGAATGGCGCGCTCTGCGTCGAATGCTGCTCCTGGGCACTCGCTTACGCTTCGTGTTCTTATTACTCCGTCGGGGCGAAAACATGCCGCATTCACGCCAAATGGTAAAACAATCCGTGAACGGCAACAAAAATTGAAACTATAGAAAGTGTTAACATGAAATCAATCAGAATTCGCTGTGCTTTAGGACTGGTGTTTTTGGTGGCGTCTGTTTTGGGGTGTGGTCAAACCGGTCTCAAAGGACTTGTTCCCGCACATGGTGTTGTGATGTTTAACGGTACACCTGTCGAAGAGGCAACTGTCTTTTTTATGACGAAGAATAACAGTGGTGGCGAGATGCGCACCGCATCAGCAAAGACGGGGCGTGACGGTTCGTTCAAACTGATGACTTTGAATCCGGGCGATGGTGTTTATCCCGGAGAATATATCGTGACGGTAACGAAAGACATTTCCGAAGGTGAGGCTGCCACGGAAACAACTGATCCCGTGACGGGGCGTAAAACGGTAATTTTGCAAGATACTCGTGTAACCAAATATATGTTACCGACGAAGTACCGAGAAATTGCAGACAGCGGTATTGTGGTGACCATTCCTGCTGGAGGCGACAAAAAAATCGCTATTACTCTTGAAGGTCAAGTGGACACAAAGCCCCAAACAAGAGGTCCGGGGGGTGGAGGTCGCCGGTAAAGTGTTCTACGTTTTGGTTTAAGACAGGAGAAGCAGCGATGAAAATGTTTGAACGTGTTGTGCGGGCGGTTGCGTGTACGGTGACGGTGGCAGTTTTGGTGTTGCCGGTGACGGCATCGGCAGCGGAGTGGTATCGAGGCAACTTTCACATGCACTCGTTCTGGAGTGATGGTGATGTCTTTCCCGAACAAGCGGTGGCTTGGTACCGCGACCACGGTTATCACTTCGTCTCGCTTACCGACCATTCTGCGTTACAGACACGCAGTGATGTCTTCCGCGAGGTGGGCAAAGGTGCTGTCACTGCCGAGAAACTGGCCGCATACCGCGCGCTATGCGGCGAGAATTGGGTTGAGACGAAGACCGAAGGCGAAGGTGACGCCGCAAAAACGTTTGTACGGCTCCGTCCTTGTCGTGAGTTTGCCGAGAAGATGAATGAGCCGGGAAAGTTTCTCGTCATTCCCGGACACGAACAGAACGCGACCATCGCAGGGGTGCAACTCCACGGCAACCTCATTAACGTCGCAGGGACGGTGCCGTTCCAGCACGCTGAAACGGTAAGCGAATCAATCCGTCGCAACGTCGCTGCAATGAAACAACACGCAGGAATGCATGGTCTGAACTCGCTCTACATATCCAATCACAACTGCTGGGTTTATTTCGACATCGTGCCACAAGACTTGATCGATGTCCCAGAGGTGCGGTTTTTCGAGTTTCTCAACTGTCAACCAACGTATAAACCAACGGCAGGGGTTCCATTTTGGTCGCCAGAGAAGTTTTGGGATATTGTCAACGCCTTTCGCCTTGACGCCGGTCAACTGCCGCTTTACGCTATCGCTCAAGACGATACACACAACTACGCCCAAAAAGGACCCAAGACTCGTGATTTAGGGAATGATTGGTTCGTTGTCCGCGCGGACGCGCTCACGCCAGAGCAGATTATTCAAGCGATGTATCGTGGTGACTTCTACTGTTCGACTGGCGTGACGCTTGCAGATGTGCAGTTTGACAGGGCGAAAAAAACATTGTCGGTCAAAGTCGCTCCAGAAGAAGGAGTGACGTACACCATAAGATTCAATGGAACAAAAAAAGGGTTTGACAAGACAACAACTACAGTGACCGATCCCGCCGAAGGCAAGAAACCCGCACGAACTATCGCCATCTATTCTGACGCCATTGGCGAAGAGTTTAGTTCAACCGAAGGGGTTGAAGCGAGTTATACAATGACAGGTGACGAACTTTACGTTCGCGCGACAGTCGTATCTAGCCGCGAATCCAATTACGATGACCCAACTGGCTACCGCCCAACACACGCCTCTGCGTGGACACAACCATACACGTTAACTACCATTGTAGAGTGAACGGACGAAGTGTATTTAATTAGACTTGTTCGGAAACCTCAAATTGGGGCGATTTGGTAGTTCGCGGTTCGGCATAGCCGAACCCTCCAGTTGTCATACGCCGCAGGCGTGGAGGGTTCGGCTATGCCGAACCGATGTGCGGGTGCAAGTTTCCGAACAGGTCTAGTATATGGTCGCTGCGATGCGTCTGACACACCCATCGCAAAATTGTCCGCGAACGGTTTCTTTGCCGTTCGCGGCTGCCATTGTTGGCAAGTCATTCTTTGCGTGAGTGAACAAATCCATTTTCTGATTCTTCACGTCTCTCTCGTGCCCCCTACGATTTTCCATCGTCGCGGTTACAATGTCACGCCATGAGCGGTCAACATTTTCAAGTGCCGCCAGAAGTAACGCACAACACGTTTTTTCTTGAAACGTTTGGTGAAAAGCGGTTCGCGGTGCCGTGAATAGAAGCCGGAAGGGAGGCGGTACTCCGCCGTATTGACGGATAGATAAAACGTCGCCGCCAGATTGCACACGTTCGGTATTCGCGGGCAACCAAGAAATAATGTCAACACGCGGCTCTCCGTCAATACGCTTCGCTCCTTTCCGGCTTCTATTGTATGCGAAAACGTCAACGTTTGTGAACGGTTACAAAGCAAACCCCATGTTACGCCACCTCGCGCATCGTTTTTATCCCCAAACTTTGACGGTTTTTCACGAAGGGTATTCGTGGAAGTTGTTTGCTGGCGATTTGCTGGCGGGGGTTGTTGTCGGGATCATCGCCCTTCCGCTTTCGATAGCGTTTGGCGTTGCGTCGGGCGTTACGCCAGCACACGGAATCTACACCGCAATCGTCGCGGGATTCTTGATCTCCCTCTTCGGCGGGAGCCGCGTGCAGATCGGCGGACCGACAGGTGCGTTCATTGTCATTGTTTACGGAATCGTCCAGCAACTTGGAATCGAAGGACTTGTCCTCGCAACAATTCTTTCGGGAATTTTTTTGATAGTGATGGGACTAACGGGCCTTGGCTCGCTCATCAAGTACATTCCGTATCCGGTGACGCTCGGATTCACCGCAGGGATCGCGGTTGTAATCGCAACTTCACAAGTGCCGTCGTTTTTCGGACTCACCATCGACGAAGCCATTCCGACCGATTTCGTCAGCAAAATCTTTGTCTACGTCAACCACGTTCACTCTGTTAATCTGTGGTCGGTCGTCTTGGCACTTGTGACGGTGGCGATCATCGTCGTCACTCCGTATTTTACGCGACGTGTTCCGGGGGCCGTTTTCGCTGTTGCAATAACGGCGGTTGTGGCCGCCTTCTTGGCGTTGCCCGTCGATACCATCGGACAAAAACTCGGTCAACCACCGACGCCGCTAGAGTTAGGCTTTCCGCGTTTCGTTCTCCCCACCATCGACACGACAACTTTACTTGCGAAATTTCCCGACATCGTTCGTGCTGCGTTAGCGATCACGATGCTCGGTGCGATAGAATCGCTGTTGTCGGCGGTCGTTGCCGACGGTATGACGGGGACGAAACATCGTTCAAACACCGAACTTGTCGCGCAGGGGATTGCGAATGTTGTTGTCCCGTTTTACGGCGGTATTCCTGCGACGGGAGCGATTGCGAGAACGGCGGCAAACGTTCGCAACGGCGGCAAGACGCCGGTTGCGGGGATGATTCACGCGGTAACGCTGCTGGCAATTGTTCTCTGCTTCGGCGGGTACGCGGCGCGAATTCCGTACGCAACGCTCGCCGGCGTACTCGTTATGGTTGCAGTTCACATGAGCGACGCGCGACTGTTTGTCAAAATGGTTTGTCGCGCGCCGCGAAGCGATGTCGCGGTGATGCTGATAACGTTTTTTCTCACAGTATTTCTCGACCTCACTGTCGCAATTCCGGTCGGTTTGGTACTCGCATCGTTCCTATTTATGCGACGAATGGAGACGGCGTTCGACGCCAGCACGGTGCATCACCATCTCCACGATCTCCTCGCGGACGTGCCGCTTGAAGACCCAATTGCTATGCGGCTCTACGATGTCCCTGATGGTGTTCACGTCTACGACGTGCGGGGGCCGTTCTTCTTTGGGGCTGCCGGAAAGTTTCAGAAGGCGATTGAAGGCGAGCACTGCCGCGTCGTGATTTTGCGACTGCGAAACGTCCCGATTATGGACGCTACCGCCATTCACGCCATCGACGACCTTTTTCACGCACTCATCGCCGACAAAGCTACGCTGCTGATGGTCGGCGTGCGAACGCAACCGATGACCGTACTCGAACGGTTCGGACTAGCCGATCAAATCGGACGCGACAACTTCTTTCCAACGACCGACATTGCAATCATCCGCGCCGCCGAAATCGTCGAGGCGGAATGGCATGTACAATAGACCTGTTCGGAAACGTGCACCCGCACAGCGGTTCGGCATAGCCGAACCCTCCAGAGTTTGGAGGGTTCGGCTATGCCGAACCGGAACCATCTTACGCTTCCCGCTCCGATTCTTCGGGCACTCGCTTACCCCTCGTGTTCTTGTTCACTGTCCCAACACGAAGATCGCTACGTCGGCGTTGAGGTTTTGGTCGTCGGTGACGGCGACGCCGCGCTGCGTGTCGAGCGCGATGCGGGCGTGGATGCGGATGTTGTGCGATGCACAGAAGTCTTCAAGATCAGCGATGGTGAGAAAACGAACGTCGCTGGTGTTGTACCACGTTCGCCCCTCACGCGAATCGACCTGCGGCGCACGCCCCTCGTCGGCCAAACGCTGCCGGTGCCGCTGATAACCGAGATTCGGAAAACTCACGATGCACCGCGTCCCAACACGCAACATCTCATCGACAATCCGCTCAACGTCTGTAATCGTTTGCAATGTTTTCGACAACACAACGAAGTCGAACTGTTTGTCGTCAAACGGATGCAAACCGAAGTTGAGGTCGGCCTGCACAACGTCGAGGCCGTGCTGCAAACAGTAAAGAACTAGATCGGGATCGATTTCAATTCCCATAACGCGGTCGTCGCCGCGTCTTCGGAGGCGTTCGAGAAGTCGCCCTTTTCCGCATCCGAGGTCGAGAACTTTCGAGCCGCGCGGAATCAGATCGATAATCTGTCGGTAGTCGATTCGCAGCGGTTTGTCGGGAGTTGACGCGGTTTCGATGCGTCCTGCGGCGGCACCTTCCTTTTCGAGGTTGAGCAGAAAACCGCGAACCATCTCGCCGTAAAGATGAATCTCGTTGGCCAGCAAAAACGCATCGTGACCGCAATCACTCGGAATGTCGCAGTAACTCACGCGCTTCCCGCTGGCGACGAGTGCGTCGGCGATCTCCCGCGAAAGATAGGGCGGAAACAGCCAGTCCGACGAAAAACTCAACACGAGCCAGCGACACATCGACCGCCGCAACGAACGGACAAGCTGTTCGTGTGTCGTGCCGAGGTCGTACATATCTATCGCCATTGAGATCGTGAGATAACTGTTGGCGTCGAACCGTTCGACAAACTTGTCGCCTTGATACGCGAGGTACGAACCGACGGCGAACTTCGTTTCAAACTGCGTATCGAGCGTGCGGCCTTTGTTCCGTTCGGCAGCAAACTTGCGTCGCATCGACTCCTCGGACAGATAAGTTATATGACCAAGCATTCGCGCGATGGCGAGTCCGGTGGCGGGTGCGGTGTTGTGGTTTCGATAACGTCCGCCGTGGAAGTGTGGGTCGCTGATGATGGCGTTGCGGGCAACGATGTCGAACGCGAGTGCTTGACTGGTGAGGTGTTGTCCGGTGGCGAGGAGTGCGGCACCGGCGATTCGGTCGGGAAAACGGATCGACCATTCGAGCGCAGCCAGTCCGCCGAGCGAACCGCCGATGACGCAGAGGAGCCGCGTTATTCCGAGGTGATCAGCGAGACGCCGCTGCATCTCAACTATGTCGCCGACGGAGATGACGGGGAAACTCATTCCGTATTCTTCGTTCGTTCGCGGGTCGATTGAGTTTGGCCCTGTTGTTCCGCGACAACCGCCGAGCGTGTTTGGACAGATGACGAAGAAGCGGTCGGTGTCGATTGGTTTTCCGGGGCCGACCATAATTTCCCACCAACCGTCGGGGTCGCCGGTGTCACCATCGGTGTCGTGTGACGCGACGTGTGAATCGCCGCTCAAGGCGTGACTGATGAGGATGGCGTTGTCGGCGTCGCCGTTGAGGGTGCCGTAAGTTTCGTAGCAAACGACAACTTCGGGCAGTGCGCTACCGTGTTCGAGCGTGAACGGTCCAGGGATATGAAAATACTGTGCAAACGGCAGAGCCGCCGCCGAGCGAACCGAGTCGCTGCTGTCGTAGAGTGTGTCGGTCATTTGGATTACTGTCGCAAAAAGGAGTTTGTGCAATGCCAGAAGAAAAAATCTGGTAAGCGTTCACGGTTAATTTTGCATCGCAAGGTGTTTGTGTACTCACAAACACCTTCTAAAATTTGGTAACGAATCACACTTCTGGCGCGACATGCGTCTCGTGCGGTGGGTGTATAAACCCGCCGCATACCTTAACGTTGTCACCGCAAACCATGAACGGATACCGCAACAACAAATCGTGAACGCTTACCGGTTTCGCAGTATTTTCGTCCACTTTGAAACGAGTTTCAGATAGAAGTCGCTGGGCAAGTCGGTCTCGTTTGCAAACGCACTTGCGCCGACGGGGACTTCGGTTGCACACTTGAAAATCGCGGTCCCTTCGTCGATCTCGTCGAACATCGCTTGATAGATCATCGTCGCGCCTGCGTCAACTTGTGCGGCGTACTGCGCGTCGAGGAACTTGCCGCCGAGACGCGGAATCGCGTTAAGTTTTGCGTCTTCGCCACGACCGCGCATCAAGTTTTGCCAGCTAAACCCGGGGAAGACGACCGGCAAATACTCAACGTTGTGATCACGACACCACGCCATGTCGTCCTTCGCAACTGTCTCAACGTAACGAGTTGCCTGTTCGGGAGTCGCGTAACGTCCCACCGTCCACGGCGAAACAATGTCGGCAGTCTCGATGATTTCGTGAACGAGCGGGTCATCGAGGCAGTCGCGCGTCCGCTCGCGCCAGTACGTCGGCACGCCAATCATCACGCAATTTCCGCCGTAGACCGGATCGTCCTTCAGAAACTTCACCAAATCGAGACACTCTGCAAGCGTATACCTGCGGTTGTCGTTGAATCCGATTCCCCAAACAGCGACGACCGGTTTTCCGTTGTGACGCAGATAACTTTTGTCGTTAACGTCTTTGCCGAGCCGCATCTTATCGACGAGCCGCTTCCAATCGGCCTTGACGACCGACTCGATTTCGCCCTCGCGTTTCCCCGACAAGTCGTACATAAGTGCCCAGCAGCGGCCAGTTTCGTTCGCCGCTTGACGAACGTTAACAACAACTTGATTGAGAATCTGCGCAGCGGTTCCGTCGTGGCCAGTCGGGAATCGTTGCAAGAAGACGCCATCGAGGTCGTGGTCGCGCATCCACTGGAAGTGTCGGCGAACGGTCTTGTAGTTTTGCGACGAGAATACGGTTGCTGTTCGTCCGTCTGCAAACTGAAACGGCGTCGGATATTTTTCGTCGTCGTCCATCTCGCTCATATCGGGCCACATATCGACGGCGGAAAACCCCGGCTCAAACTTCCCTTGCATCGCGTAGTGAATCCACGGACGCGGCGAACCGTCACCCGCCGCCGTGAACCAACCTTGATAACCACACAAAACTTTTCCGGCGAGCGTCTCGTTCTCGACCCAACGTGTGTTCGCAGTCCGTCCCAAATACGGAACGAGATTGAAAAACGCCTCGTCCATCGTCGGCGGATCGCTACGCACAACCGCGACACACAACAAACTCAACACAAACGATAACGCAAAAGTTTTTGTACGCATTGGGAAACCTTATACCTGTTCGGAGCGGTTCGGCATAGCCGAACCTGAACTACTCACTGACGAGAGTCGGCACGGGAGAATATCGCGGAGGTTTGTTGCGGCGCACGCAAGACCGATGCGAACAGCTTCGAGCGGAGCAAACTTTTTTGCCGTTGCCCACGCGATTCCAGCGGTAACGGCGTCGCCGCAACCGATTGGGTTGCGCTGTTCGGAAAGTGGAATAGCGGCTGGCGAGATCGTTTCAAGTTCGCCGCCGCCCAAGACAACAAACGCCGCACGCGGCCCGTCGGTAACAAGAATATGCTGCGCACCGGCGCGGTGAAGCGCGATCATCGCTTCATACATCGCACCAACATCTTTGAGCACCACGTCACCAGCCGGAACGTCCACACCACGCGCGCGGAGTGCGTCGGCGGTCATCGCAAGTTCATGACGATTCGGTTTGACCAAATACAGTGACCTCGCAGCGAGAAGATGAAGAAGTCCTTCGCCGCGAATGTCGGCGATGATCGGCGTCGTTTGCGAAACTCCTGAAACGAGGTCGCAATAGAAAGTTTGCGGCAGTCCGCGAACGAGCGAACCGGTGACGACAACAACATCTGCACCGCGTACCGCATCGCGCGACGCAGCGAGAACCGCTTCGCACTCGGCGTTCGTGAGCGAACCGCCTTCTTCGACAAGCTCCGTCACGCACCGGTCACGCTGACCGATGAGCGTCGTGCAAACCCGCGTCGCCGTTTCAGTCTCAATTATTCGCACATCAACGCCAAGATCAAAAAATTCACGCCGCAAGTCATCCAATCGCGGACCGCCCGCTGGAGTAACCAGAACGCTCGCCCCGTCGCCGCGCAGCAGCGACGCAACGCCAATACCGACGTTCGCATTCTTCCCCGAAACACACCAAACAACTTCGGTGGCACGGTTGACGTGATCGAGTTTCACGTCGTCGAAGAGCATGATTTTCTGCCAAGCTGGCGTGAGACCGAGTGTGGTGATGTGCATTGGTGGCGTGTGTTCTTGGATGTGTTCGTTCCGTGTCCGTCATTCCCGCGTACTCGGCGGGAATCTAGAGCTAACGCTCTGGGGTTCGCTTGCGCGAACTTCGCTACCGCGTCTGCTTGTGCCGTGTTCTCTAGGCCCCCGCCGAGTACGCGGGGGTGACGAATTCAAAATCAACCGTGAACGCTTACCCATCAACAATCGCGCGCGCTCTACTTGATTTTCCGGTACAGCGTGCGTTCGCCGATGCCGAGCATTTTTGCGGCGGTTTCGCGGTTGCCGCCGCACGCTTCGAGCGTCTGCTCGATGAACATACGTTCAATCTCTTCCATCGGTTTACCGACAAACGACGCAAGTGTTGCGTCTGCGTTCGGTGCCGTGAATGTGTTCACATTGTTCGCTGCTGTCGTTGCGGCATCGGGCATCAGTTCATACGGCAAGTCGTCCACGCCGAGAATCCCGTCAACATCGACAACGACCATGCTCTCGACAACGTTTCGCAGTTCGCGGACGTTTCCCGGCCACGGATTTGCAAGGAGTATGTGCCGCGCAGGCGTGGCGAAACCTTTGATCGTCTTGTGATTTTTTTTCGCAAACTCTTTGAGGAAGTGATCGAGCAGAATCGGAATGTCGCCCGTGCGCTGCCGCAGCGACGGTATACGAATCGTCACAACTTTTAGCCGGTGATAAAGGTCTTGGCGAAAAGTGCCAGCGTTGATTGCGTCTTCGAGATTTCGGTTCGTCGCCGAGATGATGCGAACGTTGACCTTGATAACACTGTTCGCACCAACTCGCGTGATCTCGCCGTTTTCCAAAACGCGGAGCAATTTGATCTGCGTCGGCATCGGCATGTCGCCAACTTCGTCGAGAAACAGCGTGCCGCCGCTGGCGTATTCAAACTTGCCAAGCCGGTCGCTCGATGCGTCGGTAAACGCACCTTTGACGTGCCCGAACAGTTCGCTTTCGAGAATACTTTCGGAGATCGCACCGCAGTTGAGCGCGACGAACGGTTTGTTTTTGCGTTGACTGTTTTGGTGAATCGCCTGTGCGAATAGTTCTTTGCCGGTGCCGGTTTCGCCTTGAATCAAAACGGTTGCGTCGGTCGGTGCGATTCGTTTCAGCCGTTCAACGACATCGCGCATCGCGGAACTACTTCCGATAACGCCGCCGAATCCGAATCGCTCGTCGAGACGTTGTAAGAGTTCGCGGTTAACGCGCCGCAGCCGCGAACTCTCGCCCGCTTTGGCAACGACGGTGCGAAGTTGTTTGATGTCGAGCGGTTTTTGCAAGAAGTTAAACGCACCGCACTGCATCGCCTCGACGGCAAGCGCGACGCTGCCGTGACCAGTCATGACGATTACTTCGGTCTCTTCGGCCTCCTGCTTGATTTGACGGAGAATCGCCATTCCGCTCTCACGATTTTCGAGAGCCATGTCGGTGACGACGACATCGTAGAGCCGCTGCGTAATCGTGTCGCGTGCAGCCTGTTCGGAGTAGACGCAATCGACACTCGCCATTTTTGCAAGTGCCTCCGCGACAACTTCGGCGTGCGAAACATCGTCGTCGATCACGAGTACCGAAAGCGGCGTGTCGTCGGGCGGTTGTGGAGTCATGCTTGTAACCATTTGATCGCGGTGTAAATAGAAGCCGGAAAGGAGCGGAGCGTATTGACGGAGTTGTGGTTTACACTTGTTCTCCGGTCAATACGGCGGCTCGCCGCTTCGCGGCACAGCAGCACTGCCGCATCCTTTCCGGCTTCTATTAGACTTGTTCGGGAACATGGAGTTAGGGCGATTGGGTAGTTCGCGGTTCGGCATAGCCGAACCCTCCAGTTGTCATACGCCGCAGGCGTGGAGGGTTCGGCTATGCC
>JBOFSQ010000088.1:0-24371 GCA_051651625.1 Thermoguttaceae bacterium | reverse complement strand
GGTTTCCACGAGTTTTTCCACGAGTCATCTTCTGGCTCGTCCTTTGGCAATGTCGCCAGATGTGCGAGACGTTCGCGGACGGAGACGGTGAGGCGTTCGAGTTTCTCACGCTGTTCGGGTGTGAGCACCGCGAGGAGTTTCGCTTTGACGAGCGTCCCGTGTGACTTCGCTCGCGCCAGCCACGCATCGCGGACTTCGCGCGATGGCAGCTTGTCCTCCGACGACCACTTAATAAGGTCTTTGAGCATCGCTTGCCGTTCTGGCAGGTCGGCGTCTTGAATCTCGCGGAGTTTTTGACGCTGCTCGTCGGTCAACCCCAGAGCGTCGTAGGCGGCAACATTGGTGAAGAGGTTGGCGAGACTTTCTCGCACCTCTGCAAACGCATCGGCGGCAGTGGCTTCGTTCTCTTCCCCGCTATCCATTTGAAAAAAGATTGAACTCAAAAACAACGCGGATACTGATGGCTGCGTCAGTTCAAGCTCTTGGAGACGCTCCAACTGTTCGTCGGTTAGTATCTCGCGCGAATGTGTGTCGGCGGTGTCAATCACACCACAAAAAAATTGACGCAACTCGTCACCAAGGACGCCTTGCTCTTCCGCCGAAAGCTGGTCGTAAGAGCCAAACGCCTTGCTGAATTGCTCCATCTGCGCGCCTTCTTTTTCATAATCCCCCTCAACAGCACTTTCGAATGTCTTTTGTTGTTCCTGCGAGATGCCCACATAGGCGCGAACGGCGTCCCCTGCGAATGGCCGCAGCTCGTCACCGCCATCAATCGTGCGCATAAACGCGAGTTTCCCTTGGCTATCAGCACGCAGCATCGTGTCGAAGATGATTTCGTCGAGTACCGGATGATCGGGAGACGTTGGTGGGGCGGAATGTTGACTATCATTCATGACAATGGAACCATCGACGACTTCACCGCAGACAGTCCCCGCCTCATCGACGACTACCTTTCTAACAACGTCACCGTCGTGTGCCTCGACAATTTTGTATGCTTCGGCACGCGGTTGTACCGTGTCAACCTGTTCGCCTACCGCGACTGCCGCCACGGAAAAGAGAAGTGCGGGTGCGATCTTGTTGAGACAAAACATGGTGGAGTCCTTTCAAAAATGTGAACTGTTCACCGATACGGCAAATGACGCAGTATTTTTCACCGCAGCGAGTCCTCGAATTCTTCGAGCGACGCACACGTCAAGGCGAACTCCGTGAGCGATTCTATGACGACTAAATCTCGAATCTCCATCACGCGGTCTTCTACATGCTGCGGCACTGCGCCAAGTCGCTTGTTGAGGATGCGAATGAGTGCCCGCGCCGCGCCACGCACCACGCCTCGTGCTTCGCCTTCGGCAATGCCCGTGACACGTCCTTCGGCGAGGCCAGTAGTTTTTCCTTCTAAATACTTTTCATCAAAAATTGATAGAATCATTGGGTGCTCCTTTGGTGGAAGAATTTTCTTGATCGTTCACGGTTTTATTCTGTTCTCGAATGCCGTTAGGCATTCCGTTATGGTAGCACGCACGCGATGTGTAACGAAAACAACTCCGTAGGAGTTGCGTTATGGTCTGCACACGTTTTCTACCATAACGGAACCCCTAGCGGGGTTCGGATCGCGTTGTCACTCGTTGTCTACCATAATGAAATCCCTATGGGATTGAGGAAATGACGCCAAAACGGCATCAAAACCGTGAACGGTTACACATCTTCCATCAAGTTGGATTCCCGCCCCTGCGGGAGTGACGAGGTTACGGCAACACCTCTGATGCCACGTTCGCGCCGATGTGTCGCAGCGCGACGCCTTCTTTGGTCTTGTAAACGCCGAGCGTTCCTTGCAGTCCGATCCGTTTGCCGACAAGTTTTTCAAGCGAAACTCCGCGCTGCGGTGTCACAAGACAGACGACTTGTCGCTTCTCGTCGAGAACCGCATACGGCGGATAACCCGGCGGTGCCGGTGCGAACCGACCAAGTGTCCCCTCAACTGCGAACGGTGACGACGATGTTGTCTGCGCAGTCGGTACGTTTGCCGAAGGCCACGTCGATGGCAACGACGATGGAGCCGTCACCGGTGTTGGTATTGTCGCTGGCGTTGTCACTGGCACTGTCGGTAACGCCGTGCGATAACCAACAGGGAGCATCGCTGTTGCTGGAGACGTTTCGAGTGAACGCAACGCTGGCGTCGCGGCGCGGGCCTGCGACGCCGATCCCATCTGTGCCAGTGCGCGACGCTGCGAAAGTTCTTTGCGAACCATCTGCGTCTTTGAAAGAGCGACGACGAGTTGCTGAACTTGCTGACGATCAATTTCGGTCGGCGCGTCTTCGAGGAGTCGCTCGGCCTGCTGGTGAAGCGTCTCGAATACCCAGTCTTCGGTCGGCTGTCGCATCGCTAACGTCGCTTCGTCGCGGAGTTCACGCAGCATCTCTGCAAACGGACGCTGCGGCGCAGGCGTAAACACAACGTCGGGCGTTGTCGCTACCGTCGTCGTCTCGTATGAAACTGGGACAATGTCCGACGGCGGAAGCCGCATCGGCGTCACAGCAACGTCAAGAAAACTTTTGTGGATGTAACGAAACTCACCGCGCGGCGGCGCGATTTTGTACCAAACAGGATTCGCGGCGTCGCCTTCAACTCGCACGCGATCAATGACACGAACCTTCTCGTCTTGACGCAGCGAGACCTGAATCGCACTGCAAAGGTCGGTAAGTTCACTGCCGACGCGAACAATCGCAGTGTCAGCAGTGACAACGCCGATCCCGTCGTGACCGACTCGCAGAGCCTCCCCGCTGACCCACGAAAAACTCCCTATCGGCGGACGAATCTCACACCAATCGGTCTCGCCGATTGCGTAAACTTGTACCGCGTCGCCAGCCTGAAGACGCAGCGTTTCGTAAAACTCTTCACCGGGACCGCTCCGCACACTCGCCTCACTACGAAGCGTCGCCGTGATCGGAAACGCAAACAAACTCGCCGCAAAAACGTGCGTGAGAATGAAACCGATAGAGATGATTTTGTGTGACATTGGTACAAGTCCTTTCTTCGTCCCGACGGGACGGCATCTCAATAACCGGCGGTAAGTGCCGCCGCGATAGCGGCAAACGCAACCGCCGGTGACGCGAACGAAAATCTGACGCGTCCGGTAGGACGCTACCTCGCGTGCGACAAGGTGGCGTCTTACAGACGCTCGTTCGCGCACGTCGCGCACCGGCGGTTACGCTTGCCGCTCTCGCGGCTACGCTAACCGCCGGTTATTGAAATCGCTGCCCCATCGGGGCAAATACAAATGACGAAACATTGCGCGAACGGTGGTTCCGCCAATGCGTCTCACCGCTTCGTACTCGGCGTGTACGGCCAGTATGCGGTTGGGCGACTCGTTTTGTTTTTCCCGAAAGCGTAAACGAGACCAAACGAAAACGCGAAGTTGTGTTGCGTGGCGACGCCGCCCGTTCCGAAAACGATGTTGTCGATGAGGTCGGTTGAGAGTGAGAACCGTTCGTTCCACCAGTATTTTAGTCCCATACCGATTGGCATAAGTCCCGAAGTATTCGTGCGGCGTACACCGTCGATGCCAACGAACGACTCGCCCGCAACACCAACGCCCCACTTGAAAAACGGTCGCCAGCGGCTGTTTCCGAGCGGGTAGTAGTGTGCGCTGATGTCGGCCATCGTTATGTGGTTCGCCTGACCTTCGATCAAGTTTGCGGCGGGGAGAAGTGCTCCTTCGTCGGTGAGTCGTTCCGCGAGCGACGCGAAGTGAAGGCGTCCTTCAAACCCCCAGTAGTGACTGTACTGTTTTCCGAGGATCAGTCCGAACGTTCCGCCGGAATCTTGTTTGATATATTTTTTGACGAGCGTTCCGCCGCTGCTCCAGCCGACGTATCCACCGGCGTAGTACGGACGATCAATCCAGCACTGAAGTTGCAGCGGACAACCGACGCCGCGGTCGGCCTTGTCGGTTGCGTTGAACGGATTCATATACCCCGCACCGACCCACATCGAGTCGAGCAGCGGCGACGACACCTTGACCGGTGCAAGATTCCCCATACTCCACGCATTGCTCGACTTTTGTTCTTCGGCAGCGGCGTCGTCTTCGGCGGCGAGACGGTCGGCCTCGCGCTCGATCAGTGCGGCCATCAAGATTTGCTGCTGTTGCGTGAGAGATTGTTGCTGCTGTTGTGCGGCTTGCTGGTACGCGTACTGGTTCAGAATTGCTGTGTTCGGGTCCATCGTGTATGGGTACGCCGGTGCGAGCATCGGACTGTATCCGCCGACGCCACCGTATCCGCCATACGCGGGGACTGGCATGAGTGGTGGTGCGGGGGGTGTCGCGGTTGCGGGCCACGCGGTAGAATACGCCATCGTTGGTGCCATCGCTGGCGGCATCATTTGCGGCGGTGCGGGAGCAACCTGTTGCGGCTGCGTCGGACTGCCGAGTACCGGAAGCGATGTCCAGTCGTTCCCCTGTCCACACGCAACGTCAACACAAAGCGCGCACGCCAACACCAACGCCGCTGTAGCGACGATTTTGGTGACGAGTTGATGACGTGAAATCAGCATTGTGGCAATCGCAGATTGTACCGATTTTTGAATTTGTTTGGTAGTTCTTTTGTTTCGCACGAAGTACACGAAGAACACAAAGGACGTTTTCAATTTCAATCCTCTTCGTGTCCTTTGTGCTCTTTGCGCCTTTGTGCGCAAAAAAGAACTACTCACCGATAATGAAGCCAGAGTATTTGTCCTATGGTCTGGAATAATGCCAATTTTCTCGCTGCGTGTCAATGCGAAAAAACGGTGAAACGCGACGGGGCAAGATAGGGAGAATAGCAATGACAGACGACAATTCGATGCAGTACCCGGCGTGGTTGATGTCGGTGTTGCTTCACGCTGCGATTTTGGCGGTCTTCCTTTTGTGGTGGCACCTAACGTGGTCGCCGCGCGGCGGCGTTGAAGAGTGGCACGCCATCGCTGGAATCGTCGCGGTCGGCGATGCGAACCGTGCCGACGCAGTTGAACCGCCCGACGAACCGAACGACGACACAGCCGCAGCAGCGTCAGCCGCCGCGAACGCAACCGAAACGCCGACCACTCCCGCAAACTCCGCCACCGAACCGTTGAAAACGCAATCAGTAATCGGCGCGTCACCGTCAGCGACAATGACGCAGCGAACAACCGAGTCAACGTCGCAGGGTTCGTCCGGTGCGGGCGACGCGGCGTACAACATCGGCGACAGCAGCCGCGCGACGGTGAGCGTATTCGGCGCACGCGGAACGGGGCACCGGTTTGTCTTCATTCTTGATCGTTCGGAGAGTATGAAAGATTCTGGTGCGCGTCCGTTTCGCGCCGCACGCGAAGAACTCATTCGCGCTGTTGACGGTCTCGACGAGATGCACCGCGTAAACGTCATCGCATACAACGACGAGATGATGACGCTCTTTCCGCAGATGAGTTCCGCGACAGATGCGAACCGTGCCGCAGTTCGCAACTTCTTGAAAACGCTCACACCAAGCGGCGGGACGCTCCACGAAACGCCGCTCGTCGCCGCAGTGAAGATGAATCCCGATGTCGTCTTCTTGCTAACAGACGCGACGAGCGACAAAGACCTTTCGACGGCGGCGTACCAGCGGATTTTGCAACTTCTGCGCACGTCGCAGATTCATGTGATTCAGTTCGGCAGCAACGCCTCGCCGCAACTAGAGCGTCTCACCCGCGCCACCGGCGGAAGTTTTACGCAGCTCACCGAGTTTCAGTAGTTCAGGTTCGGCATAGCCGAACCCTCCATACGCCTACGGCGTTGATAACTGGAGGGTTCGGCTATGCCGAACCGCTAGCGGGTGCAAATCTCCCAACGGGTTTAGCGTACCATTTTGGCGGGGGGGATTGTCCCAAGTTAAGTTTTGGCTACAATTCCGCACTCTTTCACTTGCCCGTCGTCCGCACAGTCGGCGATGCAGCATAAAATCAGGGGACGTAGCTCAATTGGTTAGAGTACCGGACTGTCGATCCGGTGGTTGCGGGTTCGAGTCCCGTCGTCCTCGTTTCTCTTCAAGGTTTCTTTGCAAGATTTCTCTGTAAGTAGCGCGAGTTCTTTTGCGTTGTCTCGTCGTTACCGCAATTAGGCCCTTGACGTGTAAAACCGTATCTGCTGCGCGCGGAGTTTGCGCGCAAAAAAACGGTGCGCAGCATCCACTCCAAGACACTCCGCACCGTCACAACGACAAGTTTACAGACTACAGGCAAAGACAGGACGCCTATTCGTCTTCGTCCTCATCTTCGTCGTCATCTTCATCCCACTCTTCGTCGTCTTCTTCGTCCCATTCCTCGTCGTCATCTTCGTCCCATTCTTCGTCGTCTTCTTCGTCCCATTCCTCATCGTCTTCTTCGTCCTCCTCTTCCTCTTCTTCGTCCTCTTCTTCTTCCTCCTCGTCGTCATCGACTTCTTCCCACTCTTCGTCGTCGTCATCGACTTCTTCCCACTCCTCGTCGTCTTCGTCCCACTCTTCGTCGTCTTCCTCGTCGAACTCTTCGTCGTCTTCTTCGTCCTCATCTTCATCGTCGGCACTTGCAACGGCGAGAGATGGCCCGAACGAGAGTTGCTCAAGTCCGGCAACGCCCCAAGCGTTGGTCGTTGAGGTGTCGTCGGCGAACACAGTTTTCTTGGTGATTGTCACGGTCATTGTAGTAACTCCTTGTTGAAGTATAGGTGGATGCTGAATTGTCTTTTGCGGTGGCTTGCAGCAGCGTAAGGCGACTTACAAAGCACCAAAATCGTCGCCCATTATGCCACATTTTTTTTGGTGTCAAAGGCGGTGCCCTATTTTTCGTCTACCACTTGACGGAATGGCTTGAAAAATTGCGATGTCCGTTATTTTCTTCCCGAATTGCCCAGTGTGTTGTCGGAGCTTTACTCAAAACGGTAGCGGCCCAGCGAGACCGCGGTACAACGGAGGGCGAAGCCTACAAATCAACCCGTAACGGGTTTATTTGCGAACTTGCCGGTGCATTGTTGAGAGCCGCAGTGCGCGGTTGGTCTCGGCTTTCTTTTTCGCTTCGCGTTTGTCAAACTCCTGTTTTCCCTTGCAAAGACCGAGCAGAACCTTCGCACGTCCCATGTGAAAGTAGAGCTTGAGCGGGACGAGCGTAAACCCCTTTTCGCTCCCACGCATCGCAAACTTTTTTATCTCGCGCGAGTGCAAGAGCAGTTTGCGGTCACGTTTCGGACGGTGATTGTAACGGTTCGCCTCAGCATATTCTGGGATGTCGGCACCGAGGAGCCAAACCTCTCCACTCCGAACCTTCGCATAAGCGTCAGAGATATTAACCTGCCCCACTCGGAGACTCTTCACCTCGCTCCCGACAAGAACGATCCCACACTCAATCGTTTCGAGTATGTGATACTCGTGCCGCGCTCGACGATTGTCGGCGACGAGCTTCTCATTCGGGTTGTCGGTTTTCTTTTTTTTCTTCATCGGTAGTTGTCACTCGCTTACGCTTCCTGCTCTGATTCGGGCACTCGCTTACGCTTCGTGTTCTGATTCACTCGCTTACGCTTCCCGCTCTGATTCGGGCACTCGCTTACGCTTCGTGTTCTGATTGTGCGTGTTCTGATGTTGTGTGTTTTGATAGCCACTTTGTTAACGCTTTGCGCAACTTTGTTGGGTCGATTGGTTTGGTGAGATGGTCGTTCATTCCGGCAGAGATGCTCTGCTCAAAGTCAGACTGCATCGCATGGGCCGTCATCGCAAGAATTGGTAACTTGTCGATCCCCGGTTTGTCCAGTTTGCGAATCGCGCGAGTCGCTTCGAGACCGTCCAAGTTCGGCATCTGCACGTCCATCAAGACAAGATCGAAGTCGTTGCTTTTGACCAGCTCAACCGCTTCAAGACCGTCGTTGGCAATAGTCAATTCGACGTTAAACATCTGTAGCAAACCACGCGCGACGATCTGGTTGACCTTGTTGTCTTCGGCGAGAAGTACGCGAGTTCCGGTGAAGTCACACACCACGTCTGAATCGTGTTCTGCTTCGTCTTTGGGTAACTGCTGCGCCAGCGCACAGACCGTAAATGGCAGCTTGAAACAAAAACTCGTCCCACGACCGATCTCACTCGAAACGTTGATCTTGCCGCCCATCATCTCGACAAGATTCCGCGAGATGGCAAGCCCCAGCCCTGTCCCGCCGTACTTCCGCGTCGTCGATGTGTCGGCTTGACTAAACGAAGTGAATAGTCGCTGCATCTGCTCGTCGTTCATACCAATACCGGTGTCGCGCACCGTGAACGACAGCCACACAACGTCGTCCGTCGCGGCGGCACGCTCGTCGTCTGGCAGACGTTCAACCGCAATCGAAACCGTTCCGCTTTCCGTGAACTTGACGGCGTTCCCCGCCAAGTTGAGAAGTACCTGTCGCACTCGGAGCGGGTCGCCGATGAGGTCGTTCGGAGCCGACTCGTCAATCTTTGTGTCGAGCGAAATCCCTTTGTTGCGAGCAGTTAACGCAACAACGTCGATCACCTCGCTGAACGCATCCGATAGACGGAACGGAACTTTTTCAATCGTTAATTTCCCCGCTTCGATCTTTGAAAAGTCGAGAATGTCGTCGATGATGCGGAGGAGATTTTTCGTGGCAGACTCCGCCTTTTCAAGATATTCACGCTGCTTGTCGTTGAGGTCGGTCTGCAAGCAGAGATACGTCATGCCGAGAATGGCGTTCATTGGCGTGCGGATTTCGTGCGACATGTTTGCAAGAAACTCGCCCTTGGCCCGCGTCGATTGCTCGGCCAAATACTTGGCGACTTCGAGATTTTCAAGCAGCTTGCGCTTCTCGGTAATGTCCATGCTGATGATGACCAGCAGTATGAGTGTTCCCGCGTCGTCGTATATCCCTGTGATAGAGCAGTCACACCATATTTGGTGCCCGTCTTTGTGGACGACCGGTATGTCGAGCCGCGGTGCCAAAATCGCGTTGTTGATGACGAATTGTTGAAGCAGGTCGCCCATCGGTTTTCTGTATTCTTCTTGGACAAGCCCCATAACATTCTGCCCAACAATCTCGCTCTCGGTGTAACCGATGAGGTTTTCCATAGCGGGATTGATAGCTTCGGCGATGCCGTTGGGACTGTAGAAAATAATTGGTACACTCCCCGCCAGCACCGCCTGCATCTTCGACTCACTCCAGTTCAGCTTCGTCGTTCGTTCCTCAACGATGTGTTCGAGATTGGCTTGATACCGCTGGATTTCCGCCTCCATCTCTTTGCGTTCTGATATGTCGCGGACGAAGTTTATGCCGCCGACAATGTTCTTGCTGTCGTCAAAGATTGGATAACTGAAGTGCTCCAGCCACGCACCTTTTCTAGTGGCCGTCGGTTCTTCATAGTGAATGGAGAGTTCGAGTTTACCACTGCGAAACATCTTTTTGGCTGGACAATCATCGCAAATATGGTCGAGGCCCGAAGTCTCCCAACACTTCCTGCCGACCAGTGGCAGAAGTTCGGGATACATTGCGTTGAAAGTCGGGTTCGTCCGCAAAATTGTGTAGTTGCGGTCAAAGACGAAAATGCCGTCTTGAATACTTGTGAACACGTCTTTGACAAACGCCTCGTGTTCGCGCATATTCGCCTCGGTCGCTTGCGTCACTTCGCGGTTTAGTGCGGAACCGGTTTGCGAAACCATGTAACGTATGGCGAGCACGAGCACGACGATCCCCACAAAAAACACCACCGTACTGGTGAACGCTTTTTTGTAGACTTCCTCCATTATTGTACGTTTGTGCATCAGCACCAAAGCCGACCAACCACTCGCAGGCAGCGGCGCGAACGAGAAGAACACGTCTTCGCGTAGACCAGCAGAATAGACGTTGCGGCTCCCCGTTTGGCCCGTGCGTATCGCATTGATGAGGCCTTCGGGGTCGGGGATGTCCCACTTTTTCATGAGCGTGTCGAGTGTCGCTTTCATGTCCCAGTCGGCGTTGGGCGATGCGATTACCGTCCCCTGTTTGCTGAACAGAATACACTCCGCACCTTTCGCATTGACTTGACTGACGATCTCGCGGAACGTGTTGAGCGAGATGTCGATTGTTGCGACACACTTGAGTTCGCCGCTCGGCGTAAATATCGGAACGCTGTATGTACACATCAGCGATAGCGCGCCAGCGGCATCGTAGTACGGTTCAGACCAGACCGGTTTCTTTTCACGAATTGGCGCGGAGTACCAGTCGTACTTGGTGTAGTCTTCTTCTACGGCGAGGTCTTTGCAACGGAAAACGCCGACCATCTCGCCGACATCGCTTGCACTGTCGGGTTTGTAGAGATAAGGCGAGTGGTATGTGTCGTACCCCGGAAACTGATGCGGGTCGTAGGCGACGGTGCTGCCGACGATGATCGGGTGCTGTTGCAATATCGTTGCAATGTAGGCCGTTACCTCTTTGGTGGTTTTTGGGTTAGCGACTTCGATGTAGTCTGCAAGTCCCATCGCGCTCTCTGCGGCCTTGGTGAAAACGGTGTCACAAAGCGCAGCGTGATGCGCCACCTTCTCGTTGATGAGAAGTTCCGCTTGCCGAACAACATTGTCCGACTCAAGCTGAACTTGAATCGCCGCCACAATGCTGTAGATAACAACTATCGGGAGTGCCAACAAAAACAGCAGTTTCTTGCGGAACGGAGCCATAGAAGTGGATTGGGGTTGATTTTGTAAACGTGAACGGATTGTTTCGTCATTCCTGCGTAGGCAGGAATCCATCCTGACGGCGATTCGTTGACGCTACGTCCTATCCTCACGTTGTCACTCGCTTACGCTTCGTGCTCTGATCGCTGACCACTGGCCACCGACCACTACTGCGGGCACTCGCTTACGCTTCGTGTTCTGATTTGCCTGACAATCATCACTCATCGAGTAGTAGTCGTCCGCCTCGGTCGTTGGGGCAGTACCAAAAACAGCGTCCGCACGCGACGCAGCGAGTCGGATCGACTTCGTAATTTTCACGGCGGCGACGTGTCGTGAGTGTGATCGCGTGCGCGACAACTACAAAGCCAATCCAAACGCCGCAAAGCGTCGTCCCCCACGCGAGACGTTTGTACGCCGCTGCCGCCCGTGCGATGGCGGCGTCTTCGGTCTCGCTTCGTTCCATCCACGCCCGCGTCTCGGCAAACGCGCCGCGCGGCTCGACCAGTCCGTCACGCTCAAGAACGATTCGTTCGGCGAGACGAATGTCGTACTGATACGCCGCAACAGATTCCGTAAGATGCGATCCCAAAAATCCAAACGCCGCCACGATAAACGGTGCCATCACAATCACAACGAGCAAACGCCACGGGCCACGCCGACGCTCGTCGCGCGACGGCGGTGTCGTCGGCGCGAGAATCGCCTGATACGGACAACTCGTTTCACACAATTTACACTTGCTGCAATCTCCCGGCGTTACCGAAACTTTCCGCGACGCAAGCCGACTACACCATCCAAGCAAAACTCCATACGGACACAAAAACCGGCAGTACGGTCGTCCAACAAAAACACCAACTAGCAAAATAATCGCACCGAAAACGAGAACGTCAAACATACCCGACATCCGAAATATACTCACGACCGGATCGGTGCGACAGATGAGAAACCACATCGCGTTCGTTGCGAGGAGCACGGCGATTCCGAGGTAGACGTAGCGAAAGAGCGAGAGCGTTCGGTCGAGCCACGTCGGGAGCAAAACCGGTTTGAGACAGACGAGTTCCTGCACCGCACCAATCGGGCAAACGCTTCCGCAAAAGACGCGGCCATAAAACAGCGCGGCAACCAGCGGCATCAAAAACAGCGCAAGAATCGAGACCGGCAGAAATGCGTTCGGCGAAACGACCGCCGCCGCAATCGACTGCAACGTCCCGACCGGACACGGACACCCCTTCAAAACAAATCCGAGAACGGCGACCGACAAAATCGTAATCGCAAACAAAACGCGACGACTTCGCCAGTTGTGTACGGCAACGATTGCCAAGACGATCAGCATTGCGTAGAGTGCAACCGCAACGCCGTTCTCAACACCGAGCGCGACGTGCGGTGCCGGCGTTGCCGTTACGGGAAGCTGGTACGCCGACTCAAACACCGGCGGCGGATTCCGCTGTGCAAAAACGTTTACGTCGCCGCACATCAAAGAAGTGGCTGCGATGCAACAAGCGAGTAGAGCGTGGCGAGTGGTGATGTGCATTAGATTTGTTCGGAAACATCAAGTTCGGACGATTTGGTAGTTCAGGTTCGGCATAGCCGAACCCTCCAGTTATCGACGCCGTAGGCGTTTGGAGGGTTCGGCTATGCCGGACCGCTGTGCGGGTGCAAGTTTCCGAACGGGTCTATTGGAAAAACGTTTTAGTGCCGGAAATGTCGTTTTCCGGTGAATATCATCGGGAGTTTGAATTTGTTGCACGCTTCGATGACGGCGTCGTCGTTCTTTGAACCGCCGGGCTGGATGATCGCCGCTATCGACTGCGCGGCGGCGAGTTCAACCGAGTCGGGGAACGGGAAAAACGCATCACTCGCAAGCACCGCACCCGCCACGCGCGACGCCGCTTTTTTGAGTGCAATCTCCGTCGAATCGACGCGACTCATCTGCCCCGCACCAACGCCGAGAAGCGTCCCGTCTTTGCAAACCGTGATCGCGTTCGACTTGACGTAACGCACCATCGTCCACGCGAAACGCAAGTCGTCGAGCAAACTGCCGACCGGTTTCGCCTCCGTCACAACTCGCCACGCCGACTCGTCGTCGGCGAACGAATCGGCCTCTTGCACGAGTACGCCGCCTTCGAGCGGACGCACTGTCCACCGTTCCGGCGGCGTCGTGAGCGGCCCCGTTTTGAGGAGACGGACGTTCGCTTTCCACTTCGGCTGCGTCGTTAATATCTGCAAACCTTCGGCGGTGAAGTCTGGAGCGACGATTGCCTCAACAAACAAACCCGGTGTTGAGAGATATTGTGCGGTTGCCGCGTCTACTGAAAAATTCATCGCAAGTACCGACCCGAACGCGCTGAGCGGATCGCCTTCCATCGCCTTTTGCGTTGCGACAGCGGGAGAATCGGCGACCGCCGCGCCGCACGGATTGTTGTGTTTGATCACCGCAACCGCCGGACGGTCAAACGCACGAACGATTGAGAGTGCGGCGTCGAGATCGAGGATGTTGTTGTATGAAAGTTCTTTGCCGTGGAGTTGCCGCGCACCGACAACGCCGCCAAACGCCGTCCTCGAATCGACGTAGAGTGCGGCGAGTTGGTGCGGGTTTTCGCCGTACCGCAGCACCGAACTCCGTTTGTATGCGAGTGTGAGTCGCGTCGGAAAGTCGCCTTCGCCGCTCCGCTCGATGAAGTAACGCGAGATCGCGGTGTCGTAATCGGCGGTGTGCGTGAACGCCTCTTTCGCCAGCGAACGCCGGAGCGAAAGCGTCGTCGCGCCCGATTCTTGAATCTGGTCGAGAACGGCGGCGTACTGATCGCTCGACGTGACTATCGTAACGAATGCGTGATTCTTCGCAGCCGCGCGCACCATCGTTGGGCCGCCGATGTCGATGTTTTCGATAGCTTCGGCGTCGGTGACGCCTTCTTTCGCAACCGTCGCCTCGAACGGATACAAGTTTACGACCACGAGTTCAAACGGATTGATACCGTGTTCGGTGATCGCGTTCATATCGCTGATGTTGTCGCGGCGACAGAGGATTCCGCCGTGGACTTTCGGGTGCAGCGTTTTGAGCCGCCCGTCCATCATTTCTGGGAAACCTGTATAGTCGGAGACATCGCGGACAGCGATACCTTCTTGAACGAGATATGCACGAGTCCCGCCGGTGCTGTAGATTTCAACGCCGCAGGCGACAAGTCCTTTGGCAAACGACGCCAGCCCCATCTTGTCGCTGACACTGATGAGGGCACGCTTTATTCGTGGTGATTCCATGGGAGAAGTGATGTGTGGTTGGTTGTGAGTAGATGTAAACGAATGAGTCATCGAAACAATTCAGAGTGCGAACCGAGACGCGCTAGACGCAGCAAATCGTTTGCTTCTGTTCGATAAATCAGGAGTAAATCTGGTTTCAGGTGACATTCTCGATACCCATTCCAGTCACCGGTCAAAGCGTGGTCGCGGTAACTTTGGGGCAATGGTCTGTCTTCTGCCAAGATACTGGTTGCAGCTTCCAAGCGGGCAGCCGCGTCACGCGCGTGACGTGGATTCGCCATAACCCGTTTGAAGTCTTTTTTGAAGATTGAATTGCGATTAATCTTCCGCATATAGGTCTGCCATAAATTCTTCGACGGTTGCAAACGTCTTGCCTCCGCCAGCTTCAAGTTCCGCTATCGCTTGCCGTGTTTCGGCATTGGGGATTTTTGCCTCGAAAGGCAAACACCGTTCGTCGGCCACTTTCGTTATCAGCATACGAACGGCGTCGGACAAGGAGAGTCCCATAGAAGTAAGAACTGTCGCTGCGTTCTTCTTCGTTGTCGTGTCAACACGAACCCGGATGTCAGAGTATGTCGTTTGCATAAGTTCCCTTTCGCGTGTTGATTGAAAAACGGCGAGAGGGAGTATTGTACCAGCGACATCTTTCGCGTCAACGCCAGTAGAGGTGGCGAGAGAGTTTGTCAAGCGAGAGTTGTCTCCCACGCGACGGGAGCGTACCACAAGGCGGCCCTTTAGGAAGTGGGGCCAAAAAAAAGAACGCCCAGTCCGCCTCAATAGATGGCGGTTGGGCGGATGATTGAGACGGTCGATTGCGGCTGGAGAAGGTCGTGGAGTTCGGCCATTTTGACTGTCGGCAAAACGAAGACTGTTTGCGACTTTATCCGGTCGGGTTGGTTGGTGCTGATGAGTCCAGTGTCGCCGCCGAGACCGATCCAGAAGACTCCCGGTGCGAGTACCGACTTTTCGCGGACTTGAAACGCCCCTTCGAGCGTGCGGCACAGCGGCATTTCGCTCGTCACCTCGGCGCGTCCTGCGTAGAGTCCGCCGAGGACGAGATACAACTTCTTCTCGCCAACCAAAACTTTCGCGTCGAACGGGCCGTGGAAGATTTTGAGCTGCATCCCTGTACGCAGTTCGCTCGCGTCTTTCATTGCATTGATTCGGAGCAGAAGTTGCGGCGAAATCTCAAACGTCGCCGCAATCGACTCAATCGTGTCGCCAGTGGAAACCGTGTATGGCGGCTCAAGAATGTGTACACTCGGCGAATAGATGATGTCGGCGGCGAGTTGTTCGAGGATCGGTTCGAGTACGTTCCGCTCGGCACGGTTCATCTCTGGATGTTCGTAGAGACGGCTTAAATGAACGTAAGCCTCACAGACCTTTTCGGGGTCGCCGGAATCGATCAAGACGCACTGCGCTTCGATGTAACGGACAACTTTTTCGCGGAGAACATCGTCGGTAACGAGATCGGTTTTCGCGTCATCGGCACTGCGGAGCGGTGTAATACCGTCGCTGCGAAGGACGTTCGAGCTGGTTCCAACGCCGGTCGTCTCACGCGGGACGATTTGGGTTAGTTCATCTGGCGGCGTGAGTGACGTAGGCGTATCGTTTGCAATAACGGAGTTGGCAAACGATGGCGACGTTGTTGACGTTGACGAACTTGACGGCTCAAGAAGTGTGATCGGTGGCGGTGAAGACGTTGCGAGCGAAGACTTTCCAATCGCAACCGACGCGAGTATCACGCTGCTGGTTTCAGGCGAATCATCGACTGGCGGGAGCGGACGGATCGTTGCGGCTCCGAGTTGTGGCGACAACATCGCTGGCGGCGACGGTGCGGCGTCTTCGACTTTCGGCAGCGGTGCGGGAGTTTCCGGCGTGACCGGTTCGTGAACGGGCGTGAAAGCTGGGGCGGGCGTGAAAGCTGGGGCAGGTTCAAACGCTGGCGCAGGTGCAAAGACTGGGGCAGCGACCAGCGGTGCGGGAACGGATGCAACCATGGCTGGCGTCGTGGACGAACCTTCTCCACCCATAAACGACGGGAGCGAGTCGCCCGACGCCCCCGCCTTGAGCGACGGAATCCCAGACGCGGCTCCAAAAACGGCGGAAATCCCGCCTTCGCTCCCGCGAGTCCCGACCGATATGCCGAGTTCCTCCGCAATTTGCGTGGCATCGTCCTCGGAAATATCGGGGTTGGCGTGGCCACGCGGGAAAATGAGTCTGTATCCGCCGACACACGCAAAACCAACAACAAGCAGACACAAAAACCGCTTGAACCATATCATCGTATTCATTTCGAGTCCTTTTCGTCAATGCTGAAGTTTAGGCGACGCAACTTATGGCTCGCCACAATTCCATCGGGGAACGCATCGTGTAGAATCAAGCGAAAATCCGTTACAGGTTATACAATCGTCAAAACCGGTTAATATGGGAGGAATACACCACAACTTTACCCGCATCATCCGTGCAATCGGCAAAATCGTCAACTCTTGCGCAATCCTCCTAACGCGAAGAGTCGCTTCAACCGATAAGACGCGGCCACGGTCGGTGGACGCTGTGGACACGATGGACGTGGTGGACAAGGAATGACAAAATGACAATGCGACTCTCAATCATACTTTTTGTTCTCGGTCTTCTCGTCGTTGCAACGTTTCCGGTGCGTGCGCAGTCGGGAAGTATTTTCGGTGCAACGACGCTCGTCACCGCAAACGACCAGCCGCTCCCAGTCTCCAAAACGTCGCTCACTTACCAAGACGTGCCGCGAAAAAAACCGTTCGGCGTGCAAGACATTGTGTTCGTCGAGGTTGACTTCAACTTCCGGTACAACAACACAAACGACATGCAGAAGCAAAAGAAGCTGACCGCAACTGGCGGACTGACGAGCTTCATCAAGTTTCCGAGTCTGTTCAAGTTGCCGGAACCTGTCGATACGCCGATGCCCGAAATCGGCGGCAAAACCGATGTGAAAACGCAGAACAAAGGGAACCTCAAACGCAGCGAACAACTCAAAACGAAAGTCGCTTGCACGGTTGTCTCGAAGTACCCGAACGGTAATTTGCAAATCCAAGGGACGCAGCAACTTGCACTCGGCGAAGAGTCGAAGGTCGTGACGATTCGCGGCCAGATTCGTCCCGAAGACATCCGCCCCGACCAGAGCATCCCCGGTGACCGCGTTGCCGGACTCGTCTACGAAGAAGTCCCCGAAGGGAACAGCTACGACGGCATCCGCCGCCCGTGGGGCGTGAAGTGGCTCGAAAGATGGTCGCCGTTTTGAGGCACAAACCAAATCAACAGTCAACATAGGCCCATAGGACTTATAGGTCATATACGTCCTATAGGGCCTATTCATTCTCACAACTTGCCATGAAATCAATCACAACAATTCTCACCGCGTTACTTCTCATCGTCGCAACAGCGGCACCGTCGTTTGGTGCGCTTCGTGTGGCGACGGTTGCTCGTCTCAAGGGGCAGGAGCGAACGGTGATTCGCGGGTTCGGTCTCGTTATGGGACTCAATGGTACTGGCGACTCGCCGCAGCAGTTCGGGCCGACGGGGCGTTCGCTGCTTGCGATGCTTGAGGCGTCGGGACATCCGGGCGGTTCGCTCAAAGAGATGGGACTTGCGAAGAATATCGCGCTGGTTGAAGTTATGGCGACGATCCCCGAAACCGGCGGACGCGGCGGCGATCTCCTCGATTGTACGGTGTCGGCGGTGTCGGCGAAGAGTCTTGCCGGTGGTGTGCTGGCGATAGCGGTGTTGATGCACCCCGTTCCGCAAGACCCGTCAACTGCCGAAACGATGGCATTGGCGTGGGGGCCGATCACGATTGAAAATCAGGTCGCGCTGAACGTCGGCAAGGTCAAGCAAGGTGCGCGGCTCACGAGCGACTTCATGAATCCGTATGTCAAGGACGGAAACGTCACGCTCGTTCTTTCAAAACAGTACGCCAGTTCGGCGATGGCACTCAACGTCGCCACGGCGATCAACGCAAATCCGCTCGCAACGGGGAGCACGCTTGCAACGGCGATCAATCAGCAGAACGTCGTTGTCAAACTTCCGCCGCAGTATTTTTCAAACCCGATGAGTTTCGTCGGCGAACTGATGAGCGTTGAGATCACCCGCGAACTTGAGGCACCGCCGACGGTTCACATCAACGAACGAGCTGGAATAATTTCGATTGATCCGCGAGTCGAGATTGATCCGGTTGCGATTTCGCACGGCAACATTGTTGCGGAGATGCGTCCGCTCCCCGCTGGACAAGTCGAGCAAACGCCGCAGCGCGTTGTTGGGCTAGACTTGCAAGAGCGTCGCACTGGCGAAGCCAACCCGCGACTGACCGCGCTGGTTGATGCGCTAAACGCAATCAAAGTCCCGACCAAGGACATAATCGAAATCATAAAACTCCTCGAACGCCAAGGCGCAATCCAAGGACACGTTTTGTATGAGTGATGAAAATCAATAGGCCCTATAGGCCCTATAAGTCCTATAGGGCCTATTGATTCACCCAACAACAACCGCAAACCAACACCACCAATGCTCACCTCAATCACCTCGCAACCGCTCCAGTCGATTTCGCGTGCGCCATCGGTGCCGCGTGAGATTGCGGCGCAGTCTTCGCCGAGTTTCAAAGAGATACTGGCGTCGAAGATGCAGCCAGCGGCGACTCCGAAGGCTGTTGCGCCGACTTCGCTCAACGACGATCCGCAGCGGAACGATCAAGACGAGTTTCGCAGCGTCTTTCACCGGTTCGTCGGCGAGACGTTGTTTTCGCAGATGCTCAAGGCGATGCGAGCGTCGCAGGAGCCGCTTCCGTACTTCGGCGGCGGACGAGCGGAAGAAATCTTCCAAGGCCAACTCGATCAAGTCCTCTCCGAAAAGATGACGAGCGGAACGCCACGTTCACTCTCAAGCACGATGTTCGACCTGATGGCCGCACGACAAAAAACACCGGGAATCTGACATGAAATCTGACACGACCACACCAAACTTTGAAACAGAAATCGCCGCATTTTTGCAACGTCTCGCCGTCGTCCAAGACGACGCACTTTCGGTTTTGCAGCGGAAGCAGAAGATGCTCGTCGCCGCCGACGCGGAGGCGTTGCAACAGATACTCATCGAAGAGGAACGGCTGATGGCGCGTCTTGAGAGCGTGCTTGCGGAGCGTCAAACGATTCTCGAAAAAGCACGCGACTTCGGAATTGCGTGTGAGTCGCTTGAGACGCTATCGGAGACGTTTCCGAAACGGAGCGACGTGCGGCGCGAGATTCACAACTCCGTTTACCGGACGCGACTGATTCAGTATCAGAGTCTGACGAACTGGGTTTTGACACAGCGTTCGCTGTTGTGCGTCAACCAGATGCTCGACATCATTGCGGGCGGCGGTAAGGCGTCACCGGTCTATTCTCACGACAAAAAACGCGACCACCCCGGCGGCAACATCGCCATCAACCGCGTTGCGTAAATTGCGTTGCATAAACTATGACGGCTCTTGCCACGCGGAAACTCTCGGCTAGAATTGTGGCCATGGTACATCGCCAAAAGCAAACGCAGTCACCGACGCAGACTGATTCTGTTCCCGACACCAAACCCGGTAACATCTTTGACGCCTTCGCCAAAAACGTGTTCGGGCGGGTTGTGGTCTTCATGGAATTTCTGCGACACTACGCCGATCCAAAGTTTCTCACGCAAATTGATCTCGCCAAAATCAAACCGGCACCGACGCACGTCTTCGGCAAGAACATCGACGAACGAATCGTTGACCTTGTCTTTGAGTGTCCGCTCGTTCACGGTGGATCCTCGCTGGCGATAATTTTGTTTGAGCATCAAACTGGTTCGCTGCGGGAAATTCCTCGCAAGTTACTCAAGTACATCGGTGCGATTTGGGAGGCCGAGTGGAAGTCGCGCAAACGTCTATCTGCGCCATACTTCATTGTTTTGCGAACGGGAAAACGTCCTTGCAAGAAACCGTATCCGAAACTTTCAGACTACCTCCCACGCGACGAACACGGCGTTATAATCGGGACGTGGTTTGACATTCCATACGACGTGATTGACCTTCCCGCACTCGACGTGAACCAGTTGCTTGGTCCGCCGGAGTTGCGTTTGGTGCTTGGACTGCTGAAGAATATGAGTGCGGGACTTTTGGATGAATTCCCGAAGTCGCTCACACCTATTCGCGAGTTCCGTGACATTGCGGAGCAGCGGGCGTGGTTTGTGGAAGTGCTTCCTTTCATTGCGAAGGTGTTCGCGGCGCACCATCGTCGTTTGAAGGCGGAGCGTGTAAACGAGGCCGCGCAAGATGTTTTTGAGGAAAGGAGCAGCAACATGATGCCAACAATTTTTGAAGAAGCCGAAATGCGCGGAATCGCAAAAGGCGAAAGACGCGGAATTGCTCTTGGCGAGAAACGCGGCATAGAACTGGGGGAGAAACGCGGAATCGCAATGGGGGAAGTGCGTGGCAAAGCACGCGGCAAGGCGGAGGCGATACAATACATTCTGACGACACGTTTTCGGCGAGTCCCGAAGCGTATTGCGAGCCGGCTTTTGGAGATTGGCGACCTCGTCGTCCTTGACTCTCTCACCGTCGCGGCGGTGCAGTGTGCGTCGCTCAAAGAGTTTGAAGAAGCGTTGGGGTGAAGCGTTCAGGAGCGGTTCGACTATGCCGAACCGCAGTGCGGGTGCAAGTTTTCAAACCAGTCTATTCTTTGACAATAATCCTGTTGAGGTCGATTCCGCCGCGTGCTTCTTCTTCGAGGAGTTGGAGGCGATTATCGAGTAGCTCGATTCGCCGCTGAAGATGGCGGAAGTCGTGGGCGTCGTCGGTCGGACGCACCGCACGCGGAACCGTAGGATAACCGAGGTGTCGCGCCAATGCGGCAAAGAGGTAACTCGGATCACGTTTGCGAGTGGCGTGCGCGATTCTCCCTTCGCGTTTTCCAAAGAGTACCGGCACGTCTGGTTCGTCGTCTCTTCGCGCGTAGGCCTCGCTGCGAACGTAAATCATGTCTGCAAGCTCGATCAGTCCTAGTTGCCGCTGGAGTATGTCGATCCAGTCTCGCCACGCGGCGTCGTAGATCGGATCGGCGGCGACAGCGGTGAGACCGTGTTCGTAACCGAGCCGATTGTGACAGATCGTCTCAAGCTGATAGAAGAAGACGCCCTGAACAGAACATCGGTCACTGCTGCGGTACTCCGCTTCGCGGGCCAACACTTGGAGTGCGATGCGAACGTCGAACCGCCCCGTCGCGTTCTCCGTCTCGCCCATCGTGTACGCCTGAAACGACGTGAAGTAGTGCGGAATCTTCCGCATCGCGTCTGCGACTGAACCGGTCAACTTGACATCCGTTCGCAGGAAGTCAACGGCCATCAGCAGCTTCGATGTGACCAAAATCTCGCTGTGAAGTTGCAGCAGAATCTCTTGCGTCGCCAGCCCTTCCTCAAGCCGCGCCCGAAACGCCTCGAAGAAAAACGCCTGTTCAATGTATTCTTCACGCTCAAGCATTGGAGGATAATTTGAGAGGCGAGAGGGCGAGTACACAGCTCCAAACGCCTGTGGCGTATGACAACTGGAGGGTTCGGCTATGCCGAACCGGAACTACTCATTTACCGCATGTGGACCAATTCGGTGCGAAAATCTGTCGGCGATGGGGACACGACACCGGTCACGGGCTGGGCAACTTGCTGCGGACGCGGTTTCCGTGCGGGACTCGGAACACGACGGCCAAATCCGTGAACAATCGCGTACTTCGCAAGCGCAATCATCATATCGCGGTCAACCACCGGACACGGCAAGTGCAACGCCGCACGCTCCGTGTTGCGACTCACAAAGACCGGATCGTTGTTGAGATAGTCACGGTAAATCGCAACTTGATCGGCGTAGTTTTGCTTGAACCAATCTTCGCTCGCCAACTCGCGGTCTCCATCCGACGCCAAGGTTGAAAACGTCTCAACCGCATCTTGAATCGTATCAACCATGTCGAATATCGACGTCGGATTTGGGTTTGTGAGGTGATACGTTTTGCCGTGAAGTTCGCGGTGAGAAAAGATGTGTGTTACCATCGCACTGACCCAATCGACAGGGACAAAGTTTTTGAACTCATCGCCCGTCATTCCGAGTGCGGTCAGGAGGCGGCGTCCGCTCGTCGCTCCGAGCGGGAGACGCTGAACCAGCGTGTGCGCCAGTTTCAAAACGGCATAGAAACCGTGATAGGTGCTCGTTGTGTGCGTCTGCGAATCGCCGACGACAATAGATGGACGATAGACCGTAAGTGAGTCCAAAAAGTCGGCCTCGCGCACCATCTTTTCAGACTCGACCTTGCTCTGTTCGTAGTCGTTGCGAAGCTCCTGACCGACATCGAGCATCGTCTCGTCAAACGCCCCGCGATGCGAACCGGCCACATACGCCGTTGAAAAATGGTGCAAGTGGCGGATGCCAGCGTTCTTGCAAAGACGCAAAATACGTTCGGTGCCGCCAATGTTTGTTGTCCACGGTTCCGCGTCGCGGTGACCGTGAAATGTGAGACTCGCCGCACAGTGAATCACCGAACGGCAGTGTTTCGACACCCAACTCGTCCACGCATCGCACCAAGTGTCGTCAGTAAGTTCACCGGAGATGACAACCGGACGCGGCAACGACTCGCCAGTCTCGTTCTCAAAACTTGAAAGGATCGACTCGATCCGCTCTTCGCTGCTCTCACGACGCGACGGACGCACGAGTACCGCGAGCCGAAAACGGCGTCGCAGCAAGTCGCGGAGCAGATAAGACCCCAAGAGGCCCGTTGCACCCGTCAAAAGATGGTATGAACGTGAATCGTCACTATTTTGTGGTGAGACGCGCGAGTCCATAGATTCGGTATTTTGTGATTTGTCCTTGGTGCCGCTCAAGTTCGTGGCGGGCGAAGAAATTGTGTGACCTATCATACGTCGTTCCACGCAAAATGTCCAGCGACTCTAGCACTAGAACGCTACTTCTTGCACGCTCTTCGATAGCCGCTGCCAACACATCCATCGCAACCGCTACAATCGGAACGCCCCTTCCGGCGAACGGTGTCGCCTGTATACTTCCGGTATCATGTCACCCATTCGCGTTCTCTATCTTCTTGATCACTTCATCGTGCCGCGTGGTGGTAGCGAGCAGCATCTTTGCTGGCTCGTTAGTACGCTTCCGCGTGACGAGTTTGAACCACACCTCGTCGCCACCTTCGATGCACGCGAGACCGACGACACCAGACCGCCACACGACGTCTACGGTATCGACGTGACATTCTTGAACGACACTGTGAACGGCACTGCTGGTCGCCGCATGTCGCTTTTCACGCGATTTCGCCGACTCGTTAGTTACATCCGTAAGCACGAAATTGATGTCGTTCACGTCTTCAATCCCGACAACGAAGTGGTCGCGGCGGCGGCGTGCATACTCGCTCGGCGAGGACGGGTATGTGCTCAAAGACGCAACCTCGGTTATTTCATACCGTCGTCGCGTTCGGTGATCGGTGTCGTTCGCAAGTGGGCGAAGAGTTTTGCGATTCGTTCTGCGGGGATCACTTACATCGCCAACAGCACGGCGGCCATCGCGGCGGCTGAAGTCAAGGAATCGCTGCCGCAGCGGCTCTTCACTCTCATACCGAACCCCGTCGTTTGCAACCGCTACGACGACGGTTTGGCGAGGCTCGTTCCGCGCGATCAACTCACCGTCCCCGACGGTACACCGATAGTCGGAATGGTTGCAACGGTTCGGCGCGTGAAAGGTTATGAGGTCTTCATACAAGCTGCACGCCGCATCGCCGACACCGCGCCGCAAACGCGATTCGTTATCGTCGGCGAACAAGAAGAGCCATACGCGACGGAGATGCGCGAACTCGTCGCGTCGCTCGGACTAACGAACCATGTCGTTTGGTACGGTGCGATTGACAACCCGTTTCGTCTCGTCCCGCACTTCACCGTTGGCGTTTTGTCGAGTCACTCGGAGAGTTTGCCAAACGCCGTGATCGAATACGCGGTGGCGGGCCTTCCCATCGTTGCGACCGATGTTGGTGGCGTGCGAGACGTTCTCGGCGAGAACGGTTTTGTCGTCCCGCCGAACTTTCCAGACGTGCTCGCGGCGAAGATTCTCGAACTCCTCGGCGACGAGTCGCTTCGGCAACGTCTGGGCAACGCCGCACAAACCGAAGTCGCAAACCGCTACGCCGAAGAACGCATCGTCGAGGCGTACAGACAGTTTTATACTAGACTCTAAACGACCAGTAGTTGCACGTTTTGTCGTGGCGTTTCCTAGTCCCGCTAGGGACGATCTAATTGTAGCCGAGGGCAAGACGTACTCGTCGCAGCCCTCGGTTAGCGGCCCCAACAAAGTCGGAAGCTCCGTAGGAGCGGCCTAATTGAAGCGTCGGTTAGGCCGCTCCTACGGAGCTAGGAATTCTGTGGTGGACGTCAACCCAAGGCTGCGCGGAATACCGCTTGCCTTGGGCTA
>JBOFSQ010000087.1:0-16895 GCA_051651625.1 Thermoguttaceae bacterium | reverse complement strand
CTTCGTCGAGTCGTTCGGTGACCTGAACGAATACGAGAAAAACTTCGACCCGAAAACTGGCGAGCTGAATACCGTCGAGGTCGATCCCGCCCCGCTTCGGCGGCAGGTCTACGAAAAACTCGGACTCGATCCAAGTGCGCCGCCGAAGTGCGACACCGATATTGAAAAGTGGTCAGCGGAACGATTCGTCATGAACAATGAGCAGAAGAAATTCGACTGGTTCGACTTGCTCCGCAAACTCACGCGAGACACTTGGACGCTCGAAGAATATCCATTCATGGCGGAGTGGGTTAATGCGTCTGCGAAACCGCTCGATATTATTGCCGAGGCGGTGCGCAAGCCGGTCTTCTACTTCCCGCTCGTTCGTAGCAGCGAAGACGACGGTGAAGACGTTTGGATGGTCCGTCACGCCACGACGCTCTTGCAGCTAAATCGCAACATTGTGAGAACTTTCACCGTTCGCGCAAACTACCTTCGCGGAATTGGTGACATTGATGGCGCAATCGACGACAAAATCAGTTGCCTCCGCATCAGTCGCCACGTTGGCAATCAAGGCGTGTTCGTTCACGGTCTCGTCGGGAACGCCATTGAAGGAGTCGGCTGGTCGATACCGGTTGATGATGGGTTGGGACATCTGGCGTCGGCGGAGCAACTTGCGCGGCTCCAGCGAGAGATCGAATCGCTCCCGCCGCGAGTGACTTTCGCAGAGTACACGGAACGTGAACGCCTGATGGAAGACGTTCGTACAAACCAGATTATGCCAGAGACAGAAGCTGCGCAAGAGTCGTTCCGACGTACAGCGTGTGCAGAGAACCTGTCGCGGCTGAATCTTGCTCTCTTGCGGTATGAAAGAGAGCACGGCTCTTTGCCGGAGGATGATTGGCGCGTCGCCATTTTGCCGTATCTTGGTGAAGGCGGAGAAAAATACTTGCAATGTCCGAGTGCGAAACTTGCAGACGGCGAGACGACATACGTACTCGTTGACCGCAGAAATCTTGGAACGCCGTACAGTTTCACGATAGTTGAAGTTCTCCCGCCGCAAAAACTCGGCGAAGGAAACGGACGCATCGCAAGCGATAACGCAAAACGATTCGTCAAACCGGAGAGCAACGCGACTGGTCTTTGCAGCAATCATCCGGGCGGATGTAACACGGCGCATTCGAACGGCTCCGTTCGTTTCACTTCGCAGATGGCGGCCCGAACGGAAACATTCACCGCTCTCGCCGACGGGACAGCAACAGATTATCCGTGAACTTGTGCAAAAATTGTTTTTGAACGACGTTTGAGATTCCCCACTTTCGTCGCCGAATGGCGATTTTTCACTCGCTTACGCTTCATTCCGTCATTCGCGCCCCCGAGCTCTAAACACAAAAGAATAGCTGCATTACACAAGGGAGAGCAAGATTACGTCTGTGAACAGCTATAGACAGCGGAACCATAGCGTTGCGCTGTTCGGGAAACGTAAGGTAGGTCACCCATAACTTGTCTACAACAACCGTTCACAGCATGAATGATGAAACTCGCCTCTTGCCTCTAATCTCTCACATGACTTGGTTACGATTTGTCTTTTTGGCGATGCGGCGGGACGTTGTTGTCGCGGTGCTCACTGCGGTTGGTATCGCGTCGGCGACGGCGGTGATGGTCGGTGCGCTCGTGCTCGGTGACTCGGTACGAGTGAGTCTCCGCGAACTCGCACTCGCACGACTCGGCACCGTTGAGAGTGTCGTCGTCGCGCAGCGTCTCTTCACGCCGCCCGAAAATTGCGGCACGCCAGCGATCATTCTCCCCGCCGCTGTCGAGACCGATTCACGCAGCGTCGGCGTTGACTTAATCGCACTGCCAAACATTGACGCCAAAGACGACGGCGCAGTCGTGAGCGAGTCGCTTGCAACGCGACTCGCGTTAAGCGTCGGCGACACACTGCGTTTGCGGATTCAAACGCCGACGACAATTCCGCAAGAAACCACGCTCGGTCACACCGGCGAAACGCCGCTCCGCGCAACGATCCGCATTGCTACAATCGGCACCGAACGATTCACGATGCGCGCAAGCCAGCAAGAACCACTCACCGTCTACGTCCCACTCGACTGGCTACAAAAACGTCTTCCGCACGCGAACAATCGCGTTAACACTCTTCTCTTGAACGCCGAAGACGTTCCGAAGTGGGACAACGTGCGCACCGTGACCGCACGCGACATCGGAATCAAAATCGTGAGCGATGACGCGGCGACGTACATCTCGTGCGACAAACTCCTGTTCACGCCGCGCGAGGCGGATGCGATTCGGGCCGAACTCGCGGGCGGCGTCACCGAAGCGTTCATCAACCTTGCCGAGTCGATACGTTGCGGTGAACGAACGATTCCGTATTCGACAGTCGCGGCGATCACTGGTGCAGACATTGCCGATGACGAAGTAGTCTTGAATTCGTGGGCGGCGGAGCAACTCGCGGCAACGACGCTCGCGGCGAACGTCGGCGACACGGTTGAACTCACGATTTTCGATCCCAACAGTTTTGGCGAAACGGTCGCGCGGCGGACGATTTCGCGTCGCGTCGCGCGGATCGAGCCGATGCACGGAATCTACGCGGCACCGCTTGTCGTCCCAGAAATCGAAGGCGTAACCGACGTTGCAACTATCGCCGACTGGAAGCCGCCGTTCCCGTTCGACATCAAAGCGATTCGCCCCGCCGACGATGTGTACTGGCTCAAACACCGTGCCGCACCGAAGGCGTTCGTCTCGAAAAACTCCGCCGAAAAACTGTGGCAAACGCGATTCGGCGCGACAACAACGTTCATCGTTTCACCGCCGCAAACAATCGACGCGAACGACTTCGCATCGCAACTCTTTGCGAAAAACCGCGAGACGTTTGGATTCGTGACGATTCCGCTCCGTACACAAATTGAAACGGCGTCGGCGGGGACAACGCCGTTTGGTGTACTTTTTCTCGCGCTCAGTTTTTTCGTTTTGTTTGCGTCGGCGATGTTGATCGTGCTGCTGGTACAGTTACTCATCGAGCGGCGCGAGGGCGAGACGCGACTACTCGCGGTACTCGGTTTTTCGCCGCGTGCGGTGCGGTGGCGACTCGCCTGCGAGTGCGGCGTCGTCGCGGCGGCGGGGAAGTTCATCGGTATTCCACTCGGCATCGCTTACGCTACGATTCTCGTTTACGGACTTTCGACGTGGTGGCGCGATGCGATTGTCGTCCCGTTCGTGACGCTTCACATCGAAACGATGTCGCTCATCATCGGCGGCGGAATCGGAATGACACTCGCACTCGGCGTGATTCTTTGGCAGACGATGAACCGGATGGATTCCCGCCGAGTACGCGGGCATGACGAAACGCACCGCGAACACGAACAACGCGAAACAATGTCACTCACGCTGCGTATCGTTCGTGCGACAACGTCGCCGATACCGGTAACAGCGATGCTCGTCGGCCTCACATTTTTGGCGCAAAACGCCGAAGGCGAACTCCAACGTGCGGCGGCGTTCTTCGGTGTCGGTGCATACGCGCTCGCTCTTCCGCTGCTCCTCTTCACGCGGTGGGTTAACCGCGACGAACGTGTACACGTTCAATCGTCGTCGCTTACAACTCGTACACTCTTCGCACTCGCCGTGAATAGCGCGCGACGGAACCCGACTCGTACACTCACGACGGTTGCGTTAATCGCGTCGGCGGCGTTTCTCGTTATGTCGATGGGTGCGTTTCGGTGGACGGGGAGCGACGATCTTGCGTCGCGCGACAGCGGCACCGGCGGATTCTCGCTCGTAGTCGAGACGCGACTCCCGATCTTCACCAACATTAACGACGCTGCGAATCGCGAGTCGCTCGGCGCGACCGACGCAGACGAAACGTTGTGGCGCGAATCGCAAACGCAGGTCTTCGCGTGCCGTGTCCGCGACGGCGACGACGCAAGTTGTCAAAACCTGTACCAATCGCGTTCGCCGCGCATTGTCGGTTTACCAAAGTCGTTTGTCGCGCGTGGCGGATTTGCGTTCAGCGGTTTGGGCGCAGATGCGTCGCGTGAAGTTTGGTCGCGTCTCGCGCGTCCAGCGAAGAAAGACGCCGATGGCGTTTGGCGCGTGCCGACAATTCTCGACGAGAGTACCGCGCTTTACGCTTTGCACTTGAGCGGCGTCGGCGCGACGTTTCGAGAGGAGCGTGAGAACGGCGTCATCGTTGAATACGAAGTTGTCGGTCTTCTTTCGGGGAGTTTGTTTCAGGGCGACTTGCTTGTGAGCGAGGAGAATCTGCTTACGGTATTTCCCGACGTGAGCGGCGTTCGGCTCTTCGCCATTGAGACGCGCGATGCGGCTGGTGCGTCTGCGATTTTTCGGCGGATGTTTGGCGACTTCGGCGCGGTTGACGAGACGGCCCGCGAACGGCTGACGCGATTTTTTTCTGTGCAGAACAGTTATCTCTCGATCTTCGAGAGTCTTGGCGGACTCGGACTTTTGCTTGGTGTTGTCGGCTTGGCGGTGGTTCAGTTTCGGAGTGTGGCGAGTCGTCGCGCGGAGTTTACGACGATGGAGGCGTTTGGTTTTTCTCGCGTGCGACTGGCAACTTTGATTGTGCTGGAAGTGGTGGTTGTTGTCTTGCTTGCATCGGCGATGGCACTTGTTGCATCGACGTTCGCGGTGCTGCCGCGTCTCGAAACGGGTTCGGCGGCGATGATCGCGTTCGCACTCTCCGCCGCGTGGACACTCGGCGGAACTCTGCTCGTTGCGTTTTCATCGAGTTTGATCGCACTCAGTGCGCGGCGATAGAAAACTCTGTAACTGTTCACAGATTAATTTGCTGTTTGGCGTGAACGCGGCGTGTCTTTGCCCCGTCGGGGCAATATCTCAATAACCGGCGATAAGTGCAGCCGAGCACACAATAAGAACACGAAGCGTAAGCGAGTGCCCTGCATCATACACGCCAACGTTAGCGTGTATGATGCCACCTACAATTCAATCGCGCGCAACGTTTCAGCGGCGACTTCTGGAGGGACGGAGTTAATGTGCAAGCCACATCCCCACTCGAAACCGGCAGGCTTCGCAAGTGCGGGGATCAGCAACCAGTGGAAGTGATACACCTGCTCGTAGGCGAAGTCGATGTCGCGTATCCAGACCGTCGAATCGGATGTGTCGCTCGAATCGAGCGGCCCACTGTAGACGAGCGGCCCAGACTTCAGAATCAGATTGTACGCTGGCAATCCGCGCCCGCGCTGCGTTGATGCGAGTTCGAGCCGTGTCACGCAGCGGTGCAGAAGTCCCGCCATTTCGTGGAGATGGTCGGGCGTGAGGTGTTCGATGTGCGAGACGTGCCGTCTAGGAAATATCACCATCTCATACGGAAAACGACTAACATAAGGGCACAAAACCGCAAAGTTCCGCGTCGCCTCGACGAGCCGCGTTTTGCGGTCGATTTCGCGGCGGACGTGTTCACACCAGTAACACTTTCTGGTCTCGTTGCGAAATGAGATCGCCCGCTGCAACTCTCGCTGAATCGGCGGCGGAATCAGTGGTAACGCCATCAGTTGACTGTGTGCGTGCGGAATCGATGCGCCCGCCGCGCGGCCAACGTTTTTGAAGAGCGTCACATACGCAAACCGTTTTCCGTGACCGTGATGAATGATCCGATGCTGATACATCGTCACCAGTTCGTTTAGCTCGACATCCGTCATCTCGCCAAGACTCATGATGTGGCGTGGTGTGTCGATGATGACTTCGTGGTGCCCAACGCCGGCTATCGGCGTGTAGAACGGTTCCTCAAAACACGACAGCGGCGTATCGACATCGAGGACACTTCCAAACGCCGCACTAAACGAGGTGTAGTCTGGAAAACGCGGGTCGGCAGCGACTGCTGGATATAGATTTGGAACGACACGAATCCGCCAGTTTGACGCCGACTTCGCAGAGTCGGTCTTATCTGGGAGCGAGTCGATCTCGTCTGGCGTGAGCGATTCGTTCCCCGCGCAGAACGGGCACGCACGATTGTCGCTCGCGTCGTCAGAAAAGTAGTATGGACGCCCCGACCGTTCGGGCGACATCACCACCCAACGCCCGCTGATTGGGTCACGACGAAATTCAGGCATCAGACACTCTCCTTCCGGTTTCATGCACACGTTACATCAAGTACGGGCGGGATTTTACAGGAAGCAAGTCTTTTGGCAACACCAGTAGTTTAGGTTCAGCGATGGCGGGTGTAAACCCGCAGGTAGAACCACCAAACACCGTCAAATTACCGTGTTTCCGCCCCAACAAATCGTTGTCCTGCGCGGCGGTATTGTGGTGGGAGGAGGATAACTTCGTCGAACGGTGAGCGGGATTGTGGCGGCATCGGGAACTCTCCCCATGCGGCGGAGCTGATTGCGGCGTGACCGTGCGGCGTGCCAAGAACACCGCTGTCGCTGCCGCCGCGCGTACGATTGTCGCTGGCGGTATCGTTGGTTGAGGTGACGAGTGCGGCGTCGTGAACATCGTTTGAAACTTGCGTCGCGTGAACGCTGGCGGCGAGTTCAGATTGCAATTCCGGGAATGTTGCTGGCTGGAGCGCGACGACATCGATCCCACTTTCACGCAGCAACGCCGCTTGCAACGAGAGTGCAACGCCAAGGCGGTTGCAACGAACCGCGTCAGCGACGGCGTACTTTTCGAGCGAGTCGAACGCGGCGGCGAGGGCGGTACGGGCGTCGCGCTGGGCGGGCGTGAGTTCACTCGGCGTCTTGCCGACGGAGCGAAGAAACTCACCTTTCGTCAACGCCGCCAGTCGCGCGAGACTTGTACCGTTCACCGCGCGAACCGATTTCTCGGTCGGTGATTCGGTTTGCGGCGATCTGATTGCGATTGAAGTGGCGTCACCGGAGTTTGTGACGCTGGCGGTTTTCACTACGGTTTTCTCTGCGGTTTTCGTTGAGATTGTGAACAGCAAAGTTGCGGCGGCACAAACGACAACCGCAGCACCGGCACCGCCTGCGGCGTACAGAAGAAACCGCCAGCGGTACCGCGCGACGGTGCGTCGCAGCGAGTTTTGGTGTGGTGCTAGAATCGTTTCGGCAGCATCGACAACACTATCTCGAAGCGACGGCGCATCGAGCGGTTGCGGAAACGCGACGAGGTCGGCAGCGGTCTCGGCCAGTTCGCGGTGGTGTGACGCAGCGAAGGTGTGGTCGATCCAGCGTCGCCGCAGCGAACGCGGCAGCGAGACAAGAAGTGTGATTGAGTCTACTTGTCGATTCTGCATTGTGGACGTATATTTGAGTTGTGCGGAAACATCAAGTTGGCGCGATTTGGTAGTTCAGGTTCGGCATAGCCGAACCCTCCAGTTATCGACGACATAGGCATTTGGAGGGTTCGGCTATGCCGAACCGCTGTGCGGGTGCAAGTTTCCGAACAGGTCTATTTGGGCGACACATGAAACCCGCAACAAATCTCATCCTCTCGCTGGCGTTGTCGCTGGCGAACGTTTTTGTGACGCTCGCGGCAATGACGCTCGCGGCAATGACGCTTGCGGCGGGGGATGGTTTGTCGTCGTATCCGGTCTGGTTGCGTAAGTGCGATACAGCCGCGATGGCGAAGTGCGACGACGCCACTTTGGCGAAAACGGTTGACGAAGCGATTCTCCCATATCGCGGCGACTTGTCTACCGAGGAGCGAGTTTTTCTTGCCGACGAGTTTGTGCGTCGGCGAACCGCAGCGGCAAAAAAATCGGTCGCCTCGCTCCGGTGGGCCGCCGCCGTAAACGACGCAAACTGGCTCACACTCACGCCGCACTGGGACGCCGATCAACTCGACATCATCGCACTTTCAATTTCACTCGAACGACTTCGCATCTTTGGTGCAAACGGAAACGAACTCGCACTCGCCTCGCGTCACGGAACGCTCGAAGTCCCGCTGGTCTCGCAGCGTGACACGGCAGCGATTCCGCTGCGTTTTCGAGGCGACGATGTTCCCGCACGAGTCGTCGTGACGGCGGAGATTCTCTTCGCCGCCGTACCACACCAGTTTGAAATCGACGTCGCTTCGCCGCAACGCTGGCGTGAACTCCCGCTCCGCTGCGGCGACACAACCGTCACACTCCAAGACGCAACCGAACGCAGCGTCTCGCCGGACGAGTCGGAGCTTGTCGTTGCGTGGAGTCTATCTTTTCGCGGCGGAGATGGCGTACTCGATTCGCACCGTCTCGCGTGGCTCACGGCGAACGCACGTCGTCCGCTGGCGGAACTTGTCGTTGCGTCGAGTGCTGCAACGGTGCCGCCAACAACACTGCGTATCACACCACAAAACGCCGACACTGCTGGAGTTGTCGCCACTTTCAGATTTAATCCGCACGACGCGAACGAACGGTTGGTACGAATCAACGTCGCCACCGTTGTCGGAAGACAAACCGTCACCGCCGAAGTTGACGTAGTGAATGGTGAGAGTACCATTAAAAACTGATAGGTGCCCCCCATACTCGCCACAGGCAAGAGTAGACCTGTTCGGAAACTTACACTCGCACAGCGGTTCGGCATAGCTGAACCCTCCAAACGCCGTGTGGTGTATGGCTGGAGGGTTCGGCTATGCCGAACCTGAACTATTCAAAAAACTCCTCTTGTCAAGGCTGGTGAAAATTGTGTAGGATTCCCGTGTAGGTTTTCAAGACTGGTACAGTGTACGGGGAAATCAAAGATGAAATTCACAGTAACGTCGGTGGCGTTTGGGTTTGCGATAGTTTGCGGTTCGCAGGTTTTTGGACAGGTCTATGCGCCGCAGAACCAAGTAACGCAACCAGCGCAGCGTCGCATCGTAAATCCACTGCGGAACAACGATGTCTCGTCGCTGGAGACGAACAACCCAGCTCTGATTCAAGCGCGTCACGATGCGTCGCCGACGACGGCACCGGTTATCGTACAGACTGCCGCAACAGCACCACCGTCAGCGACGCCGCCATCACCACCGTCAGCGACGCCGCCATCACCACCGCAGAAACAGTCGTCGCAAGCACCCGCACCACGCACCGAGAAACACTCGCTCAGCGAACTCCCGACGCCGCCGGCGTCTGGCGGATTTCTCGAAAGTGCCGGTTTCGGAAACGACCTCCCGCCAATCACGACCAACAACAACTATTCACCGTGGGGAACGTCACCACCAGCCGCCGCAGTGCCAGAATCTACACCTGCGTCGCCAGCGGTGCCAAAACTTGCCGCCGTGCCGGTCGAAGTGAGTGAACACGCCCCGCTGGAACTGGAACCGATTGCGCCGTCACCAGCACCAACTCTAGCACCATCGCCAACGCTTGCACCGCCGTCAACGCCGGTTGTTTCAAACGTACCGACTTCGCAAACACCAATTTCGCAAGCACCGATTTCACACGCCGCAGCGGGTCGCGCGTCTGCTGCTGATGCGACGTCCGGTCTCACGCCGCAGCTTCTCATTCAGAAAAATTATCCCGACGAAGTAACGCTCGGCGCGGTCACGTCGCTGCAAATCGTACTTCGCAACACCGGTACAACAGCCGTCCGCGACGTTGTTTTGCGAGACGTTTTGCCGCAAGGTTTTCGTCTCGTCTCCACGAAGCCGACCGCGTCGGCGGGTGCGAGCAGCGGCGAACTCAACTGGCTCATAAGCGCGATCGCGCCGGGTGAACAGTCGCTCATCGAGATCAACGTTGTGCCGACAGTCGAAGGCGAGATGCGAAGCGTTGCGACGGTGAGTTTCACGTCCGACGCCTCCGCAAGAACGCTCGTTACGCGGCCACAACTGCAAGTCGAAGTCAAGTCGCCCACTGGGACGCTCGTCGGTGATTCGGTGAGTCTCGACTTCGTTGTCTCCAATCCGGGGACGGGGACGGCTCGCAACGTCGTGCTTGAAAACCACATCCCCGAAGGCCTCGTCTTCACGGACGAGCGCGGGACGCCGATTGAAATTCTCCGCAACGAACTCGGCGACATCCGACCGAATCAAAGTGTGTCGTTGACGCTGCCGCCGCTCAAGTGTGTTGGTGGTGGTGAGATTGTCAATCGTCTCGTCGTTCGCGGCGACGCCGGTTTGGTCGCCGAGGCACGCACGCCGATTAAAGTTCTCGCGCCGCAACTTCACCTCGCAATCGAAGGAGCGAAGACGCGATTCCTCGAACGTCAAACTGCATACACGCTCACCGTTTCAAATCCGGGAACCGCGTCTGCGCGTAACGTTGATCTTGTTTGTCAACTCCCGACGGGATTCCAGTTTATCAGCACGGATCAGAGCGGCGTCTACGAACCGACGCGACACACTGTTCACTGGGCACTCGAAGAACTCCCTGCTGGCGAAGGTGGCGAGATAACGCTGACGCTCCTGCCGGTGCGTGCGGGCGAGCAGACACTCGCGTTTAGCGGCAACGGCGACAACAACGTCTCCGGTGAGGCGAAGTGTCAAACGAGCATCGACGGGATGGCGGCAACGTCGTTCAGTGTTAACAGCGTTTCTGATCTCGTCGAAGTTGGGCGCGAGGCGGTGTACGAAATTCGCGTTACAAATCGCGGGACGAAACCGTCGTCGGGTGTCGGCGTGGCGGTGCAGCTTTCAAAAGGGATGGAGCTTGTGAAGGCCGAGGCACCGGTGCAGTACGCTTCAAACTACGGTGCGATTCAGTTCAATCCACTTTCGCAACTCGATCCGAAGCAGGAACAAGTTTACCGCGTTGCCGCACGATGCCTCGCCGACGGCGACCACCGCATCAGCGTCAAACTCACCGCCGACGACTTGCAAGCACCGCTCGTGAAAGAAGAGAATACGCGAGTGATTAGCGGACAGTAGAGAATCAATATGACGAATAGGCCCGATGAGACCTATAGGTCATATAGGGCCTATTCGTCGTATTGATTCTCGCCACTCCACACCCAACGCCATGTCACATCTTTGGCCCGGTTATAGAGGACTCACACATCGCGGCGGGTGGGCGTTTCTTGGGATCGCTCTCTTGTTTGCGATTATTCTCAACGGTGCGATTGTTGTTCTTGGTTTTTGGTCTGCGTTTGGGACGCCGCTGTTGCGATGGGGCGTTGTTGTTGCGGTGCCGGTTTTGTGGGCTTCGCTTTCGTTCTTGGCAACGGTTCTCGAACGCCGCGCCGTGCCGGCTGTGTCGGCGACAATAGATGAAAAGTTTCGTGACGTGATGGTGCAATATCTTTGCGGGAGCTGGTACGAAGCGGAGATCGGGCTTCAGCAAATCTTGAAACAGAACAGCCGCGACGTTGAGGCGTCGCTTTTCTACGCGACGCTACTCCGCCGCACGGGTCGTCCCGCCGAGGCCGCCGCACGCCTCAAAACGCTGCGAACTCTCGACAACGCCGCCGCGTGGTCAACAGAAATCGACAACGAAGAACGGCTCGCAACTTTGAGTGATTGATCGTCCCATAAGACGTATAGGTCATATAGGCCCTATATGTCCTATGGCACGATCACACACACTCACTCACACTCCCCCCACACAATCACCGATTCGTTCGCATCGAGTTCGAGGGCGACTTCTGACGCGGGCTCAACGTTGCGGATGTCGCCGGTTTGCGGATTCAAGATGCAAAGCGTTGATGGCGTGTTTGGGAGGTGAAGCGTCCCGCGATATGGTGCGGTGCCGATAGCGTCGAACGACGCGACGAGTCTTTGCGCGAGTTGTGATTGCGACTTGATGTCGAGTGGCGTTGCGGTCGGAATGTACTCGCGCTGAAGTTGGCGAATCGGGTAGTAGAGTGCGACGAGCGGCTGCGTTTCGCGCCCGCGCAGAATCGCGTTTAGTCGCCCGACGAAATCGCAATACGCCTTGTATTCTTTGATTTCGGTGTCGCCGGTGAAGAGCGAACGCCGCATATTGTCGTTCGCAAATGTGGATGTGGCAAGCGCATCGCCCCACGCCACCATCGGCAGGAGCGGAACGGTTTCGTCAACGGGGTCGGCGACTTTGATTGTTTTGCGAACGTCTTCGGGAATCTGTCCGGGAAAATCGTATGACAATCGTATGACATATAGGTCGTATAGGGCCTATATGTCTTATTGAACTCGCTCTGTCACTCGCTTACGCTTCGTGGTCCGATTCGGGCACTCGCTTACGCTTCGTGCTCTGATTTGGGCACTCGCTTACGCTTCGTGTTCTGATTCGGGCACTCGCTTACGCTTCGTGTTCTGATTACTTCGCCTCGATCACATAGCCGAACTCTCCCGGCGCGGTGGTGAACGTGATCCACTCGCCACTCTCGGTAGACGTGACTTCGCGGACCGTCTTTTCGTTGGCGTCTATTGCTGTGATGCGAAGCCTGTCACCTAATCCACGTCGGTTGATGGCAACCTCCGTTGCTGGCTCGTTCGGAAGCGGCGTTACGGTGATACGCTTCTTCTGTGCGTTGCTGCGAAATAGGAACGCGCCCTTCGTCTTGAACTTGCCAAACTCAATCGCCTCCTTCGGCGGAAGAAGACGCGATTGCAATTCTTGTTCGGCGGGGTCGTTGTCGGGAGTCGGCTCGATGGAGAGTCGCGTCACCTTGCCGCTCGCGTCGCGCTCGACGACGAGAAGCCCCAACGAATAACGGCGGTTGTCAACGTCGTGACCGAGAAGTGTCGCGCGTTGTCCATTCCCTTTCGCGTCGTACATTCCAACGACAACGTGATACTTGCCCGCAGTGAACGTGTCGGGAATCGCAACAACATCCATTGGTGTCACGACTTTGCCACTCCATTCGGTCGCGGGGATCGGTTTGTGTCCGCCGCCGAAGAACGCCTCCTTGATTTTCTGATCCCACGAGACACGCGGCTCAACACAGTGCAAGAAGATCGCGTCGTCACGACTCGCTGGTGCCGCGGCGTCCCACGCCACGCTGCACTCAAACCGATTGTCACCAAGATACTTGAACGACTCCAGAGTCGGACGAATCGGTTGCAAACCGTCAACAACTTGTTGACGTGCGTTGACGTACATAGATGTCTCCGAATCATTGCGATACGACGCAAGTTCGATGATGTGTCCACTCTCTTGATCTCTGGCAACGCCTGCGATCCCCGCAGGTCCCGCAGCAACAAATCCGTAGCGTGGAAGCGTGAGGTAGCCAGTGTCCCAATCGTCGAGACCTCCATTGATATGAACCGTCGTCTCGCGTTTCCCGTCGGGCGATTTCCAAACGATCACCAAGCGATGAATGTTGTCACCGTCAAAAGTTACCGAGTCGATTTCGCAGCCTGCAAGTTCTCGCACCGTCGGCTGGAGGAGCCACTGTTTGCGTACCGCGCCGCGAATTGCCGAGCCGTGATCAACCATCAAAGCGTGACCTGTCAAGATTTCACTCATGAGATAGTCGTCGCTTTCGATACCGTGGAGCGAGCGTCCGCGCGACGCCTCGTAACGCGACGAGTAACCCGCGCCGTGAAGCGAAAACGTCGTGTGGTTTACGATGTCAAACCACGGAACACGCGACCACTCTCGGCACGGAATCCAACTGCGAAACTCCCCCGGTTCAGTCGAGAGAAACATGAACTGACAATCCGCTCCGTCGAGATGACCGGCAAGAAAATCGTCGCCCGATTCGCTGATCGTCGGTGCGACAACGCCATCTTTTCTCGCGGCGGAAAACGTTTCGCGGATCGTATCGAACGCGGCGTTCCAGTGCTGAAGCGTCTCTGCACGAGAATGGAAGTTGCCATCCCTATCAAAAAAGTCGCACGGCGGTGCCGACGCGAACACGTCAACAAAGTAGCACGACATCGGAAGTGCGGGCGTGATCAAATCGAGATTGCGTTTCAAAAACGGCGCGATGCGATCTGGGCGAAACTGGTACGAAAGTGCGTCGATGCCGGGGTTGAACCACGCTCGTCGCGGTTGGCCGTTTTCCTCGAACGAGATGTTGTCGAAACTGTAGTCGGCGGCGTCGGGATAGAAGTCGATGTAGTTGTCGTGAACGCCGTACAAAATCCCCGCTGCGTCTGCGATTTTGAGTGCCTGCTGCATCTCTTCGAGCGTTCCCAAATCGGGATTCGGCGGGAAAATATCGGGGAGCCGATTGTCGTAGCCGTAACGTTGCCAGTTGTGGCTGACGAACATTGAATCGGTGATTCCGTAACGAACGGCGTTTTCAAGTATTTCGATATGGTTCTTGTAGGAGCCGCCCCAAATATCGAAACAGAGTCGTCCATTTTTTGTTGCCAATCCGGGACCGGCTTTGAGGTGGTTGACTGCGCGATACCGAATCGCAGCGTCGAACGCGCCGCGCGGACTCGGCAGCAGCGTCATCGTCGTTCCGGGGCTGACGATGAGCGTTGAAAGTTTGTTCGCCGAGTTGACCGTGAAATTAATCGGCGGTGTTGTCGTCGCCATTAATACGGATAAACCGTTTTCGTAGTCGGTGGCGACGTGCGACGTTGAAAGTCCGTGTCCGCCAGCACCGTGCGAAAACGCAACCGGATCGACAACGCAGTAACCGTGACCGAAATACACTCTGCTAAAGCTCTGATCGGTCGGCCCGAACGCGACGCGCGTTATCCAGTTTGGTTCCGAACAATCGACTGAAATTTGCAGCGCACCTTCTTTCACGCCGAGGGCGTATTTCATCGTCGCCGACTTTCCGTTGCGGTTAACTTTTTGCGTCCACGCAAATGGTGCGGACTTGTCGCGGACGAGCGGTTCGCACGCAAGCTCACCGAGCGGCGTGTGCTGGAGATCGACTTCGAGTCCGCTGTAGACGACGAACTTTTCGCGAGTGCCAACCGCGATTGCGGCGGTGGCGAAACCGCCCGCGCCGAGCGCGATGACGCCGCGCGTTTTCAGGTCGCTATCGAGCGGGAAGACGAAGTAGGCGTGACCAGCCAGCAGCGACGACGCGGCGGCGGCGGCATCGTCCGCCTGCATCACGGCGGCGCAGACATCTCGCCACGCCTTACGATCTGCGGCGAACTGCTGCGGGTCGAGCATCGGAGAAACTTCGCCCGCGACGAGTAGCGGGTTCCCCCAGAAACACGCGTCGCAAGTCGTGTCGCGTTTTGGGCCCGGGTCGCTCACGAGACGCAGTGCGATTTCGCGTCCGGCGAACGGCGAGAGATCGGCGGTAACACGTTCCCACGACGTACTCTTCGTGTGACGTTCGGCAACGATTTTTTCGCGTCCAGTATCAGGATCGACTGCAACGACGCGAAACGTAACGCCATCGCTCGGCGGTTCGGGTGCACGCACGTCGCGGATTGCGGCGTCGAAGATGAGTGTGATCGGTTTCTCATCCGGTAACGCGACGCGATATTCGACCGCGACATTCCCCGCGCCGCCTTTGTACGTCGGGTGCATGTGGATCGTCTGCTTGTCGCTGCCACGATTTGCGCCGCCGCGCCAAATGTTCGCCGACGATTCCACGTCAGTTCCAGTGAAGCCGACGGGCAGGAAGTGCGGCGGTTGATTCGGTTCGCTGTCGCGCGTCCAGACTCCGCGATAGTTTTCTGTCGTCGCAAGCGCGACGATTCCGTGCGCTGGCAGCGTAATCAGCGGCAAGTCTTTTACGTTCTCAACGAGTTTTCCGACGGACGAAGTTTCGTTTCGTGCGAACGTCGCAGAACGAATCTGTGACTCGACCGGCTGCACGGCAAGAAGTTTTTTCTCGCCACTGGTTGACGTGAAAACCGCTTCGCACGAGATCGGATAGTGTGCGGCGTAAACTCCGGCGCGTCCGGCGATGGACACGGTTTCAACGGCTTCGCCGTTTGCGGGAACGTTTGTTGTGCGCTGGACGCAATGAGCGTCGTCTGTGCCGACGAACTCAACCGCTTCGATTGTTCGCAGTGTGAGTTTCGCATTGATTGCGGAGTCGCTGCTGTTGCGGAGTTTAATCGTTACAACCTGCGGCGCATCGACTTCGACGAGCGGCGCGATCTTTTCGATCTCGACCGTGAGCGGCGGCTCTGTCGCCTTGTTGTAGGTGTACGCCAACACCGCACGCGGTACGAGAAGTGTCGCCAAGCAGAGCAGAGCGCGGAAGATTTTTTGCAGTGAGTTCTTCATCGTTGGGCCTCATGTGGTTGTTGACGGTCGCGTGAACGAGCGGCCATTATACTTCGTACCATCCCACCGGCAAGGAGCGGAAATGTGGGTAGTTCTGGTTGCACATGCACGACGGCACAACTAGACCTGTTCGGAAACTTGCACCCGCACAGCGGTTCGGCATAGCCGAACCCTCCACGCCTGCGGCGTTGATAACTGGAGGGTTCGGCTATGCCGAACCGCGAACTACCAAATCGCCCCAATTTCATGTTTCCGAACAGGTCTACTGAATTTCCTACAGGTGGTAGTCAATTCCTGCGTAAATCGTTATACTTACCACTGCTTTGGGTTTCTTTCGTGACATTCGTTGAAAAATCTGATTGCAAACCCGCCGATTGATTCGGGCACTCGCTTACACTTTTCCGCCACGACGTTAACCCGCATTCGACGAACGATTTCGCGTCGCCTATTGCGTCGTTCGGCAACGTCGCGGATGCGGATTTCAGAGAACAGGTATGTGAAAAAGTGTGTGAAGCAGGGTGAAAAACGGGCACATTTGACGCAAGACGCGAAAAATGGACTTTCTGAAACCCCGTGTTTTACAGCACCAGAGACAACGCGACACAAGGGACGCAACCCTTTTTACCCTAGGGGTATTGCCGTCGTCTTGCCAACCCTTGAATTCTGCGGGGGTTGCGACACCTTCTTCGGAAGTGTGTGAAGAAGTGTGTGAAGTTTTGCAACCGTCTTTTGAGCCGCGTCTGCGCGCTATTCTCACGCACTGGGACTCTCTCCCAGAGCACCTCCGCGAGACGCTCTTTCGTCAGTTCAGTGAAGCGGTCGTCCTTCAGTCGGTCGCTCAAGAATCCATTCATTCAATCTAACCCAAGAAGGAGTTTGTGTTATGTCAGAAGAAAAAAAACCGTTACCGAAAACCGCAGAC
>JBOFSQ010000086.1:0-38665 GCA_051651625.1 Thermoguttaceae bacterium | reverse complement strand
ACGGGGCAGCAAGAGCTTAGCCGTGGGTGAGCGAAGCGAACCCACGGTGCGTGGCCCACCGGAATTCGTAGCCCCAACGGGGCGTAAGAACATTGGTGAGCGTTGCGATTCTTGCGCCCCGTTGGGGCTTGAGATGTTGCTGTGTTCGCGTACCGTGGGTTCGCGGAATACCGCTCACCCACGGCTAAGTTCTTACGCCCCGTTGGGGCGAAAACGCAGCGAAACAATGTTCGCGTGCAAGCAAAGTTTACTACACCCTTGTCTCACAAATACGGATTTCTGTTGCGTTCGCGCCCGACGGTTGTTGCGTCGCCGTGACCGCAGAGCAAAATGGTGTCGTCATCAAGCGACAAAATCTCACGACGAATCGCCGCGACGAGTTGGTCGTGGTCGCCGCCCGGAAAGTCACTTCGCCCGATGCTACCGCGAAAAACCGTGTCGCCAACAAACACTTGCTCCGGCTCCGTTTGTGTGAGACGGTAAACAACGTGACCAGTTGTGTGGCCCGGAATGTGATGCACGACAAGTTCCAGCCCAGCAAGTTTCAGCGTTTCGCCGCCATCGAGAAGAGTGTTGGCTTTCGGTAACGTCATCGGCATGTCAAACGACGCCGAAAGATTCTTCGTTGCCGAAGTTAACATCGCTGCGTCGCCGCGTCCGATGAGAAGTTTACACTTCGGGAAAACTGTCAACAGTTCTGCCGCACCGGCGATGTGGTCGCCGTGACCGTGCGTGAACAGAATCGACGTCAACTCCCACCCCGAACGCTCAACCTTCTTGAGCAGCTTCCGGCAGTCCAGACCGGGGTCAATCACAACACACTCCGTCTCACCGTCAAGATGGAGAAGATAGGTGTTCTCGTCAAACAGCGGCGAGACGAATCGTTCGATAAGAATTGGTGAGTCACTCATTTTGGTTTTTGCCCTATACAAAGTTTTCCCGATTAACTACAATTCACATGTAGTGCCGCTTCGGATGGCGGCGGATTTCCTAGCCGCGTAGCGGCGACCTAATTGTAGCCCAAGGCAAGGCGTATGCGCCGCAGCCTTGGGTTGACGACCACCACAAAATCCGTAGCCCCATCGGGGCGACCTAATTTGAACCAACCAATTTGGGCCGCTCCTACGGAGCTTCCGACTTTATCAGGGCCAACAACCGAGGGCGGCGACGAGTACGTCTTGCCCTCGGCTACAATTAGGCCGTCCCTAACGGGACTAGGAATGTACCACGATTCGTGAACGGTTACAGCGCACACCACATACTTCGTTCTCGTCACCATGGGCGAGAAACGAAAACGGGTTATTCAGACGAAATGAAAGGTTGTGAAGGATGAAACGAAATCTTGCTCTGATCGCAGTTGTACTATTGACGTGCCCCGCAATCGCTTGGGGACAGCAGCCGGTAACACCGCAAACGGTTGCGATGAACCCGCCTGCGGCGACGACCACTGCGGCAACCGCCGAGCACCCGCTCATCCCAGTAATTCGCTGGGCCGAACGCGGACGCCCCGAAGTCGCCGCACTCAAAGACTATACCGCGCTTGTGACAAAACAGGAACAGGTCGGCGGCGAAATTCAAGAGCCAAACATTATGGAGCTCAAAGTTCGTCACCAGCCGTTCAGCGTCTACCTCAAGTTTCGTTATCCGAAGGCGATCTCTGGACGCCAAGCGATCTACGTCGAAGGGAAAGACGACAACAAAGTTATCGCGCACGGCGTCGGGATGGAACGCGCACTAGGTACGCAAAAACTCGATCCCGAAGGGTTCATTGCGATGCGCGGGCAGCGTTATCCTATCACAAAAATCGGACTTCTCAACTTGGTCGATGAACTTCTCCTCGTCGGGCGCGCAGACTCAAAGCTCGGCGAATGCGACGTGAAATACTTCAACAACGTCACCGTCGATAATCGTGCATGCACGCTTATTCAAGTGACGCACCCGACGCCACGCAAAGAGTTCCGGTTCAACATCGCACGCATCTTCGTCGATACCGAACTCAACCTCCCGATCCGTTACGAATCGTATGAGTGGCCGAAAAAGGAAGGCGAAGAACCGATCCTGCTCGAAGCCTACACCTACTCGAAACTTCAAATGAACGTCGGCCTCACCGACAAAGACTTCGACTCAACTAACCCCGAATACAAGTATCCGTGACGCTAACGTGCCGCAACATCTCGTCGAGAAGTTCCAGAGGCATTCCGACGATGTTTGACTCGCTCCCCGCGACGACGGTTAACCAACCGTGTCGGTCTTGGTAGCCGAATCCGCCAGCCTTTCCTTCCCAGAGTCCGGTATTGAGGTAGTCGTCGATTTCGGAGTTTGTGAGTTGCATCATTCCGAGTTGCGTCACCGCAGTTGAAGCGCGAACCGAGTCATCACGCGGAAAACGCAGTGCCAGTCCACTCACGACGTTTTGTGTTGTCCCTTGGAGTTTGCGAAGCATGAGTTGTGCGTCTGCGCGGTCTTTCGGTTTACCGAGGATTGTTTCGCCGTCACTCAATACGACAACCGTGTCGCAACCGACGACGATTGTGTTGTGTGCAGTGTTGTCGGCGACGGGCAGAGTGATGCTGCGTGCTTTTTGCTCGGCGAGTCGTGTGACCATTTTGGTTGGCGACTCGTTGGGGCGACGTTCGTCTTCGGCGTCGGCGCGTGGCGGGACGACGCGAACATTGTAACCCGCTTCGCGGAGTAGTGCCGCGCGACGCGGCGATGTACTGGCAAGAATAATAGTTTGCATACGATGCCTGTTCCTCCGCAAAAAATCCCGATTCTCTACGAAGATAACCATCTTTTCGTCGTCGTCAAGCCGCCGGGGATCGCAACGATGGGACTCCCCGAAGGCGAAACGACTCTCCTCACGCTCGCCCGCGACACCATCAAACAGAAGTATCGTAAGCCGGGGAACGTCTATCTTGGAGTAGTGAGTCGTCTCGATGTGCCGGTGTCGGGCGTGGTTGTTTTCGCGCGAACGTCGAAAGCGGCGGAGCGAATCAATGCGCAGTTTCGTGAGCGGTGCGTTGAGAAAGAATATGTTGCGCTTGTTGGTGGACGCATCGAGCCGCCGCGTGGCGAGTGCCGCGACTGGCTGGTTCACGATGAACGACATCGTTCGGTGCGAGTTGTCGATGGGGCGTGTGAAGGTGCGCAGGAAGCACTTCTTGAGTACGAACAGATTCGACGCGATGGAAGCGTTTCGTTCGTGAAGATCGCGCTGCATACGGGGCGCAAACATCAGATTCGCGTTCAGCTTTCGAGCCGCGGATTTCCGATTCTTGGTGACCGCAAATACGGTTCGACGGTAATCTTACCGAAGCCGTGGTCGAACGCGATCACGCTCCACGCCGCGCGGCTCTCGATTGCGCACCCCGTCAGCGACGAGCGTATGACGTTCGACGCCCCAATCCCAACATTCTGGCGACGCTGGGGCGCAGCGACGGAGTGAAGGGGCTAACAAATCGCAACGTGTTCTGTATAATTGCGGGCAATGTCTCAACGTTTACCGCAACATAATCCGCCGGCACACGAATCGCCGTTTGTCGTCCCGCCGATTGACAAGACTCAACCGCCCACGCAACTGCGGCGGTCAGTCTTCTCCGACGCCGTCATCGCGCGACTCCTTCGCTGGCTCAATCGCCGCGAACGACCAATCGCATCGACAATCACCCGCGTCGAAACTCCAAACGATTCGCGCGAACAGCACGCACTCTTTCTCAAGCGATGGCGTGAGACCGTCACACCGTGGATGGCGGGGATTCGCTGGAACGTTCTCGCTCTCATACTTTTGGCGATCATCTTCACACGTTCACAACAAGATACGCCGCTCGTTATCGAGTTTGGGCCGTCGCTCTTGAACGTTCTCGATCCGTCAAATGATGTCGCACTCGCGCCAAACACCGCCGACACAACGACGCTTCCGCAAGTCGCAGTTGACGACCCGCAAGTCACGCCGACTGTCGAAACGCAACCCGACGAACCAACCGAAGCACCGACGCCGCAGGTGACAACACAGGCGATTCCGATTATGCTCGACGGACGCGACATCGGTGGCCGCGACGCCGCACTCGAAACCGAAGGCGGAACCGGTCTCACCGAGGCAGCCGTTCAGCGAGGGCTAGAATGGCTCAAGAAAAATCAGTTGCCGCGCGGCTACTGGAGCCTCTGCGGCCCATACAGCGGCGGCGTGCGCGTCGATGGTGGCGAAAACTGTGTCGCGGCGACGGCGATGGCACTCCTAGCGTTCCAAGGTTTTGGAGTCACACCGAACGCCGAACACCCGCTCTTACGACCGTTCGCTCCTTGCGTCAAACGCGGTAGCGAGTGGCTCGTCAAACAGCAGCGCGAAGACGGCCTCATCTTTGACGAAGAACGTTCTCCCGTCTCACACCGTTTCTACACACACGCCTTGGCAACTATCGCCATCAGCGAACTCGCGACAATGACGAACGACGCGCACCTCCGCGAAGTCGCAACGAAGGCGATTGATTATCTCATCAAGCATCAGAGCGTCGCGGGCGGTTGGCGGTACGGCTGGAAGTACGCGAACGACACCGTCACGCTAGACAGCGATCTGTCGGTCACCGGTTGGGCGGTGATGGCACTCAAGAGCGGGGAAGCGTGCGGTGTGTACGTCCCAACAGAGACGTTTGCGCGCGTCTCAAAGTTTCTCGACTCGGTGGAAGAAAACGGTTACTATCGTTACACTCCTTCCGAGCGTACAAACCAATTCGCAATGACAGCAGAAGGAACGCTGTGTCGTCTCTTGATCGAGCCACAAACTCCAGAACGCGCAGCGGCGATGGAGAACGTGTTCGACTTTCTCACCGGACCTGCGAACTTGATTCACGCCGGCACCGACTCGCGCGACATCTACGGCTGGTACTACGCAACGCAAGCGATCCATTTCGGGAGCCGTGAACACTGGGCGATCTGGAACGGTGCGATGCGCGAGAGTTTGGTCGCCTCGCAAGAACGGAGCGGCATCGAAACGGGAAGCTGGTCGTCGCGCGGCGACGAGTGGGGCGACTCCGGTGGAAGACTCTACGCCACCGTTTTCTCGATCTTGATGCTCGAAACTTACTACAGACATCGAGTTGTGAAGTAACACGGCGAGCACAGCGGTTCGGCATAGCCGAACCCTCCACGCCTGCGGCGTATGATAACTGGAGGGTTCGGCTATGCCGAACCGAAACTAGGTGGGTTCGGCTATATGCCGAACCGGAACCACCAAATCGCTCCCAATTCATGTTTCCGAACAAAAGGTGCGTGATGCCAACGCCACACGAAAACTCCCCCAAATATCCGATCACGCTCCACTTCACGCCTGTCAGCGATATGGAGTTTGACGACGCACGGCGGGCTATCGAACAAGAATACCGCGACGCAAACTCTTTGAAAAAATTGCGGTGCATCGACGTCGAACGCGTCGCGGCAAGCGAAGACAAGAAACGCGAAATCTACTCGCTCACCATCGATCACGAAATCGAACTCGAATGGACTTGGGAAGGTGCGCGGGCGTGGTGCCCAATCGAAATCAACGAGTCCGATCAAACAGATACAAATTCGGTTGTCTGGGCGGGAAACGTCTTGAACATTGACGAAGCGAATCGACAAATCTTCGTCGAGATCGCCAAAGGAGAGTCGTTGCCGCGACGCGGGACGTTCTTGATTGCACCGTTCGATTACCTCGAAGCGATCAAAGACGCCTACACTGAGCCGCAACATATCGCGATCCAAAAACTTCTCGCCGAGCGTCTCACCGCAACACTCACCGGTGCAGACAAAACTCTCGTCGCCGACAAACCTCCAACACTCACCAGCGAAAAACTTTACGACAACGAAGCGTCGCCAACAATGAACTGGTGGAATCAAGCGTGGAGCATAATCTGGGGACCACCCGGCACCGGAAAAACACACACTATCGGTCAAGTCGTCGCGGAAACTCTCAAGCAATCGCCAGACGAACGAATCCTCGTCGTCTCGACAACAAATCTCGCAACCGACGCCGTTGCCATCAAAGTTGGCGAAGCCGCACTCCAGCGCGACTTGCCACACCTGAACGAAGAACGAATCCTGCGACTCGGAAAAGGTGTACAAGTTTCGGCGTTCAAAGCGGCTGGACTCGTATCGATGCTCAACGACGACACCGAAGTTTTGGACGCACTCGAACGGTTCACCGACGAACTCAATCGCTGCGAAGATGAAACACAAAAGGCACAAATCGCCCAAAAACTCGACGAGATAAGACGGCTACTAGACGATCCGGTCAAGCACCATTTCTTGCACGCGAAAACAGCGGTCGTAATTTGTACGGCGTTCAAGGCTACACGTTTGGTAATCGACGGCGACATCAGCACGATGATCACGCAAGAAAACGCTCCGTTCACAACAGTCATCATCGACGAAGCGGGCCTGTTATCACGAATGAACGCTGCGATGCTGTCGCTACTCGCTGCGAAACGAGTCGTGCTCGTCGGCGACTCAAAACAACTCTCGCCGATAAGTCGCATCAGCCGCATCATCGAGCCAGCACTTTCGCGGTGGATCGCCAGCAGCGGACTCGTTCACCTCGACGAAATTCCGGTTGCGGAGCGTCCGGAAAACGTTCACTTTCTCAAACGACAGTGGCGAATGCACCCACACATCGCTGGCACGGTGTCACACTTTATGTACGGCGGACAGCTTGTTGATGCAAATGCTGTGACCGAACGCGAAACCGAACGACCATTCGCACTCTACATCCGCACGAAAGATTTGTTGACCAGCGAAATTGAAAACGACGCCGAAGAACATCCGCGCGCCGTTTGGTATGTTCTCGACGAAGACCTCAAAACTTCCGACATCCGTCACGACCGCGGCGCGGGAAACCGCAGCTACGTCCGCGACGGAACGATCCGCGTTTTAGACCGTCTTTTCGAGAGCGGTACGCTTGCAAAAGAAAACGGACTCTTCGTCACGCCGTTTGTTGCGCAGGCGAAAAAGGTGCGCGAATACTTCGCACAAAACGAATACAAACTGTGGAAGTCATCGACGGTTCACTGCCAGCAAGGGCAAGAAGCCGACGTTGTAATCTTCGACACCGTAAACGCTGGCAGCACCGCGTGGACGCACCACGAATGGATGCGGCTTATCAACGTCGGGATCAGTCGTGCTAGGCGGCTTCTCATCTTGCTCGCGTCGCGTGCGGAAATGGCGGAGCCGTACTTGCATCCGCTCTGCCGCACGCTCACTGCGGTCACACTCACACCAAATCAAAACAACTGGGAATGGCAACGTGTTGCCACTCTCGATGACGACGACATCGAAGACGCAGAAACTTCCGCAACCAACTTTCAGAAAAAACCGCCGAACTCACTCGGTCGCCAAATCGACGAGCGACAACTTCTCGTGCCAGTCTTTTCGCAGACGCAGCAAGAACTCTGTAGCCGCAAAATCGATGGTAAACCGCGACTCGTTCGCGGCGTCGCTGGCAGCGGCAAAACCGTGATTCTCGCCGAGTGGCTCGTGAATTTGTTGATCGCGCGGCGTGAGAATGGTGGTGTAGTCAGCGGGCCGTTTTGGGTCGTCTTCGCAAACAAGACGCTCGCGCGACTCATCAAACGACACGTCGATTCTGCGTGGCAACGGCGAACTGGTGAGGCGTCGCCACCAGAAGGGAGCGTCGTCTACCACCACATTCTGAATTTGCTAAACCAGCTCGAACAAGAGTATGGCATCGCAGATACCGTGAACGACGTTTTCGACTACGACGGCAAAGCGGCGACAATTTTGGACTCGCTTGCGAACGGCGACATCGTGCCGCGTTGTCGGGCACTGTTCATCGACGAGGCGCAAGACATGGGGCCAAACACGTTGCGGCTCCTCTTCAAACTTGTCGCACCGTGGACAGGTTTAGTCGCCGACGATGGCGAAGTCGCGCCGCGTACCGCCGAAGAAAAACCGGTCTACATTTTCTACGACAACGCACAGAACGTTTACGGGCGAAGCAATCCGACGTGGTCACATCTTGGAATCGACGTGAAGGGGCGTTCGACGGTGATGAAGGAGAGTTTTCGCACGACGCACGAGATTGCCGAGTTTGCGCTCAACGTTTTGTATCGTCTCAAGCCGTCCGTGATGAACGACGACGACCACAAAGAACTTGTGAGTCGTGAACTCGTGGCGGCGACGAGTCGCAATGGCCGCGTGTGGTGGAGTGTTCGGTTCAACCAAAACGCGGGGCCGCGTCCGCGCGTTACGCAGTACCGGTCGCGGCAAGAAGAGTTTACCGCGCTTGCAAGCGAGCTTACACGTCTCATCGAGAGTGAACACGTCTCACCGCGCGACATCAGAATCATCTGCAACAAACAGCATCACATCATGCCGTTCATTGACGAACACGTTCGCCCGCGACTCAAGCGTGAGACGAGTCGCCGCGTCGATTGCATCTACTCGACCGACTTCGGTGCGATTGGTGACAACACGATTCTGGTCACGTCTCCGCACTCGTTCAAGGGGTACGAGTCGGAGATCGTGTTCGTTCCGGCGGCAGACCTTTTTGATATTGGTGAGGTACTGGCGGCGCAACTGTACGTTGCAATGACGCGCGCCCGCAGCATTTTGAAGATGTCGTTCACGTCTCAAACAAAACTTCGCAACGAATCGGGAACCGATTTGTGCTGTGTTTTGCGTGAATCATACGCAGACTCACTCGCCGCAAGCGGCGAGTAGGGGTGCGCCTATTTTGGTATGCGCTCACGAATTTTGTGTTTACGAGCAGTTCTTTTTTTCTCACACGAAGGCACAAAGGCACGAAGAGGAGAGAGAACGCGGAACACACGAAAAAACGGAAGACGCGAAATTTTGAACTTCCGCGTTAAAATTCTTCTTTGTGCCTTCGTGCCTTTGTGTGAGGCCCCTCAAAAATCCGTGAACGGCAACCTATTTTGCACCCGTCTTTGGCAAACGTTCGAGCGCGGCTGGAGTTACTTTTACGTTATCGACCAGCGCGACCTTCTTGAGATTCTTCATTGAGAGGATCGAATCAATCGCCGCGTCGGTGATACCGCAACCGCGAATCGAAATGTCTTCGAGATTCGGCAATTGCGCAAGAACTGCAACTGTCGCATCGCCACAACCGGGGACGGCCCAAATGTCGATCTGTTTTAACGACTGGAGTGCGGCGAGATTGGCGAGTCCGGCGTCGCTCACTGACGGAAGTTCGTGTAGGAAGAGACGCTCCATCTGCGGCAGGTCGCGGAAGACTTGCATCGCTTCGTCGTCGATGGCGGCGATGTCGCGGAGCTGAAGACGCTTGAGCGGCATCCCCGCGAGGGCGAGTACGCCGGGTGTCGTGAACTGCGTGCAGCGGAAGACTTCAAGCTGATTTAGCGCAGGCATCTTGCGAAACGACTCGCCAGAATTGCTCGTTATGATGAAGTCTTGAACGAGAAGCGACTCAAGTTTTGGCGCACTCGCCAACGCCGCAACACCGTCGTCGCCGACCGCGCCGCGATGTTTCAACACTCGCAATTCAGGTAGCGTTGCGATAGCTTCCATCGTGAGCGTCCCTACTTCAACGTTCCCGCGAAGGTCGAGGACTTGAAGTTTCTTGAGTTTGCCGACGTTCCGCCCACCGAGATCGCTAAACCGATTTTGAATGGCAATGAACCTCTCAAGCGATCCCAACTTTGCAACCTCTCGAAGCGACGCATTGGTGAGGTTGCTGTTCGACGAAAGTTCTAACTCGACAAGTTCGGGGAACGTCTCGACGATGAACGCAACCGTCTCGTCTTTGATAACGCTGCCGCTGATTCCGAGCGTTGTAAGTTTTTTGAGGTCTTTGAGTTCGAGAACCATGTCGTGATTCATGTCACGAAAGCTCCGAATCTTGAGCGACGTTAGTTCTTTCTGATTTGCGATTAGCGAGATCGCTTCGGCGGTGAGCTGCGAACCGTCTCGGACGTCGATAGTCAGAAGACTCCCATCGGGCGAGAGCGTGTAGGCGGCGTTTTCGCGTCCGAACTCGTCGAGGAGTTTGCATATTGGCGTGGCGGTTTCGTTCGGCTGCGCCGCAGGTTTTGCTACTGCGGGCGTGGTTCCAGCAGGCTGCGCCGGACTGCCCGAATCAACACTCCCCGAATCAACACTGCACGACGACCCACACGGACAGCCAGTCAAAACCAGCGAGACCAGCGAGACACAAAAACCATACCGAACTTGAGAAAGACGTAACATTAGATTAGCTCCTGATCAAAAGTGTTTGTAAACGTTCACAACATGGTAATCAGAACACGAAGCGTAAGCGAGTGCCCTGAAGCGTGCGAGTGCCATCGCGCCCAGCGTTGGCGGCCATATCGCGTTCCATAGGACATATAGGTCATATAGGACCTATATGTCCTATTTTAGGGCGTGTTCTACTTCGGGCACTCGCTTACGCTTCGTGTTCTTATTCTTATTTCGGGGCACTCGCTTACGCTTCGCGTTCTGATTAACGGTTCACACATCACACAAGCTCTTCGCACCATCATAGTCGAAGTCTTCGAGACGTTCTTTGAGTTTGCGGAGTTTTTCGTCGGTCTCGGTTGAGAACGACAGCGCGAGAAGTTGATCCAGTGCTGCTGATGCGGTGTCGATGTCGAAGTCGTTCAAGGCGTTCAGTATTGCGGCGAGTTGGTCGCGGAGGAACTCCGCACTTCCAGCCTCTCGCACCACTGATTCGTCGTCATTTCCAAACGACTCAAAAAACGTAGAGAGTCTATCGTATAAAATCTCAAGCGCGGCGATAAACGATGGAAAATGCTCGCGACACTCGTCGTAGTCGCTGTCTTTTGCAGCCCGTTCCAGTGCCGCCGCTTGACTGGCAAGCTCTTCGCATCCCATCCCCGCAAGCGCGCCTTTCATGCCGTGAATATCTATCGCAAAGTCGTTTATCTTTCCTTCATCGAGACTGATAGATAACTTGCGCTGGAACTCTGGAAGGCGTCGGCGGAAGATCGCAAGCGACTTCAAATAGGTATCCCAATCGCCATCAATGCGCGAGACGCCAAGTACAACATTGACTTCAGGCAGCGCGCTATCAATAGCAGACTGCAACTGTCTGATCCGTATCGGGTCGTCCGCAGTTCCCTTTCGGGCAGGTGAACCCAATGTATAGCAATCTGACGAAAGCCACTTGATCAACAGGTCGTTGAGCGTCTGTTTGTCAATCGGTTTGGAGAGGAAATCGTTCATTCCTGAAGCGAGAAAGTGATCGCGTGCCCCTTGAACCGCGTTGGCAGTCAGAGCGATGATGGTCTGCTCTGCGTGGCGATTGCCAAGATTGCGTATCCGTTTTGTCGCTTCGATGCCGTCCATTTCTGGCATCATGTGGTCCATGAAAACGATGTCGTACTCGCAGCTTTGAACCTTTTCAATCGCTTCCATCCCAGATTCGGCAGTGTCGATTGCGACTCCCAGTGAACCAAAAATACCTGTAGCGACGTTGCGATTGATCTCATTGTCATCGACGACGAGAATTCGCGCCGTCGCAGCGACGATGAATTTGTGCGACGAAGACTCTGTTTTGATCTGTGCAGCATCGCCCGCAATGTATGGAATTATGATGCTAAATGTGCTCCCTTGTCCGTAAACACTTGTGACATTGATACACCCCGACATCAGTTCGACAATGTGTTTACAGATACTCAACCCCAACCCCGTTCCATTGAGGTGTGACGTGTTTTGCGTATCGACTTGCGTAAAACTGCTGAAGAGTTTGGGAATGTCGGTTTCTTTGATACCCTGTGTCCGTCACGTCGAAACGGAGATAGTCACCTTTTCCTTCCCACGATACGGCCAGTGTAACGCTGCCAACGCTTGTAAACTTGATGGCGTTCCCTATCGTGTTCCACAAGACCTGCTTCAAACGAACGTCATCGCCGTACAACACCGCTGGAATACCTGCCTCTTTGTGAACATTGAGAGAGATATTCTTACCACTGGCAACGAAACCAAGTGAGCTGGCGATGTTGTCGATCAGTTCGCCGAGGTAGTAGTGTTTCGGCACCAGTTCCATCTTGCCAGCTTCGAGTTTTGAGAAGTCTAGCAAGTCGTTGATGAGCGTCAAGAGCATGTCGGCAGACTTTACGATGTCGGCCAGATACGCTCGCTGTCTCGGCAAGAACGCTGAAGAATCTTCGAGCAGCAGCCGCGACATCCCGACGATGGCGTTCATCGGCGTCCGTATCTCGTGCGACATGTTCGTGAGGAACTGCGTTTTGACGTTTGCGAGTTGGTCGGCTTTGTCGCGTGCGATTTGGAGTTCGCTGTTTCTTGTTGCCAGTTCAACCTTTGAATGCTGTTCGATTGCGGCGTAAGCGATTAGGTGCGCACAACTCTTTATCGCTTCGATTTCACTCGGCGATAGCGGCGGCTTTTGAGAGCAGTTTTCCAGCAGAATTATCCCCCAAAGCGACCCGTTCACATGGATCGGCACAGTGTAGAGTGAAACGACGTTGCGAACGGGCGACGTGAGATACTGGAGCGTCTTTTTCTTCACCGAGCTTAGTGTAAAGTGGTGGGCGTCGCCTCTGTACATAGCGCGTCCCCAAGCCGTAAAGTCGGCGGGATCGATGTCGTTTTGTGAGAACAACTCAAAGTCGGTCGGGAGAATATCGGGGGCGGCGTATGTAGTACAAACGTGACCATCTTGGTCGGCGTTGAAACACTGCGCGTACCCTTCTCGGTCGTCACTGATAGAAATTGTGGCGCGGTCGAACTGAAGAGTCTCACCCAGCAATCGAAGTGTTTTTGACAAGTTGTCGGCCCCCCACTTGCCGGAGCGCATGAGATTTTCGGCGATCTCGTTGATGACAACAGAAAGTTTGTTGCGACGACTCAACTCGCGTTGTGTAACATGATCGACGATGGCCGAAGCGAAGAGGTTTACACACGCCTCAATAACTTCGATTTCGCCGTCCATAAACTCTCGCTTGCGGCGACAATCCACCAAACGCGCGACGCCCCAAAACTGACCATTGATGTTGATCGGAACCGCCATAACTGAAACCGCGCCGCAGATCGCGAGAAACTGACGTTCCGTTTCACCGGCGATGTCTTCTACGTTACAGGTGATTGACTGTCCCGCTTCAAGCGTACCGAGCCAGCCTGGAAACGTCTCATCATACGTCATCCCTTTCTTACACTGCGCGATGTGATTACACGACTGAATTAGCGGTGAGACCCAAGCGTATAGTCTGCGAAACGACTGCTTGCCTTCGTCGCTTACGAAGTTTTCGTAGATGGAAATGCGGTGCATGTCGGTTGCATCCGCCGCCAAGAAAAGGGCCTGTTGAATACGCTCGGTAAACGAGCCGAAACGCCGCGACATAAGTGTGTCCGCCACACGATTCGTCGCGGCACGAATCGTCTCAATTCGTGTAACTTTTTCCGACAAGCGTTGCTCTTCACGAAGGTCGCGTGCGTATGAACATACGATTGGAGTACCGCTCAAATCGTGGCGGACTAATGTCACGTCCATCGGTATTGGTTCGCCAGCGAGCGTACAGTGTTCCCAAGCGAATTTGGCACTCCCATCCCGAAACGCTTCTTCCAAATACTTGACGACCAGTACCGCTGTTGGTTCCCCAAAAGGCGGTTGCGTGGGCGGCGACAACTCCAAAAACCGACGCGCATACTCGTTCTTATCGGTAAGCTGGAAGGTACGCACTGCTTCCCTGTTACAATCAATGACGTTGAAGTCGCGATCAAAAACAGAGCAACACATCGGCACCGAATCGAGCATCAACATCGCTTGCTCGCGCGTCTTCACGTCGCGGAGGTCACGAACGTAACCGTAGACAAACCGTTTTTCTCCGATCTGCGTTCTGGCCAGAGTCACTTCGGTCGGGATCAGTTCACCGGTGAGAGATTGGTGTACCCACTCAAACTGTTGGAATCCAGTCTCCAGCGTAGCTTTGAACTTTTGCGATGCTGCGGACACCGAATCTTCGCCGTCGGGCTGAAGTTTTGGTAACGTTTCGTAGAAACGGCGGCGAGCATCGTCTTTGCTGGCCAGCCCCAACATGTCGAGATAACGCTGGTTGCAATCGATCATTTGGAAGTTTTCGTCCCAAATTGACGACATCAGCGGCATCGCCGCGAGCATGTTGCGAGAGTGTGCCGCCGCATCGTCCCTGTTTTTTTGGGCCGCCTCCTCTTCACGCATATCGCGCACATACCCTGCGATAGCAGCGTGACCGTTGTGCCAGACGCGCACCAGCGTCACCTTCGCTGGAAATGATGTGCCTGATTTATCTTGGTGAATCCACTCGAATTGTTTATACCCTGTCTTTAATGCCTCATTGACGAGGTCGCGAGCGAGTTCGCGCGAGCGGCGTCCGCACGGCTGAAACTCTGGCGAAAGTTCCAAATCGGGTGAGAGAATCTCTTCTACATCGTACCCAAACAACTCCTTGGCTTTTGCGTTCGCCATGACCAATTTGAAGTTGTGATCGCGCAACAGACAACAGAGCGGCACAGCGTCAAGCATAACACGTTGCTGACCTTCAACATCGCGGAGGTGCTCAATGACCGCAGAACGAACACGCCATGCCACCAATACCAGAATTATCACCAGCGCGGCAAAAAGAGCCTGCTGCCAAACAATGTCGTGCGATTGCTCATAGACACACAGCCACGCCATCGCACCGAGAACCAGCCCAAGGAGTGTTGCCCAAAATGCTAGATGCTTTGTTGGAGATAGCCACATTGCTTGTATCCGTTTGCGGTTTTCACAAGGTACCGGCGGGCGAGCGGCGGCAGTGATGCCGCCAACAGCGTTGGCGGCCATATCGCGTTCCATAGGACATATAGGTCATATAGGACCTATATGTCCTATTTGGGGCGTGTTCTACTTCGGGCACTCGCTTACGCTTCGTGTTCTTATCACCGCAACGTGAGAATTTCTAACTTGGCGAGAACTGCTTGGCGACTACACGGTTTGACTAAAAAATCAGTGATTCCCATCTCGAATGCCCTGATGACGTATTCCATCGTTGAATTGGCCGTAAGGAAAACTATCGGGGCGATTTTACGTCGCCTTCGTATCTGTTCTGCAACTTCAAAACCGTTCATTTCGGGCATGTCGATGTCGAGAATGTAGACATCGGGGATGTTGTTTTCGATGTATTGCAACACCGCACGCCCCGAAGTCACACCGACGAACTTGTATTGATCGCCGAGAATGCTTTTGAGCGCGGTGAGATTACTGGGAACGTCATCAACAGCAAGCACCACTGGCTTGCGTCTACCGGTGGCTTGGTTTAGCGATGTGCTGGTCAACTGTGATAATGCACTAATAGCCTTATCAAATGCAAACTCCTTCACATGTGTCCGCATCGTTGCCAGCGTTTTTAGTTGCTCCTGCGGCTTGTTTTTTTCAAGCTGCGTGATGATTCGCAAACTCTCTTCGTCATCGAACGCTGCGAGGGCTTGATTCAACTGGTTCAAAAGGTTTTGCCGCAGTGCTTCGCTGTTATATTCGGGAGGCGGAGCAGTATGGGTCTGCGCGCGATGTTCAGCAGTATGAATTGATATGGAAAAAGCGATCAGGTCGGAGACAAATTGATCTGCCAATATGTCGCCATTGGAAGCACCACGGAGTTCAAGGTGCTTGAGCAGATACATCGTGCTGACAACGAGTTTGTGAGCGCAACCCGTTCTCAATATCTGCTGTAATGCAACAAGACGCTGTTTGATCCGCTCGGTATCCTTCGAGAAGAAGTCGAGCCGAACTGCGTCCATATCTACCTTGGAGCGGTCGTTCAGTTGCTTCAGCGCGGCATAACACGCCTCAAAGTCTTGACTCGACAGGTCTTCGGGAAGGAGAATCTCCCCCTGTTCGGCGAGTATCTTGACGGTTTCTTGCGCGATATTCGGTTCCATAGTGTCGGCTCAAAAACGGCGAACAAAGACGGGACAGAAGCTGAACTTGGCGGGCGGATTTTACCCCATTTTTTGACCGCGGCAACGGGCGACCCAATGAAATCTGGCGAGTAGTTCAGGTTCGGCATAGCCTAACCCTCCAGACGCCTGCGGCGTATGACAACTGGAGGGTTAGGCTATGCCGAACCGCTGTGCGAGTGCAAGTTTCCGAACAAGTCTTGCGCTACGCTTCATTCCGCCTGCCAGTCATTCCACGCCTACCTCACACTCCCCAGCGCACGTCGCGTGTAAAACTCTGGGTAGTCTGCGGCGAGTTTTTCGATTTTTCGGAGCGTGTCAGCATCGAGAACGTGGCGGGCGGCGAGGTGGCCGAGGCCCCACGCTGCCGCTTGGCGAACGTCCATCATGTTTTTCGTGTCGTTCACAACAGCAATGAGAATGTCCGCCGAAGACGCATCGCCGATGCGTCCGAGTGCGTCGGCGGCAGCGGCGCGGTGAACGGGCGTCATCGCTCGGTTGAGAAAAATGTGCGGCGGCGGATAACAACCAAAGTCAAACTCGGTCGGTTCGTTCGTTAACGCCGCAACAAGAACTGGTGCGGCCTTTGCGTCGCCAAGTCGCCCCAGTCCGCGCGCCAACATAAAGCAAGTCCACGACCGCATCCGCGACGGTTCGCCATGTCGAAAAACTTCAAACGCCGCACGGATACGACTGCCGAATCGTTCGTCATCACGACATTTCGGTTCGTCGCCCGACGCAAGTACCGCAACCCACTGCGCCGCACGCGACATCGCATCGAGTTCGCCGGTAGACATCGCCGGTGGCGACACAACAACCGCCGCACTCAACTCTTTGTTGCCGCTGTCGTGCTGCAAGAGCGTGTCGAGAGCGGCATCGAGAATCCGCGGCGCGGCGTCAACTTGCCAAAGAAGACGCGACGTGAGAGTTTCGTATGCGTCGCTCTCAAGTAGAATCCCGCGATCAGAGTCGATTGGCAAATTACTCACGATCCGCTCCACAACTTTCTCACGAACTTCACTCGGCTGAATCTCCAGCGCAAGAAGTCCCTCCAAAAGCCGAAACTGAATGATGCCGCTGACCGATCCCATCAGCCACGGATGATCAGCGGTGCGATTCGTGTAAAACCAAAACTCGCCAAGCTCGACGACTGCGTCTTGCAATGCGTCCAGAACTTCGCGCCGGTGCGCCGGTGACGCTGCGACAATGTTCGTGAGCGACTCGATGGCCGCGCCGCCGAGGTGGTCGCGCATCGCCGCCCAACCAAATTCAGGATTGTGTTGATGCGGCGGCATCTCGCGGCGACACGTCTCACGCAGTATCTTTGTGAGGAGTGGAATCGCATCGACATCGCCGAGTTCACCGAGCACACGCACCGCCGCAAGCTGCGTGAGCAAATCGAGATTGCCACGCTTTTTGAGAAGATTGCGAACAGCGGCGGCGGTTTTTTCAGCATGTCCGATTCTCGCCAGAGATTCGAGCGAGAATCGCACCGCGAGACTCTCGTCACGCGACAACACTTCTTCACGCGGAACAACACGCGCACGAAGAGTCGCTTCGATTTGCGGCAGCGGATTCGCGTCCAGCCACGACTTCCAGTCGTCCGCAGATCGCGCGACGACACCACGCGAGAACGTTTCCGGCGTCGTTTCCGACATAAGCACATTACGTCCGGTGATGTGTTCGAGCGCGACGTTCGCCGCTTGAACGACGCTTGGATGTTCGTCGCCAAGTAACGCAACGAGCGGCGCGATCGATTCGTCTGTCCCGAACGCTGAAAGTGCGAGAGCCGCTTGTGTGCGAAGCGTTGCGTTGTCATCGGTGCTGGCGATGTTTTCTACTGCACGCAACAGCGGTACCGACGCCGCATCACTACGCGACGGACGAAAGATGTTGAGTCGTTGAATCGCAGAGAATCGCGTGCCACCGTCGTTCGACGCGAGTTCTTGCGCGATGCGTGCGTACTCGTCGCGGCGATTGCGCGTCGGTTTGGTGCTGGCATTGAGCGGATCGGTGTAGAGGTCAACCGAAATCGTTTCGCGCATACGTTCGATCTGCAAGTTGAGTACGCCGCCGTTTGCACCGTTGTTGGCACGAAATCTCGGCGGACGTTGCGAGAGCGTAAGATCAAGTGGTTCATTGTGAATCGATGGTGAAACACCGCTGCTCCCCGAAGTTGCACTGCGTTCGGCGTGGCAACCGATACACGAGCGAAACTCGCCGGGCCGCGTGTAGACCCACGAAAGCTCGCTCACCACCGCACGCCCCGCCGCGTCAACCGCCTGCATCGCCAGCGGAACATCGGCGGGAACTTCAACGTAAAACGAACCGTCCGGCATCAGCGGCACCGTCCCAAGCTCAACACCAACCGAGCCGACGTGACCGTACTGGTGAAGCGCAGCACGCAGCGTCATCGGTTCGCCGCGCCAAACACGAACAGCTTTCACACGTTCCCACTCCGCTTGAGTTTGTTTGCTGTTGAAGACGTTCGCAGCATAGAGAAAACCGTGTGGCAGCGTGTCGGCTTCTTCGCTCATTGTCGAAACCCATTCGTGCGGCGTCGCACGTTCGCCGAGATAGACGACACTGTGAACAGGTTCTTTCGATTTCAAAATCTGCGCAGCGACGCCCGTTTCGGGATCGACAACCGCGAGTGAATTGTGCATCGTCGAGACGACGAGGCGTCCATCGGGGAGCGGTGCAAGGTCAATGAGACTCACGCGACACGGCATCGGAACGACATCGTATGCTGTCTGTTTTCCGGCGGCTTTCGCGCGGCCCGGTGATGCGGCGTCGTCAAGCGGCGCGGTATCGCTTTCGCTCGCTGTGCCAAGAGTTGTAATGACGGGGCCGCTGTGCGAAAGTGCAACGACGCGACCATCAGGGAGCGGCGCGGGACTTCCAAATCCATACGAACGGAGCCAAAGTGCGTCGTGTTCTGCGGCGGTTTGCATGTCGTAAGCAATCGCTTGGCGGTCGGGGCCGATGATCACTTCGCCCGCCGTCCCATCGGGGCGAACGCAATGAATGTGTGTCTCAACTTTCGCACGTTCGAGAAAATTGTCGTGACGAACAAATGCGATCCGCCCGTCGGCCATGAGTTCTGGATCGGCATCGGCGGTGACGTGAACGGTAATCGGTTCGATGTGTCCATCGGGATTGAGTTTGTAGAGCGAGTGCGCGGCGTTCGCGTGATACTCGTCGCGGGCACCGGTTCGCGTTGACGAAAACACAATGCTGCCATCGGGGAGCGGGCAAGGATCAGTGTCGTGCCAAAGGCCGTCGGTTAACTGCTTCAAATTTTTTCCGTCGGCGTCGATTTGGTAGATGTGGAAGAACGCTTCCGACAGTTTCTCTTCTGGTATTCGTTCATCTGCGTTCACCGGAACTACACCGTGCTTCGCCATACAGAAGTAGATCGTGTTCCCATCGAACGAGGCGATTGGCGAACCGATGAGTCCTTCGCCCGCATCGAGCAAGAGCGTCTTCACACCATCGGGGCGTGCGGGGACGAGTTTGTAGAGTTTCGGCCCGCTGATTGATGGTGCGGGAACGTCGTTTTCCCAGTACGCTCGCGTCTCGCGGATACGAAAGTTTGTCGTTGCAAGTGGAGTTGAACAGTCCGGCGCGCGACCTTCGATGAAGACAACGCCAGCAGGAAAATCGTAGTCGTCGAGCGATGAGAGTGTGACGAACGAGTCGTTGAGTCGCACCGCACCGGTCGCTTGAACGGGTAGCGTCTTCGGGTCGGTCAGCGTGGTTGGGAGTGCGATTTTTCGCCACGGTCCGATGCCGAGTTTCCCCATCGGCGCGGCGGGTGTCCACGCGGAGTCGTTGTGGTCGGGTTCCCACCAACGTTCGGCGGGTTCTTCGGTCGCACGCCACGCGGGGCCGGTCGGGATGTCGAGAATTGTGCCATCTTTTAGCGTTATACGAAACGACGCAATTAATCCCGCGCTGCCGCCTAGACAAGTCGCCTTGATAGCGATGACGTTCGATGCGTTCGGGACGAGAAACGGTGCGATGTCGAGGAGATTCATTGTCCCCCAAACGTCGCCGCCTGCGCCGAGTTTTTCGGCGACTTTACGGTTGTTGACGAGAAGTTCGTAACCGTTGTCGGCGGTGATGTAAACCTTCGCCGACGTGACTTCCTGATCGAGACGAAACGTGGTGCGAAAATACGCCTCGCCACCGCCGCGCTGCACGGCGTCGGGATACGTCCAGACCCACTCGGCGACATCCATTGTGGGCAACTCTGGCGCGGCGTTAACCATTGACGCGAGTACGAGCATCAGCGGTACAGTCAAGATTGTGCGGATAGTGAACATGTGGAATCTCCGGTTTGTTGTGGTTTTCTTATTCTGCGTCGTCTCGCCATTTTTCGCACATTCTCCACTCTTTTCGATTCTCATAAGAGTAACTCGGCGTGATGGCGGCAACGATTTTTCCGTAGGAACGGTTCTTTAGGTGCGATTGTACTATGACTGTTATACGATAGAAGGGGCGTGGGCGGAATAATTCCCCCGCGCGGGGTGCGGCCCCTTATCGCCAGCAAGGATGTTGTGTGGATAGGGATCGCCGTGATCGGTGCATTCGTGCATCGTCCGCTGGTATTGATTGTTCGCAAAGGGGACGAGGTCTGCTTCGCCTCGACTTTGTACTGGGTTTGCAAAACTCCACTTCGAACGTCCCATAGTTACAGCGCACCTCGTGAGGGCGGTTTGGGAAACCAAGCCGCCCTCTTTTCCTAAACTTTTCGTAGTCTTTGAACTACGCAGATTCGCTCGATTCGAAGAACGATTTCCAATCAAGTCGCTCTCTTGCAAGGGCGATAGACACGCAGCGGGTTTAATTCCGCACTCTCGGTTCCACAAATGAACGACTCCCAAATCGCCCATACTCTCTCGCTTGACAGCCGCCGTACTCACTGCGGCACAGGCGTTGCGTCGCGCTGGCAGTTATTCTGTCGCTGGCAGTTATTCTGTTTCGTCTTGATCGCTGTAACGATAACGCTCGTTGGCTGCGAGCATTCAACGTCGGCGGTGCCGACGACTTCAGTGCAAACGACGACTTCGCAAACCGCCACGTCAAACGAATCGCTCCCATTTGTCACTCGTTACGAAGACGCCGTAAAACTTGCAAACAGCGAGAACAAACCGATCCTCGTCTTCTTCACAACCGACAACTGCGTCTACAGCGCGCGAATGAAAGCTGGGACGTTCACCGATCCGAGTGTGCGGCAACTCGCGTCGAAGTTTGTCTGCGTTACCGTCGATGCGGCGGAATCTCGTTCGCTCTGCAAAGAGTACGACGTGAGCGAGTTTCCAACGATTCAATTCATCGACGCTGGCGGTTTGCGGTTATCACGTCTCGTCGGTCAGCAGCCGCCAAATGCACTTCTTCTCCAGATGCACGTCGTGCTCCAAACGGTCGCTGGGCGTCGGCAACTCGCCGCGCAAGGTGATTCACCAACGCGAACGCTGTGATACCCGTTACGGGTAGATTTGTAGGCTTCGCCCTCCGTCGTACCGCGGCCCCGATGGGCCGCTACCGTTTTGGTACGGGAAATTCAAACTGTCTTGAGTAGATTTCTCTATGTCGATCTTTCCCAAAACACCGCTTGCTGAGTCGGGGCTTTTTGAGCGTCCACCGGCGTTGCGGTTTAGTTATCCGCTGCCGTATGGGGCGATTCTTCACGATAACGGTGCGCAGTTTGTCGTCATCAGTCGTCACGCAACGCACATGCGGCTACTGTTATACAATAGCGTCGAAGACCGTGAACCAGCCGAGACACTCACGTTCGACCGCGAAAACAACCGCTGGGGACACGTTTGGAGTCTGTTCGTGCGCGGCGTGAAGGCGAAGCAGCTCTATCACTTTCAGGCCGATGGGCCGTTCATTCCCGAACAAGGTTTGCGCTTCGACGGCAAGGCGCGTCTCATCGATCCATACGCAAAGGCAATAGCTGGCGAGTTTCAAACCAGCAGCGACGGTGTAATTCGTCCGCCGAAGTGTGTCGTCATCGACGATGACGACTTCGATTGGCGCGGCGACCGACATCTTAAGTATGACCTCGCCAAGAGCGTTATCTACGAGACGCACGTTCGCGGTTTCACGCAATCGAAAACGAGTCGCGCGAAGTATCCGGGGAGTTATCTTGGCATCATCGAGAAAGACCGAATCGCGTACCTAAAATCGCTTGGCGTGACGGCGATTGAGCTTATGCCGATTCACGCATTTCCGATGCAAGAGACGAACGGCCAAGTCTCGCCACGCCAGAACTACTGGGGCTACGACACAATGGCGTTTTTCGCGCCGCACCAAGGTTACGCCCACGGACGCGAAATCGGTGCGCAGGTGCGCGAGTTCAAAGAGATGGTGCGCGTTCTGCACCAAAACGGGATCGAAGTGATCCTCGATGTCGTCTTCAACCACACCTGCGAAGGGAACGAACGCGGCCCGACACTCTCTTTCCGTGGACTCGACAACAATGTTTACTACATGCTCGAACACGGGAAGTATTACAAAAACTTCAGCGGTTGCGGAAACACTGTCAACGGAAATCACCCGATAGTCCGCGAGATGATTTTTAATTGTCTGCGTTACTGGGTACACAATTATCACGTTGACGGTTTTCGTTTTGACCTTGCGTCGATCTTGAGCCGCGATCAAAACGGACACCTTCAAGCGAATCCGCCGCTGATTGAAATGATCGCCGAAGACCCACTTCTGGCCGACACAAAAATTATCGCCGAGGCGTGGGACGCGGCGGGTGCGTATCAAGTCGGTTCGTTCGGTGCGGGGTCGGGACGCTGGGCAGAGTGGAACGGTAAATACCGCGACGACGCACGACGCTACTGGCGCGGCGACGAACACATGACGGGGGCAATCGCCACGCGACTTTCGGGTTCGAGCGACCTCTATTCGCACACCGGACGTTCTCCGTTTTGCAGTATCAACTTCATAACGTCTCACGACGGATTTACGCTCAACGACCTTGTCACCTACAATCAAAAGTACAACGCCAAAAATGGCGAAGACAATCGTGATGGTGACAACAACAACATGAGTTGCAATTACGGCATCGAAGGGCCGACATCAAACGAAGCGGTCGATGCGACGCGGCAACGACAGATTCGGAACATGCTTGCAACGCTTTTTTTGAGTCAAGGAGTTCCGATGCTTGTTGCGGGCGATGAGATACGTCGCACACAAAACGGCAACAACAACGCCTATTGCCAAGACAACGAGATTTCGTGGTTTGACTGGAAACTCGCGAAGAAAAACGAATCGCTACGTCGTTTTACTGAAGGTCTGATCCGTTTTCGTTTGTCGGAGCCTGCGGTACGGCAGACACGATTTTTGACAGGACAACCGCGTCGTCCGGGTGGACTTCCCGACATCAGTTGGTATGGTGCGCAAGGTGGCAGTGTCGCTTGGAATTATGGACTTGAGCGGAGTTTGACGTGTCTTATTTCGGCTGTTCCGCCGTCGGAGACGCAGGAGGTTTCGCGTTATCACATCTTGATTATGTGTCACGCGGCGTGGGAACCGCGAGACTTTTGTTTTCCGGCGGTGTGTCAACAATTTTCGTGGCGACTCTTTCTCGACACGGCAGCCCCATCGCCGAACGACATCTTCCCCGCCGCCGACGGCCCCGCGCCACAGCTAAATCGTCCGCTGCGATTCCTCGACCACTCAATGCGAGTCTTTGTCGCCGAGGCGTGAAAACGATGTCTTCACCTTTCTCGTGAACGCCACCCTGCAAGAATCGCGGTACGCCGAGCTGAAAACCCGCGCCGCCGACGGGCACAAAGTTCACAGACGAAGAGCGAAAACGAATCAAAGTAGACCCGCTACGGGTCTACAAATTAATCCGTAGCGAGGTTATCTAGGTGAGCGGCACCTTTGTCGGTGAGGCAGCGACCGCGCGGTGTGCGGATGAGTAGTTCGCTCCGCAGGAGAAACGGTTCAACTTCGTCGATGAGTGTGTCGGGGGCGAGGTTGAGTGTGTGCGCGACCGACTCAACGCCGACAGGGCCACGACCAAAAACACGGCGGATCGTCTCCAAAACTTTGCGGTCTTGTGCGTCGAGTCCGAGCGCGTCGATCCCCTGCATCGCAAGCGCGTCGCGTGCTACGTCCCGCGTGATGACGGCGTGTTTCTTGGCGTCAGCGTAGTCGCGCACCCACCGCAGGCGATTGTTTGCCAAACGCGGCGTCCCACGGCTTCGCATCGCCATCTCCATCGCCGCATCGCCTTCGAGAAGCACCGCCAGCTTCTTCGCATTCCGCTCGACAATCGTTACAAGTTCCGAATGCGAATAGAAGTCGAGATGCTCGCGGATCATAAAACGGTCACGAAGCGGTGATGAAATCAGACCCGTTCGCGTCGTCGCGCCGATTAGCGTGAACGGTTTGAGTTGGATGTTGAGGGTCCGCGCACTGACACCTTCACCGAGAATAAGGTCGATGCGAAAGTCTTCCATTGCTGGATAGAGAAACTCCTCGACCGCCTTCGGCATTCGATGGATTTCGTCGATGAACAGCACCGATCCTTCTTCAGCGTTCGTGAGATACGGCACGATGTCTTTCGGCGCGCGAAACGTGGCACCGTTTGCAATCTGAAACGGCACACCGAGTTCTCGTGGTATGCACGTTGCGAATGTTGTCTTGCCGAGTCCGGGCGGGCCGTCGAACAGGATATGACCGAGCGGCTCACCGCGTTTCTTTGCTGCGGTAACTGCAATTTCGATCCGCGCATAGACCTCGCGCTGGCCGACCATATCGCCCATCCGCGACGGACGTAACACGCGATCTTCCTCCGGTGAAACCGGCAACGGCAACTCCGTCGCAAGCGGCTCTGCGACAATATCTGACGACAAATCTGTATCAGAACGAATGATCGTTTCTCGTGGCATGAAAATCTTTGAAAAAATGGTTGTGGTTCACAGCTTATTTCACCGCATCAAATACTCTGGATGGTGCCAGTTTTCTGGAATCGGTATAAATCGAGTAGCGGTGGAGGGAAGCGTAAGCGTTGAATTGGCGATTGGTTTTGTGCATTCGTTGATTGCTTGTATGATCGCGTGGCTCAGTGAGTATGATTGTTCTGCGGCACCGATAGACCCGTTCGCTCAACTCAAGACCGGTGGCGGTGCAAGTGAAGAGTCACCGCGGCGGGCGTTGATGACTGGAATCGGCGGGATCGGAGACGCCCACACCGAAAGCCGCGACGCAACTTCTTCACACGACTCGACTCGCTCCAACGGCGACTTTGCAAGCATCTGCAATACCAACTGCGCAACGTCAAACGGAACACTCGGATTGTACACACGCGGATCAACCGGTGTGCGGTTGACGTGCGCAAAAAGTTTGTCGTGCGATGTCCCTTCAGGAAACGGAACGCTCCCCGTCATTAGTTGATAAAGCGTGCAACCGAGTGCGTACACGTCCCACGCCGCTGTCGGGTGATTCGGGCAACGTATCTGATCTGGTGCGATGTACTCAACTGTCCCCGCAATTTTCCCTAAGAGTCCGAGCTTGTCCCAATGTCGCTGCTGCTCGCCTTCGCTTGTCATTTCAAGATCGTTGGCGTTGTCGGCGCGAGTGAGTAAACCCATATCAATCAGTTTTGGAATACCGCTGGCAGTCAGCAATATGTTGGCTGGCTTTACGTCGCGGTGAATCAGGCCGCGTGTGTGGAGGTAATGGAGTGCCCGCGCAATGGGCGTGATCACTGCCGCAGCGTGATCGTAACGCAACGACTGAACACGACGCATCCACTGCCGCACTTCACACCCACCGATATATTCGTGAACCATGTAGTGAACGTTTGCATCGTGACCAGAATCGAGAAGCCGCGCGATGTGTGGGTGCGCGATGTCACGCTGTACATCAATCTCGTGTAGAAAACGTGTCACAAGCATCGGTGTTGCACGCGCACGCGCCATCGGCAACACCTTCACCGCAACCCACGGACGATCCGCTTCGTTCGCTGGCCCGCCTAGCGACAAGTCGTCATCGAAGTTCTTGCCAAGAAAGACCTGACCATATCCACCCGATCCAAGCGAATCGACAATCCGAAAATGGCCGAGCGTGAACTTCGTCCGCCCACGGAGAAGCTGTATCGCCTGCCACCGACTGACGTAACGCAACGTAACCGCCGCATTGGCAAGCACAAAATCGTCTGGCGTCAACGAGTTCGTCGTGGTGACATCATCGTCGTTCGGAGATGAGAGTAACGACAACGTAATCGGTTCAGAAGACGGCGCGACCTCTCCACGCGAAACCCGCCGACAAAGCGACCGCAACTGCGACGCGGTAACGAGACCACTCGTCACGGCACGATCAAAGAATGCTGTCGCTTGGAGTGATGACATGACGGGCTGGATTTGGTAGCATTGCACTTCGCGTACCGAATCGGGGTTTGTAACCGTTCACGATTGATTTTCCTTCCGTCACCCCCGCGTACTCGGCGGGGGCCTAGAGAGCAACGCCGCAAGCAGACGCAGTAACGAAGTTCGCGCAAGCGAACCCCAGAGCGTTAGCTCTGGATGCCCGCCGAGTACGCGGGCATGACGGAATTAACCGTGAACGCTTACCGGGCCCTTATCGCGTGACGTATGGGAGCAGAGCCATAAACCGTGCCCGTTTGATGGCACTGGCGACGGCGTGCTGGCTCACCGCCGAACAACCCGACTTGCGGCGGGCAAGAATCTTCCCCTGACGACTCGTGAGCTTTTTCAGAAGCTCGACGTTTTTGTAGTCCACATACATCGGGTGCGGACGCTTCCCTTCAACCAAGAGCGGGTCTTTACGAACCGTCTTGACTTTCGGCTTGTTACGACGCCGCGGCTGAAACTTCCCCTTCTTACCCATCGGTGACTTGGCCATATTCGTGCGACTCCTTGAGAGTTTGTTCCAAGAGACTTGCGGCTCTGGAATGGTTAGTTGGTGTGTTGCTTGGAAACTGCTACGCAGATTCGCAAATGGAATGGGCGTCCAAACGCCCATGCAACAATCCACCACAAAATCGGTCGCGTATTGTAGACGATTCTGCGTTCATGGCAAGGGCCGCGTACACGGGTCGTCCTTGCAAAAACCGTTTTTTTCGCTATAAGTGGCCCCCGTGCGTTTGTGGCGTTGGCCACTTCAGTCAATCTTTATTTTGGGAGGTGTGGTTATGATGAGTCGTCGTGAAATGCTGTCAACCGTAGCTGCTGGAGTTGTTGTATCGACTGCGTTGCGGGAAGTGCCGAAGGTTCGTGCTGCTGAAGAATTGACGTACACACCGAAGGGGAAGGCAAAACAGTCGGTCTCGAAGTGGTGTTTTGGAAAGTACCCGCTCAAGGAGTTCTGTCCGCTCGTCAAAAAAATCGGGCTGGTCGGCGTTGACTTGATCGACCCCAACGATTGGGAGCTTGTCCGCGAACAAGGTCTTGTTGTGACGATGGGGAACGTCCCCGGTGCGGGGATTGGCCAAGGGTTTAACAACCCGGCAAACCACGCCAAACTCATTGAAACTTACGAAAAGCATATCCCACTCGCCGCCGAACGAGGCGTGCCGAATATCATCTGCTTTTCGGGGAACCGCGCCGGAATCTCCGACGATGAAGGGATGGCAAACTGCGTCGCCGGACTCCAAAAGATTCTGCCGCTTGCCGAGAAACACAAAGTCAACATCTGTATGGAGCTTCTCAACTCCAAACGCGACCACAAAGACTACCAGTGCGACAAGACACCGTGGGGAGCCGAGCTTTGCAAAAAGACTGGCAGCGAAAGAATGAAACTCCTCTACGACATCTATCACATGCAAATTATGGAAGGTGATCTGATCAACATCTTCCGCGAGTGCAAAGACTTTATCGGACACGTCCACACCGGCGGCAACCCCGGGCGCAGTGACATCGACGACTCGCAAGAAATCTACTATCCGTTCGTGATCAAGTCGATTCTCGACACAGGCTACAACGGCTACATCGCCCACGAGTTTGGCCCGAAGAAAGGTCTCGAATCACTCCGCAAAGCAATCGAGATTTGTGATGTCTGAAAACATGCAACGACGAGAGTTTCTCAAGACAACCGTCCGAACCGCCGCAACATGTGTACTGGTTGGCGGCGGGGCCGCGCTCGCCATGCGGCGTTCACGTTCGGAAGCCGTTTGGCAGATCGACCCAAAGCGTTGTACCGCCTGCGGCGGGTGTGCGGTGAACTGTGTCTTGCCGCAATCTGCGGTGAAGTGTTTTCACAACTTTTCGATGTGCGGTTACTGCGACCTTTGCACGGGGTTCTTCGACCCGCAACCAATCGCACGCAACGCCGGTGCCGAGAACCAACTTTGCCCAACAGCGGCGATTAACCGGAAGCTCGTCGAAGACCCGTACTACGAATACACCATCGACCGCCACCTCTGTATCGGATGCGGGAAGTGTGTTGATGGTTGCGTATCGCTCGGCAACGGGTCGCTCTATTTGCAGATTGATCAAGACATTTGCGACCAGTGTCACCAGTGCGCCATCGCGGCACGCTGTCCCGCAGACGCAATCTCGCGCATCCCCGCAGAAAAACTGTACCAACTCAAAGGCGTGTAGATACGTTACCGCAAGACGGCAGGGCCGCGTTGACGTTTTGGGAACAAACTCGGCGACGATGGTTCAGAAACCGGTAAAGCGGTGTCCAACGCAGTGTCGAGCGAGATGACCGGCGCGAACGACGGTTCCAGTGTCGGCGGTAACGTCTGCGGAAGCGGCGGCGGTGCCAACGTCGCAAGCGGAGTCGCGTCGATTGGTGTCACATACGTTGGCGGTGGTGCTGGTGCCAACGCTGGACTCGTAACACGCGGCGCAGACGAAGCGACTACCGCACGCACCGGTTCTGGAATCGCCTGTTCAATCTCCGCGCGAAAATTGTTCACGAGCGGATGCAGCGATTCGGGGATCGCTTTTTGGAAATCTTCTTGCGCCTTCTGCGCAATCTGCTGAATCCCTTCCCAACTGTTTTGACCTTCAGGCGAAGTCGGTAACATTTCACGAAGTTGCGGCTCGTTCAAACACGCAACGCCAAGGGCGATCATCACAGTATAAACCATCGAAGTCAACTGTTTGTTTTGCGGATTGCCAAACTTGAGTGCCGTACCGAACGACTTTTTGATTCGCATTCCGCGCAGGTCAACGCTGAATATTTCGTCGAGGATGAGGTGTGAAAGAAAACCGGCAATGAGTCCGCCCGCCTTGACAAGCCGCATCTCGACCGACCCAGCCGATGCCAGAAAGACAATCTCGCCTGCAATTATCGCCGCTGGAATGCTGTGAAACATCCCGCGATGCACGGTGAAACGCCGAATCATCACGCCAACGACAAACCGAACGAAAAAGAATACCGACGCGCCGACGAGCGCAACAACGTCGCTATCGACTAGCACTTCGTTGGCACGCATTGTTGCCGTCACCGCCGCGACTCCTGCCGCAAAATAGATACACTCGCGGAACGATTGGCTCGTGTCGCTGTCGATGTCGGGGAGCATTCCAGCCGCGCTGCACATCCCGCCAGCGAGAATGGCCGTCGGCACGGGGACGCCGCAAGCGTAGGCGGCACCGCCGTAGACAACGCCCGTCGCCGTCGAGCAACGTATGTGCTGGTAAAAACTCCCCATTGGCGAATCGTACCAATTTTCGCTCTGGAAAGAAAGAGCAAAATTGTGTATGATTCTGCGGTGAGGCCGCCTTCACAAATCCACGCAACCAAACGATTCTGGTAAGCGTTCACGCAATTGACCGCATTGCCGTTGACGTATTTGCCCCGATGGGGCAGCGATTTTAATAGTGCCACCGAACCGAGCACACAATAAGAACACGAAGCGTAAGCGAGTGCCCTGAATCATAACACGCCAATGATAACCGCGAACGTAACCAGTACTCCGGCGGAGTGACTGGTTACGTTCACGAGTGCTACTTGGCACTCGCTTACGCTTCGTGTTCTTAATGCCCCGTCGGGGCAAAGACATCATCGTACACCACCACCACACCGCGTGCAGCCAAAACTTTACTACGCATAACGCCATGACATCATTCGACTTCGTTCTCATTTTGCTTTTGCTCTTCCTTGCGTGGCGTGGCTGGAGGCGTGGAATTATCACGCAAGTCACGTCCGTTGTAGGACTTGTCGTCGGCAGTTTTGCCGCGCTTCGAGGGAGCGTGATACTCGCGCCATTGATCCCGCTGCAAGACCCGCTCCGGTATTATGTGGCGATGGTATTGCTCTTCGTCGGTGCTGTTATCGCCGCACACATCGTCGGACGTGTCGTTCGCGGTGCCGTTAATCTGCTCTACCTCGGATGGCTCGATCACCTCGTCGGACTTGCGCTCGGTGTCGTCAAGTGTGTACTCATTGCGGTTGTCATCATCTTCGGTTGCGTGATGGTGTCGGAAACGACGGGCCGCTGGGTGACGCAATCGTTTTCCGGCCCGTTCGGCGTTGCAATTATCAGGGCGACAGAACGAATGATTCCGCCCGATGTTTGTGAACGTCTGCACGAACAACTCGCCAAGTTCGATGCGAAAGTTAACACGATCAGCAACGGCGCCTCCGCAGAATGGACGTTACCAAACTTGAGCAAAGAAGTCGCAAACGATGTGAAAAAAGTTCAATCGACACTCGGCCCCGACACTGCTAACAATGTTGCGAACGCCGTCGTCAAAGAGGCGACGAAACTCGTTGGCGAGACCGTTGCGAAAGAGAGTCCGGCGTTGGCGGGATGGTTGAACTCCGTCGCGTCGCCAGCAACAGCAAAGTCGTCGCCGGTAGCATCTGCATCAACCGCGAACGCACGAGAACCAGCACCGGCAATCGTGGACGAACTGAAGCCGTTCGTCGCGGCGATGTTCTCACCCGCGACCGACGCCGTACGGGCAACGATGAACGCAGTAGCACCGAACGCTGGAACGCCCGCCGCTGCGGTCACGTCGTTTTGGGAGTCAATCGCACCGGTCGCGCAAACGCCGCAAGTCGCAGCTCCAGTCGCACCGTTCACACCGCCGACTCCACCAACACCGTCAACGACACCACGCTTCGACCCCGCAGCGTGGGCCGACGCGCTCAAACGGTGACGAGCAAAAAAATCGCGTCCCATTGACGACCGTTATTTGCGCGTTACGATTCCCCACTGTGGTCGTCGTGTGTTGCGACGATTGATTTTCGGTTCTTTCGATGTCCACTTTTCACAAGGAGACGAACGATGGAAAAGATTCTGACCGTGTTGGTTTGTGGTTTGGAAACAATGTTCGGCGCAGCGTGCCTTATCTGCGGCACGCCAAATGTTAAGGTGGGGGGGGGGGGCAAGCCTGATAGACTTTGCGATGTCTTTGGCGTCTTCTCTGACGCCGACGTTACCACTTCTACTCGAAGCCGCCATCGCGGTTTCACTCTCGTTGAGCTTCTCGTGGTGATCGCCATCATCGGCGTTCTCGTTGCACTACTCCTGCCCGCTGTGCAGGCGGCCCGCGAAGCGGCGAGACGGATGACTTGCAGCAACAACTTCAAACAAATCGGTATCGGCGTTCACAACTTCCACGATACGCGCGGCGTGCTTCCGCCGAGCTGCGTAGGCTGGCACCGTAGCACAATGCTCGGTACCATCTTTCCGTATCTGGAACAACAGGCTGTGTGGGACTTCATGGCCAGTACGACAAGCGACGGAGCAGGTCCCGTCACGGTCGCCTCATGGTGGAATAACGGTTGGGGAACCACAATGACGCCAGAGATTCGGAAGGGAATTGGAAGTATCCCGTGGACAAAGTGCCCGTCGCGCCGCAGTGGCTATGCCGCCGCCGAGTACGACGCGGCTCTCGCATATAATGGTGGTGCCCACGCTGGGCCGCAGGGTGACTATGGCATTGTTTACGCAACGCCGACGTGCCCTGACGCTCCACAAGGTCTGTCACACTGCTTTGTGCGGGAGGACCCGAATGGTTCACACATTGTGCATCACCGAGGCCCGTTCCGCGTTTGTACTGTGAACAACGACGCCAGCGGAACTCCACTCTTCAAGTATTGGAACGGGCGCGACTCGTTCTCGTGGGTCAAGGATGGTCTGTCGAATCAGTTCCTCGTGGGGGAAAAACACATCCCACTCAATCGTTTGGGGAAGTGTGCGCCGGGTACGCCATTTCTTGACAATTACGATTGTTCCTATCTTCTTCAAGCCGCGGCAACTGATTCTGGCGCACATGGTCGGGCACTCGTTAACGGTATGGATACCAGCGGTAATCCAACGGCAAACACAATGCGACTTTTGCGTCCACAAGACGACGCCAACGGTGCGACGATCAATTCAGGTTTCGGGAGTTACCATCCGGGGATTTGTCAGTTTGTTCTTGGTGATGGTTCAGTGCGTTCGGTGAGCGTCACGACGCCCTACAACATTTTGGCGGCCTACGCGGATTGCGCCGATGGCAAATCGGTTTCGCTCCCGTAAGCGAGTGATTGTGTTACGGTACGAATTGTTTTCGCCCCGACGGGGCGCGATTTCAATAACCGGCGGTAAGTGCAGCCGCGATAGCGGCAAACGCAACCGCCGGTAGCGACGCAAAAGTATAGGCGTCTGTAAGACGCTACCTTGCAAACCACCGCCACAAAAAAGCGGCATTGGGGTAGCGTCCCGTTGGGACGCGCATTTTCGTTTGGCGTGCACCGGCGGTTGCGCGGAATACCGCTTACCGCCGGTTATTGAAATCGCTGCCCCGTTGGGGCAAGTGCGTCAACGTCCACAAGTCCATTCACACATTTTCACACAACAAGGTTTCTCAAAATGCGAAAACAACTACTCACACTCTTCGTTCTCGTTGCTGTAAGTTTCTCCGTTATCGGATGTGGTGATCCAAAGGTAACGGGCAAGGTAAAGTTTTCGGATGGTTCGCCGTTGCCGGTTGGGATGGTGATGTTTCAGAGCGGTAACTTTCTCGGTTCGGGAACGCTCAATTCCGACGGCACCTACACCGCAGGAAAACTCAAAGATGGTGATGGGATTCCGCCCGGAACGTATGAAGTTTTCTTGAGTGGGACGAACCAAATCGTCGCTGGCACTGGTGAAAACTCTGCGACTGAAGCGGGGAAGATTCCCAACAAGTTCAAGCTCGCTGCGACCACACAGCTCGTCAACCCAAAATATCTCACGCCCACCACATCTGGTTTGACCGTGACCGTGAAAGGTGACACAGTTTACGACATCACCGTTGAAAAGCCGTGAGTGGCGGATACGGTGTAACGTCTTGACGGCGCGACGTGGAACGGGATAATCGCCGCTTCCGCGTCGCGTTTTTTGTGCGTGAACATTTGTCAAAGGGGAGATTTCCATGAATCGTATCGCAATCGTATTCTGTTCGTTTGCTCTCGTCGGTGCGGCATCGTCGCTGTTTGCGTCGGATGGCCTCTGTATCCGCGAGAACAGTTTCCAAACCGACTGTCCGCTCATTCGCGCGGAGCGTCCGTTCAAACTGAACGCGGTCATCGAGAACGACAACGATGTTGCGTTTGAGTGCCGACTCGTCGTGCCAGCGAGTTGCAACGTGACCGAGCAAAAAAGTGTCAAGGCAAACAAAGCCGCAACGCCGAGTTGGAACGTCGTCTGCAAGACCGCTGGTCAAGTCGAGTTTTCGCTCGAACTTTTGGTCGGCAGAAATGTCGTTCAAACGGCTACGATTTCACAAGCCGTTCTGCCGCCTCGCAAAGTCGAGAAGTTGTCCTACATTCCAGAACCACAGCCAGTCAAAACAAGTTTGCTCGTCGGTGCGCACAACTGCCCGCTTTGGGAACGCGAACGCGCAGACCTTTGGAATCAAGTCGTCAAAAAACACCAAGAGCGAACGCCCGCACTCGGAATCTACTCGCAAGACAATCCCGAAATCGCCGACTGGGAAACTAAGTGGGCGTTGGAACACGGCGTCTCATTTTTCATCTACTGCTGGTATCGCACGAGCCAAGGCGGTCCGGTCACGACAATGTTTGAGCAGAGTATTTTTGACGACGCACTTTTCAAGTCGCGTTTTGGTAGTCAGATGAAGTTTACGATTATGTGGGAAAACCAAAGACGCGGCGTCGCCGGAATCGAAAACGAAAAAGACCTCCTCGAAAACTTGATGCCGTACTGGATCGAGAAGTTTTTCAAACGCGACAACTACTTGAAGATCGACAACAAACCGGTTCTCTTCGTCTATCAGCCGAACGATGTTTCTCTCGATTTGGGCGGCGACGACAAGGCCAAAGCCGCGTTCGATGCAATGCGCGAGGCGTGCAAAAAAGCCGGTTTTGACGGACTCTATCTCCTCGGCGAATATCGCGGAACCGATCCGGCGGTGCTGGCGCGATTCCGCGATTTGGGACTCGACGCGAGCTTCGCCTACTGCTGGTATGTTCACAACTCGCCGCCACCACAAACGGTGATCGAAACGCAGTTAAACTACATTCAAGAGACGCAAAAGCATCACGACATTTTGCCGCAAGTCGTCACGCTGTCGCAAGCGTGGAGCGGCTGGCGCGACGAAGGTTCGATCTGGAAACTACCGCCAACCGATTACGAAGAACTTTTGCGACGCGGAAAACAGTTCATCGAAACGAACATGTCGCCGAACGAACTCGGCGGCAAAATGGTCATACTCGACAACTGGAACGAGTGGAGCGAAGGGCACTACATCGCCCCGTATCGTGAGTACGGATTCGGATACCTCGACGCCGTTCGCCGTGTCTTTGCAGATGCGAACGAAGAACACGTTGACATCATCCCAGCCGACATCGGCCTCGGCCCATACGACTTGCCCGCGACGTACTTTGAAAACCAAACTTCGTGGACATTTCGCGGCGCAGACTACGAAAACTGGAAGCGACACTTCAGCCCGTCGCAAGAATGGCGAGCGATGATGAACGTCAAAGACTTTCAAAACGCTGGCGAGTGCTTGACGTTTGAATCGACGACATTCGACCCAGCGATTTGGGTTGCCCAAGACCGCGCCAAAGCGTCGCAGTTTGAGCGTCTCGTCGTTCGTATGAAAACGTCTGTCTCCAAAGACGACACGCTCCAATTTCTCTGGAAAACTGAGCAAACGCCGGACTTTTCGGAGAGTTGCTCTGTCAAGACGACAGTGCGTCCTTCGAGCGATTTCGTGGAATACGTTCTTCCGCTCAAGAGTTGTCCCGAATGGCGAGGGCGTCTCACCGACTTGCGGCTCGATCCCATTTCGACAGCGGGAATCAAAGTGGAGATTGAGTCGATTCGTTTGGAGTGAAACGGTGAGTGCTCATACGCGGCGCACGTCCGCCGCAACCATCTCGCGGACTAACGTTTCAAGCGTACACCGCGGCTGCCAACCCAAAACGCGACGCGCCTTTGATGCGTCGCCGACGAGAACGTCGGTCTCGCTCGGACGAAAATATGCAGGGTCGATCTCGATGATCACTCGTCCCGTTTTCGCGTCGCGTCCGGTCTCCGCGACGCCGTTACCTTCCCAAGTTATGTCGATACCGACTTCACGAAACGCCAGCTCCACAAAACGGCGAACCGTCGTCGTTGTGCCGGTTGCGAGAATGTAGTCGTCGGGTTGTGGTTGCTGAAGTATTCGCCACATCCCGTCAACGTAGTCGCGGGCGTGCCCCCAATCGCGCTGGGCATCAAGGTTGCCGAGGGCAAGTTTGTCTTGCAAGCCACGACTGATTCGTGCGGCGGCAAGCGTAATTTTGCGAGTGACAAACGTTTCGCCACGCCGCGGACTTTCGTGGTTGAAAAGAATCCCGTTGCACGCAAAGATGCCGTAAGCCTCGCGGTAGTTGACCGTCGCCCAGTAGGCGTAGAGTTTCGCAATCGCATACGGACTGCGCGGATAGAACGGCGTCGTTTCGGTCTGCGGTGTCTCTTGAACGAGGCCATACAGTTCTGATGTCGATGCCTGATAAAACCGCGTCGTCTCGACGAGATTGAGGTGACGTATCGCTTCGAGCAATCGCAGCGTTCCAAGGCCAGCGACATTTGCGGTGTACTCCGGCGTTTCAAACGACACGCGAACGTGCGACATCGCCCCAAGATTGTAGATTTCGTCGGGCCGCACCGCATCGACAATGTGCATCACGCTCGCCGTATCGGTGAGGTCTCCGTCGTGCAAGTGAAAACTGTTGTTATCATGCAGGTGGTCGATGTTGCCGGTGTTCGGGAGCGACGTTCGGCGAACGAGTCCGTGAACTTCGTCGCCGCGATCAAGCAACATCTCCGCAAGATACGAACCGTCTTGACCAGTGACTCCGGTGATGAGAATGCGTTTCATTGTTTTAGAAGCGAGCTGATAAGTTAGTGGATTGACACAAAATCAAAGCGCACCAGATTCTAACGGCGATAACGCTTTTTACAATATCGCCACCACAACGAAAACATTGTGACACTGGGAAATTGTCCCAAGACATAACAAAAAAAGACGGGCCATACTTGGCCCGTCCTTCGCATCAAACTTTACTCAAAGCATTCGCGTTACGGTTTCGGCTTCTCGACGGCGATGTCAAACACCGTCGCACCTTTCACCTCGCACGTCAAACCTGACGTCTCGCGGTTAGAAAACTTCTTGGCGACTGTTTCGGTCACAACCGCATCGCTCGGATTGGGCGAACCTTTGGTGTCAATTACCTGCGTTCCAACGATGAACACTTGGTACGTTCCTGCTGGAATACCGCTGCCTTTCGTTGCGCCTTCGAGCTTGTAGGTTCCGTCGGGCGAGATCGTGCCCGATACCAAATCTTTGGCACTCTGGAAGTTCACTTCGCCTTTGGTGACGGGCGTTCCATCGGGAAACGTCACCTTGCCAGTGACGCCAACGCCACCACTGCATCCGCTCAAAAAGACGGCCACAACAAGCACACACAAACTTGCAACACATTTCATAACGTTAACTCGCTTTCTGTTATACGATTTGTTTTGCCCCAGCGGGGCAGCGGATTTTGGGTTGGCCGCCGCTTTACAGCCACCGGCGAGCGGTGGCTGTAAAGCCACCGATTGAACTGCCGGTTGACGCCGCCGCGCGTAGGGAACGGATTATCCGTTCCACGAATGCCGTTAGGCATTCAATTATGGTAGCAAACGCACGACGTTTAATGAAAACAACTCCGTAGGAGTTGCATTATGGTAGAAAGCGTTATGCACATCAAACGTTCGCCACCACAATTCAATCCCTACGGGATTGAGGGATTTTGTTGGCGCACGGTTTCTACCATAATGGAATCCCTACGGGATTGCGGAAAACAAAAACACGGCGTCAACTCACAGCTCCACCGGCGGGTTTACACCCGCCGCTCGCCGGTGTTACTTGGTCACCACCTACGGCAACGACACACTCTCACCATCAGACACGTCCGCAAGAGCACACATGATCGGATCAAACGCTACAGTGTTGCTGATCGAACGAACCGCTCCATCACCAATCAAGAAGTTGCAAACGCCTGCGTGGCTACTGCCGAAACCGAAATCCTTTAGCGGTGTTGTGTTGTTTGTATCAATGGCTGGATTGTAATCATTCGGCCCCTTGGCAAGACGGTTCTTTTCGTGTATTTGGCGAGCTGCTGCGGTGGAGTCACGCCAGCTCATCTGCCAGAAACTGCAATCGCCCCGTGGTCGCCACGATGATGTGCAGACACCAATAGTATCTTGCGGGAGATGCTTTTCACCGACTGCAAGCTGGTTACTAGAACCATCTTTCCACCACGACATTTTGTCACGCGGCTTGTTGGAATCAACACCGTTACCTAAACTCGCATCGCGGTGCGCCACCCTGAATGGGCCAAAATGCCGGTTAATATGGTCATTGCCATCTCCGTTATCAGACATATAGCAATTCCACCAGTCACTCATCTCATTACCTGGGTTGCGTACCCGCATGACACATGCATAGTCACCACATGGGCCAATGGGTGACATATTGTCGGTCGATGTAGTAGTCATTTGCACCCCAGTGCGCCGCGATGGACACTTGAAACCCGGAATGGAGCCATACGCTTTCTTGTCCTCGGGAGAACACAGGTTGTCCCACCAACCGCGATAAAACGCCCTTGCATCTTGACCGTTGGTGGGGCCACTATCACGAGCGGTGACGCTTCGGTCTTGCATGGCCTTTTCTTGTCCACCGGCATAGATGCGGTCGTAGATGGCGTTTTGCTCCATGTACGGCATCAGTATCACCCAAAACGTAGGGCGTGCCTCGTGAATCACCAGCGGCGGGAGTTTTCCGCCGGACGAGTCGATGAAGTTGTGAACACCCAACCCGACTTGTTTGAGGTTGTTGGTGCAGGTCATTCGCCGCGCTGCTTCGCGCGCGGCTTGCACGGCGGGCAAGAGCAGTGCTACCAACACGCCGATGATCGCAATGACCACCAAAAGCTCGACCAAGGTAAAACCAGTTCTTTCATTCGTTCTCATGGGAAATCTCCTTTGTGGAAAATTGGATTCTTGAAGTTTGGTAAATGTTTAGGGAATCGGCCGCATTGCCGTATTTGCCCCGACGGGGCATCCATTTCAATAACCGGCGGTAAGTGCAGCCGCGATAGCGGCAAACGCAACCGCCGGTGACACGGCCAAAATTACGGTGCGTCTGTAGGACGCGACCTTGCAAACCAACAACCGATATTTTGGTAGCGTCCCGTTGGGACGCGCAGTTTCGTTTGTCGCGTACCGGCGGTTGCGCGGAATACCGCTTACCGCCGGTTATTGAAATTGCTGCCC
>JBOFSQ010000085.1:0-117799 GCA_051651625.1 Thermoguttaceae bacterium | reverse complement strand
CGCGTTCTGATTTGGACACTCGCTTACGCTTCGCGTTCTGATTCGGGCACTCGCTTACGCTTCGCGTTCTGATTTGGACACTCGCTTACGCTTCGCGTTCTGATTTGGACACTCGCTTACGCTTCGCGTTCTGATTCGGGCACTCGCTTACGCTTCGCGTTCTGACTTCGGGCACTCGCTTACGCTTCGTGTTCTTGTTCGGGTACTCGTTCTCACTCACAACGCCTTCCGTAAAACGCATCCTGTTGGTGAGTCGGTGCCAGCGATGTCTTCGGGGGTGCCTTCGGAGACGATGCGTCCGCCGGCTTCGGCTGCGCCGGGGCCGACGTCGATGATCCAGTCTGCCGCCTTCATCATTTGTAAATCGTGCTCAACGACAATTAACGAATGACCCGTCTCAATCAGCGCACCAAAACAGTCGAGAAGTTGAACAACGTCGCCGAAGTGAAGACCGCTCGTCGGCTCGTCCATCAAGAAAAGTGTGCGCCCCTTCTTAACCTGCGACAAATACGCCGCAAGTTTTAGACGCTGCGATTCGCCACCAGAAAGCGTACTCGCCGCCTGTCCAAGCTGAACGTAATCGAGACCGACATCGAGAATCGGCTTGAGTCGCTGCTGCACCTTCGGTTGACCACGAAAGAATCCAAACGCCTCACGCGCCGTCATCGCAAGCACGTCGGCAATCGTCTTGTCGCGGTACGTCACTTCGAGAATCTCTCGCTGATACCGCGTCCCGTGGCACACCGGACAGCGGACGTACATATCGGCCATGAAATGCATGTCGATGGCGATGAACCCCTCGCCTTTGCAAGTGTTGCAGCGGCCACCATCAACATTGAAACTGAAATATCCGGCGGTGTAGTTGTTCGTCCGCGCCTTGAGTGTCGATGCGAACACCTGCCGAATTTCGTCAAAGACTTTTAAGTACGTTACCGGATTGCTTCGCATCGAGCGTCCAATCGGCGTTTGCGTGACCATCACAACGTCGTCGATCTGACTCGTCCCTTGGATGTCGCGGTATGGGAGTCCGCGGATGGCGGTGTCGCGGTGGAGCGTCTGCTGAATCGCAGGATAGAGCGTCTCTTGAACGAGCGAAGTCTTTCCCGCACCACTAACGCCCGTCACAACGCAGAGCATTCCAAGCGGAAACGCAATGCGAACGTCTTGCAAATTGTGACCCGTCGCGCCGAAAAGTTCGATCATTCCGTGACGTACCGCACGCCGCTTGAGTGGGACGCCGCTACTGCGTTTTCCGCTCAAATAACTTCCGGTGAGACTCGCCTGCGACGCAAGCATCTCTTCAAGCGAACCTTGAAAGACAACTTGCCCGCCGCGCTCGCCCGCTTCGGGGCCAAGCTCAACGATGTGATCGGCGACGCGGAGAACTTCTTCATCGTGATCGACGACGATAACAGTGTTGCCGCGGTCACGCAGTCCGCCAATCGACTTCATCAAACGAACAATGTCGGACGGATGAAGCCCCATCGTCGGCTCGTCGAGAACGTAAAGCATGTTGACTAGACTCGATCCAAGAACCGACGTTAACGCAACCCGCCGCTGTTCACCGCCGGAGAGTGAACGAACACTGCGGTCGAGCGTGAGATAACCGAGGCCAACGTCGATCAAATAGTTTATCCGTACACAAATTTGCGACAGCGGAACGCGACCGACTTTCTCTTCCCACGGCGTCCACGCAACGGAATCGAGGTGCGCGGCGAGGTCGGTGATTCGCATCGCCAAAAGTTCGGAAATGTTTTTGCCTGCGATCTGAATCGCAAGTGCTTCGGGCCGCAACCGCGCACCGTGACACTGCGGACAAACGCGGTGACTCCGCCACCGACTCAAAAAAACTCGCATCGGCATCTTGTATTTTTGCCGGTGAAGTTTCTCAAAAAACGCCGCAAGTCCCGGCGCGTCGCCGCGACCAAAAAGAAGGCGTCGCCATTCGTCCGGCGTGTACGATTCGAGCGGTTTGTCGGGCGAGAGGTCGAGTGCGGGGCATCGCGCGAGAAGTTCGTCGTGCGCAGTCTTGAACGCTGGCGTCGCGTGTGGTGCAATCGCGCCGTCGCGCAAAGTTTTGTATCGCTGCGGAACGATCCGTTCCAAATCGTAAACAAGGAGCGTCCCGAAACCTTCGCACATCGGACACGCTCCGAGCGGATTGTTGTCGCTTAACATCGCCACCTGCGGAGTCGGGTAGTCGATCCCGCACTCCTCGCAGCGGAGTCGCCGACTGAATTTGTCTACGTTCCCATCTTCCCAGAGAATCGTAACTGCGTCGTCGCCGCTGTCGAGCGCGGTCTCTATCGACGCGAGAGTTTGTGACGGGTCTCCTTCATCGTCGCCCAACACAACGCGATCAACAACCAGCAGCAGCGGCGGAACGCCAGATTCGGTGGCAGATTGCGAAGCGACTTGTTCAGACACCGACTCAACCGGCGCGGAGACGGCGATTTCGGTGTCGCCGTCGTAGAACCGCGTCTGGAATATCGCGGGCGTTTCGCTGACGACATCTTCGGTTGCTTCGTCGTCTTCGTCGCTGGTTTGACGCTGGAATGCTGCGACGTTGTCGTCCTCGCCGAAGTCATCGGTAATCTGCTCTTCAAAACCGTTTGCATCGTCGTCGATGGTGGACGTTGTTGTCGGAATGGACGTTGTTGTGATGGCGGCTTCGACTTCGATTCCCATCGCAGCGAGTGCGGCGGCGTACATTTCTGATGTGAGCGAGTCGTCGTCGCAGCGAAACTGGACGCCGCCTGCGATCCCGCGTACAAAACCGCGACGCAGCGCGGCGTCGCGGAACGCTTCGTGAGAACTATCTAGCAGATCACGCGGCGGGGCAAACGCAATCATCGCTCGCTGCGATGACGCACCGCTTGTTGCGAGTCGCGCGCTGAGTGCGGAGAGAATTGTGTCCGGTGAGTCGCGGCGAACATTGCGTCCGCACCGATGGCACCGAATCGAACCGAGTTTGGCGTAGAGGAGCCGCAGATAATCGAGCGTCTCGGTCGCGGAGCCGACGCTCGCGCGGGTCGTCGCGCCGAGTGCGTGCGCGGTGATCGCAACCGCTGCCGGAATCCCTTCAAGACTCTGCGCATCGGGTTTCTCCATCCGTTCGAGAAACTGCCGTGTGTACGCAGAAAAACTCTCGATGTACCGCCGCTGCCCCTCGGCGTAGAGCGTATCGAGCGCGAGCGAACTCTTCCCGCTCCCCGAAAGTCCGCAAAAGACAATCAGTTGCTGCGTCGGCAGATCGAGGTCGATCCCTTTCAAATTGTGAACGCGAACGCCGTGTAGCGAGATTGTTGTCATTTGTTGGTATGCGTTCACGGTTTGATGTGATGTGTCGCTTACAGGCGATTCTTTTTTCTCACACGAAGACACAAAAACACAAAGAAGAATTTTAACGCGGAAATCGCGGAAGGACGGAAAGACGCAGAAGTTCTGAATTCCGCGTCTTCCGTTTTTCCGCGTGTTCCGTGTTCTCTCCTCTTCGTGCCTTTGTGTGAGACTCCTTCTCAAAGTTTCGTGAAAGGTCACGATTTTCGCAACGTCCGCAATTCCGCCACCGAAATGCCCGTGGCTTGTTCGATCACTTCGAGCGACAACTTCATTGATAGCATTTTGATCGCGGTTTCACGATTGGCTTCGGCTTTGCCTTTTGCTAATCCCTTCGCCAATCCTTTTGCGTGGCCTTCGGCGTGACCTTGCTTTTTACTGTCTTTGACGGCGGACTTTAAGACGCTGTACCAATCGCGATAAACTTTTAAGCTGTCTTCGTATTGAACAATCTCTTGCTTGTTCAGATTCGCAATTTCCGCCATTTCAAAAAAGTCTTCAAAAATCCCGCTCCGAATGCACGCCGGAATTTCGTCCAAAAGATCAAGGTTGCGAATTGCGTACAACCATTTATCAAAGTTCGTCGTGAGTTCCTTTTCCGTCTTGGTAAACTTCGGCATCTCAAGATAGATGAACGTCAACTTGTCGTAAAACACCTTGCCCGTTTCAACGTCCGACAACTTTACATCGTAACGAAACTTTTTCGGATCGTTTTTGTCTTCGTCAAACACAAAACCAAGAATGGCGACGACATAAACCGGTTGCAGTTTGTAATCCCACTCCCCTTTTTTCGCTTGCTCGATGATCGGGAACGTTGAGTAATACAGCGTGCGGTCTTTGAAAAACTCGTGGCCGGACTTTTGTAGTTCAACGATAAACTTGTTTCCATTTTCCGTTTCGCAGTACAAATCATAGACGGCACTGCGGTCGTGTTTGGCACGTCCGAGCTGTTCGTTTTTTAGATATTTGATTGACTTGATTTTTCCTTCTTGCTGCTGGAGAAGTTCGTTCAGGAAGTCGAGCAAAAAGACCTTGCTCGGTTCGCTGCCGAAGAGGCGTTTGAATCCGAAGTCGGTGAAGAAGTTCACATAACGCGCTTTGCCGCTCGGCGACAACTTTGCTTCTTTTTGTTTTTTAGACATTGAAACTTCCCCTTCCTACTCGGCGACAAGTTTGTCAATTTGTTTAGCGTGAAAGCGTTTTGTGGTGAATTTTTTCAAACGATTGTGCTTTTCCCGTGTGATCGCTTCCGTCTCAACGTGCATGACTACCAGTGAGTTTGAGTCTTTCCAATGCCGACTCGACATCCCTGCTCATTTTTTTTGCGTCGACATTCTGTAAATTGCCAACATTGTACCAAAGTCCATCGTTTTTCTTTTGGAAAAAGTTACCGTCGTACAATTTGTCGAACTCCCTTTTTCCGAAAACGAAAGCGTGGTCATTGCCAAATTGATAAACCTCGAAAACGACGAACTCGTTGATATAACGCTCGGCCCAATCGGAATCGATTTTCTTTTCGAGTTGCTCACGCTCACGCTCTGGCATTTTCATTTGGTGAAATTGCAGTTTTTCAAGTTGCTCGATCTTGTCGTCCCGATCCGAAACGATCAAGTGCTTTCCCGTGGCATAGGCTTTTTCCGGCGTGGAAAGATCGATTTCGTTCGGAAAGTCGGCGATTTTTTTGTCGACTCGATAAGACTTCATGTTGTCGAGCTTGAGTAGCGGAATCAGCGACCGACATCGTTCGATTTGCAGAATTCGAACGAATTTCTCTTCAGCATCTTCGGGAGAGTCGAAACGGTCGTTTCCGGTATTGAGCCATTTCCCGTTCGTTTTTTCGAAATAACGCACATCGTATGGCTTTCGGACATTTTCGCCGTCCAGTTTGGCAATGACGATGGCTTCTTTGTCTTCCACGCTGTGTACCGATATGATTCGGGCCGAGAGAAGAACGGCGGCCCAATCGGGTTCCAGCGGTTTGCCGACGTTGCCTCGCAATCGGGGAACATTCAGCACTTTCAAACCTTCGCCGAACGTCGCCGAATCCTGATTGGCCAAAGCCCTGGCAAACGCGGCGTATGCCGATTCGGGTGTCACCAGAGAATCGTCGATGAAATCGGAAACCTTCTTGTCTATCGAAATCTTGTCGAGCTGGGGAATATCGTTGTTGTCCGAGACAATAACCTTTCTTGCCGACGCATCATTCTTCTCCACCGACATGACGAACAGCCCGGCGACGAGGTCGTTCTTATCGACCACGACCATAAACACAACCGTGCCGTTTTCGAATTCGCATTGTTCATAGACACGCTTGAATTCGAGGAGCGATTCCGTTTTCACCACTTGCGACTTGACGAAAGTACCGAACTGTTTCAAAAAATCGTCCCAAAGTGCCTTGGCGATGTCTGCGGCTTGGGCATCCTTCATCGTTTGCGTAAAACCTGCGTCGCTAAAATCTGCATTGGCGAAACGTGCAACCAACGCATCAGCCACTTTTTCATACGACGGTTTTTCGGCTTGGGCGTTGATCGACACGGCGAACAACATCGCCAGTAAAACGAACGAAAAAAGCGGGTAACGGTAACGTTTCATTGGACTGCCTTTCAAAGGTTGTTGGGATGGGACAAGACACGTTCGCAACTGTTCACCGATTGCGTTGGCACAGTTAAGGCCGGTGCGTGATTTACACGCGGGACGGACGATGTTTGGGTACGCAACGCCACCACGAACACTGTACGGCGGCGGACAACGGCAGGCAATTCTACCGCCCTTTTGGGGGTTGGCAATGACGAGTTCTGTGCTGAATGGTGATTCGGGCACTCGCTTACGCTTCGTGTTCTTATTCGGACGCTTCCCGCTCCGATTCTGCCCCTTCGCTCGCTTCACGCTTCCGTCGCGCCGAATGATGATGCGGAGTGTGCAACTGTGTTGGCGGCGTTTTCACTGCAACCGTTCACCGGTTTGGTCGTCCGAAGAGTGCCGCGCCGTATTCGATGCAGAATGTGTTCATGAGAGTTGAGAGCGAGTTACTGTTCCCCGGTTCGTAGAACTTTCTTACCTGACAATCTACAATCGGCCCTTTGTCTGGACTGACAAGAATCGTCGAAAGTTTGTGACGCAGTTTGCGAATCGGTTCGAGACTTGGGCGTCTCAAGTCGCCTTGACGCTCGACGACTAGGACGAGTTGGCGGTCTTTTTTCGCCTGCATAATGTTGCTGATTGGGGCCGAGTCCATCTCGGCCTTTTCCGTGAAGAACATCTCGACAAGAAAGTCGGCCTTTTCGGCGTTGACCATATCTTCGCCAAACCCAAATATCGACGCCTCACTGCTGAACGGCACCTCGGCCAGTTCCTCGAACGTCGTCGTGATGTACTGAAAGTTTTTGCGGATGACGAGAACTTCAACATCGAACTTCGACGCAACGTTGCAGCGTTCTTCGACATCCGATCCCGTCTGCGGGCCGAACGCTTGCACGATGTTGCGGATGTCGCGGTATTTATCGACGTTGAAACCGCCCTGCCCGCGCATCATGAAAAAGTCGTCGGTAAATACAAACGAAAACGCCTTCGATGTCTTGACCAGACGCTTCACAAAGTCTTCAATACTGCTTGCCATAATGACACCTTGAAAATGTCGCGTGATTGATTGTGATAAGTGGGGAACGATACCGATTCGCCGCCCATTGTCCACAAAAAAACGGTGGCGTCTAGGCCGACCGTCGCAAGTCGCTTGTGTGTGCCGCTCGCATTTTCGTGCGGTTCCCTTGCATTGCGCCGTTCGGGGCGTAAAATGGGGGACGCATTGACGTTTCATGTACTCTTGCCAATTCCAAAGTGTATGTCATCTTATACCTTGACTTGTGATTGCGGTGCGACGCACGCTGTAGCGACGCATCAGGCGGGACAGTCGCTTCAGTGTCGCTGCGGTGCGACGCTTGCGGTGCCGTCGCTCCTCCAGCTTAAACGGTTGCCGGTTTCAGACGCAACAGAAGAGTCGGCGACACCAGCGGCGTCGCACGCGGCGGTTAGTCGTCGCTGGCTCGTTCGCATTGTCGGCGGAATTGCACTTATGGTGACGATTCCAATTTTCGTCTTCGCAATTCTCTCCTATCCGCACGCCTACGAAGTCTTGGGGAAGCGAAAGGCGTTTAACTTCAACGGTGCGCAAGTCTTGCAAGACAGCACGCCGATTCCGGTGATGGAGCAGTGGATTCTTGTCTTGGGTGACGACGACATCGACGCGATGCCGCCGATGACGGCGTATTACTATTTCGACGCCCTCCGCGACGGGCCGTCGATGAGTTTTAACTTTCGTGAAAACTACCAGACGTTTATCGACTGGTACTATATCCGCGTGGGGGCGTGTGGACTACTGGTGATATTGTCGGCGGGAGTTTTCGTCGTGTCGTGGCTCCTGCCGCAGCGTGACCTCGGCGTCCGCGTCCGCAGCGGAAGCGAGTGGCGGAAGTAGACCAACGCCGAACAAGAACACGAAGCGTAAGCGAGTGGTAGAGTCTCCGACCACGTCATTCATCGCACGAGAAATAAATCGGTCAACAAATGAGTATTCTCACATCTACCAAATCGCGTGAACGGATTCTCATTGGGGCGGCGTTTGTTGTGCTGCTGGCGTTTGTGTTGCCGTTTTTGTCGTCGTTTTATGGCGGTTCGATAACGCTGCTTCAAAACGAAGTGCAGAAACGCGAAGACGAACTGACAAAGTTGCGCCGCGAAGAGCAACTCGGCGAGACGGCGGCGAAGCGACTCGATACGCTCGTGTCACGGTCGATGGCGGCGAGCGACTCGTCGCGTTACGCCAACTGGCTCTACAAACTTGCGGAGACATCGCAGATTCAAAACTGCACGCTCTCGCCACCGTCGCGCCGCAGCGCGGGGACGGCCAAAGAGGCGTTCACAATTTTGACGTACACACTTCGCGGACGCGGAAGTCTCACTGCCCTAACTGCGTTTCTGCGGGCGTTTCACCGCGTCGATCACCTACATCTCATCAGCGGAATCACGCTCAATCCGGTACACGAATCACAAGAGATCAACATCGTCTTGACGATTGAAACCGCCGTCTTTCCGCAGACGAAGTCGGCGGGGTCGCTGGTGTTGCAAGACCGCAGCTCGCTCCGCAGCGCAGAAGTCGAAGACGCGATGACAAAGACGATTGTCAACCGTGCGATCTTTTCAAACTACCGTTCGCCCGCCGCCACGCCGACATCGCCAACGCAAACCACACCGCCGCGTCCGCCAGAGTTCGACTCGACACCTTACGTTATGTTGACGGGGACGACCGATGTCGATGGCGAAGCGATGGCGTGGATTCACGACCGAACTACCGACAAACATGTGCGGTACAAAGTCGGTGAAACGTTTCCAATCGGCGGGACGCCGTGTACGCTCGTCGAGGTGCGTGATGACCGAATCATCGTTCGTGCCCTCGGCGAACTCTACGCAATCAGAGTCGGAAAATCGTTCGGCGACTTTGAAGACGTGCCGCAGAAGTAGGTGCAACACTCTTGAACCGTTCCCCAGATGCAATTCGCAAGATGTTTGCGGCGTGTGCGCCGCGATACGACTTGCTCAATCGTCTGCTGACGTGCGGCATCGACCAACACTGGCGACGCCGCGCCGTCCGCGCGATTGCTTCGCGTTTGCGGGAGAACTCGACTGTGTGCGATACTGTTCTTGACGTTGGTACTGGAACTGGCGACTTCGCGTTTGCACTGCATCGAGGACTCGCGCCACACCGCGCTGTTGGGATCGACTTCGTACCGGAGATGCTGGCGATTGCGGAGGCGAAACGTTTGCGGCTCGGATACGACGCGATTGAGTTTTGCGAAGGCGACGCGCTTTCGTTGCCGGTTGAATCGGGTTCGTGTTCGGTGGCGGCGACGGCGTTTGGAATTCGCAACACTGCCGACACCGACGTTGCGCTCCGTGAGATGGTTCGTGTTGTGTGTCCGCGTGGAGTTGTTGCGGTGCTAGAGTTTGCGATGCCGACTGCGCCGGTCGTGTCGCAGCTATACGGTTTTTACTTTCACAAAGTTTTACCGTTTTTGGGTCGGTGTATTGCGGGGCGTGCGGCGGGAGCGGGTTATCGGTATCTCCCAGCGAGCGTGGTGGCGTTCGACAATGCGGAGCGAATGGTCGCACGAATGACGGCTGCTGGGCTGACGGACGTTGCTGTTTTTCCGATGACGTTTTCGGTGGTGAATCTGTACCTCGGTTCGGTCCCCCTTGGCCACAGCGGGTCTCTGGCGTAGAATAGTTCTTGAATGGTTTGCTTGGTGGGGGGCGTTTGTGCAGTGCTTGGCCCATCGTGGCGAATCTGGCGGGAGGGCGAAGCCCACAAATCGCCCCGTAACGGGTCTAACAACAAAGTGAGGTGGTTCATGTTTGGTATGCCGGGGCACTTGGAGCTTCTGATAGTGGCGGGACTTGCGCTGCTTTTGTTTGGGAATCGTCTGCCGGGTGTGATGCGTTCGCTTGGGCGGAGCGTGGTGGAGTTTAAGAAAGGCGTCAGCGGGATTGAGGACGAGATCGACTCGGTGTCGAAGACAATCGACGCGAAGGCGCGTGAAGGCAAGTCGAACGATCAGTCGTGAATGGCGAATTAATGGTGAGCGATATGACGACACTTTTTGGAATTCTTGGCACTCCCGGCCCGTGGGAGATGATGATCGTTCTTGGGCTTGGCGTTCTTCTTTTTGGACGCCGTTTGCCGGAGGTTGGTCGTTCGTTGGGTCGTTCGCTGGTGGAGTTTAAGAAGGGGCTCAACGACGTAGCCGAAGAGTCGTCGCGTGAGACGGTGGCGTCATCGAACACGACATCTCGTTCTGTCGAGGCTGTTGTGACGGGGACGAGTGCAACGAAGTTTGAAGCGTCTCCGGCAGACGCGGACAAGTCTTGAGACGAGCAAGTCTTGATGACGGGTCAGATATTTTTGGGCGACTAGCTCAGTTGGTTAGAGCGCTGCTTTCACACGGCAGAGGTCACAGGTTCGAATCCCGTGTCGCCCAGTTGATTAAAACACTGTAAAAGCAGGGATGCGCGTATAGCTGGAGGGTCCGGCGTGTAGCAAAGTTGGTTCACAAAAAGTAGTACATGTACTACTTCTGTAACCGAAAGGAGCTGTGCCAATGACCAAGCAAACGCCCAAAATGTCCGCCCCGCCGAAGTATCGGCATCAGAAGTCCCGCAATCTTGCGGTCGTTCGTATCCACGGAAGAGATTACTATCTCGGCGAATACGGCTCCGCCGAAAGTCGCCAACTCTACGCCCAACTCATAGCCGAAAAATGGGCCAACAGTTCCGATTGGGACACCGCGCGTCTCCCCGCCGCCCAAAAAGTTTGGCTGACAGTCGATGAGTTGATCGCTGTCTACATGACCAAGTATGTGTCCATCACATTTCTCGACCGTGATGGCGAGGGCGTCAGAGCGACAGTGCCACATCAAACTCGCGCTCCGTCCGCTCCACGAACTCTACGGCGGTACGCCAGTAAACGAGTTTGGCTCGAAACGATTGAAAACCGTTCGAGACCGGATGATCGAAGCGGGGCTCGCGGAAAAACCAAATGGGTACTCCCGCGCGTACATCAACGACCACGTCGCCATCATCAAGAACTTTTTTCGGTGGGAAGTCGAAGAAGAGTTGGTGCCGGTCGAGGTTCACCAGTCCTTGCTTGCCGTGCAGCAACTTCGCAAAGGACGCGAAAGTCTGGTGCGTGATTCAAAAAAGATTCCGCCCGTGTCCAAAGATGTTGTCGATGCGACGCTCCCATTTCTGCCACCGCAACTGATGACAATGGTACGCCTTCAACTTCACACGGCGATGCGCCCAGACGAAGTGACCATTATGCGTTCTTGTGACATCGACCGTTCGCAAGACGTGTGGGTTTACACTCCGCACGCTTGGAAGACGGAGCATCACGGGCTGCCACGCACAGTCTTTTTGGGGCCAGCTTGCCAGTCACTTCTTGGGCCGTGGCTTGATCGTCCCGACGATCAGTATTTGTTCAGTCCGCGTGAAGTCGTGGCTGCGTTTCGAGCCAAGCGACGTAAATCACCAGCCACCAAGCAGGCGGCGAAGTTCGATTATCAGCACTCCCCGCGTGACCGTTACGACGACGCGACGTATTGCCGTGCCGTCAAACGAGCGGCGAAACGGGCGAGTGTCCCAAAATGGACACCCAACCAACTCCGCCACACGGCGGCGACATTCATCCGCGAGACATACGGTTTAGAGGCGGCTAAAATCATCTGCGGGCACCAATCGGCGGTCACAACCGAGACACACTACGCTGAGCGCGACTTCGATAAGTCGGAGGCTGCGTTCTATCACTCTCCCAAACCATCGAGCAGTTCTTTGAAGCCGTCCATCGCGGATTGCAGGTTGTCGATGATTTCGCTGGCGAGTATATCGGGATCAGGGAGCGTGTCGAGGTCGGCAAGCGACTGGTCTTTGATCCAAAAGATGTCAAGACTGGTTTTGTCGCGGGCGAGAACTTCTTCGGATGTGAAACAGCGGAAGCGTCCGTCGGGATTTTTCTCCGACCACGTTTCTTTGCGGAGATGACGCTTCTCCGGTTTGTAGCACTGAATAAACTCCGCCAAATCCGCAAACGTCAGCGGATTCTTTTTCAGCGTGAAATGAACGTTGGTACGAAAGTCGTAAAACCACACTTCTTTGGTTTGCCGCTTGGGACTGGCGGGGCGTTTGTCAAAGAAAATCACGTTTGCCTTCACGCCCGGCTTGTAAAAAATGCCGGTGGGTAAACGGAGAACAGTGTGAAGGTTGGTGGTCTCCAAAAGTTTCTTGCGGACAACTTCACCAGCACCAGCTTCAAAGAGAATGTTGTCTGGCACCACCACCGCCGCTTTCCCCGTCACCTTGAGTAGCGTGTTGATATGCTGCACAAAGTTGAGCTGCTTGTTCGAGCCGGTCGCCCAAAAGTCTTGGCGAGAATAGACCAAATCCTCGGTCTCCTGTTCGCCTTGTTCGTTGGTAAACGTCATCGAAGACTTTTTGCCGAAAGGCGGATTGGTCAGAACATAGTCAAACCGCTCGCCCGGGTCTGACAAGAGAGCATCGTTGCGGGTGATGGGAACGGCACCGTAAATGTCGCCGATGTTGTGCAAGAACAAGTTCATCAAGCTCAACCGATAAGTCGCGCGAACAATCTCCCAACCGCGAAACGTTTTGTTTTTGAGAAACTCTTTTTGCGCACGGTCGAGGGCGTAATTTTCGGCGATGTACTTTTGTGCCGCCAGAAAGAAACCGCCACTGCCGCACGCCGGATCAACAATCGTTTGCAGCGGTTCGGGGCGTAGACACTCCACCATCGCTTGAATGAGCGGACGCGGCGTGAAAAACTGCCCCGCACCGCTCTTGATGTCCTCGGCGTTTTTTTGCAGCAGCCCTTCGTAAATCTCGCCCTTGACATCGGCAGACATCGACGCCCAACTTTCAGTGTCAACCATCTTGACGATGCGAGCGAGCTTGGCAGCTTCGCTGATTTTGTTTTGCGCACCGCCGAAAATCTCGCCCAAAATGCCGCCCAAAGTGCCGAGCTTTTCGAGCGTCTTTTTGTATTGCGATTCAAGATCGGTGCCGGTGAGCGCGTTCATATCCGACCAAGTGTATCCGGCGGGAATGCCAAGACTTTTCCGATACGGCGGCTTCGCGTATTCGTCCGCCATCTTGAGAAAAATCAAATAGGTGAGTTGCTCCAAATAGTCGCCGTAAGGAACGCCATCATCGTAGAGGACGCCACACATCGACCAAACTTTGGACGTTATTGATGAAGTTGGTTCTGGCATGAAGACGGTTCTTTCGTGTTTGTTGTGGGCGTATTCGTTTGCAGTGGAATCGTTAAGGTAGGTGCGGGATTTACATATCCCGCACACGCAACGCACGTCGCGTATGAAGTGCGATTCTTTCCCAAGTTCAGCGGCATTTGCGAGTACACAAATGGTAACCGTTCACGAAGTTGACAGCGTTGACGTTGGCGTTTTTGCCCCGACGGGGCAGCAATCTCAATAACCGGCGGTAAGTGCCGCCGCGATAGCGGCAAACGCAACCGCCGGTGACGTGAACGAAAAATCCGGTGCGTCTGTAGGACGCTACCAAACGTTTGAGTCAACCACGCGGTCGGTGGCGTCCTACAGACGCTCGGTTTTTGTGGTGTCGCTACCGTAAGCTGCGCGGAGTACCGCTTGCATACGGTTATTGAAATCGCTGCCCCGTCGGGGCAAAAACACGTCGCGTTCACACCAACCAAATGGTAAAACAATCCGTGAACGGTTACTGTAATTGTTCATGGGCACTACACCAACCGTCCCTCAAACGCTTTCTTGAGAATACTCTGACGCAAAGACTGCGATTGCTTGAGCGATGCCAACACCGTTTGCTCGATGTGATCGCAGACGCTCAACTGCCGTTCAATTTCTTCGACGATGCGATTGTGATTCACCGAAGGTGCAGGCACATGCATATTTGCCAAGGAATGACCCGTAAGATGCGAAATCCCCGAACCGGTAAAGTGCTTCTTGAGTGCGCCTGACATCGCTAAATACATCACGAAGTAGGCGTAAAAAAACGGATTGGCTTCGCTGTTGGTAAAACGTACTCTGTGCAATGCTTTCTGAAGAAACATCACCTCATCTTTACTCCAAACAGCGCACCTTCCCGGTTCACCTCCTTCACAGATGACCAGATCGCCTTTCTGAACTGAATACTTTTCTGTTTCGTCATTTTGAATCTTCATTGACTTCAGGTCTGCAAGGTCAAACGAGAACCATCTTACGTTGACGTTGCGAAGATACAACCTGTCCACCCCCTGATTCTTTTGTTGATCAAGCATCTTGCCCAGCCGCAAAGATGCAATCGTTGACAACGGTTTCATATTGTCCGTTGTCGCCTCAAACGCTTTCTTCAGCACCGCTTGGCGGTACACTTTGAGGCGAGCTTGCGCCGTGCGTAGTTCGGCGACACTGGCATCAAGGTTGGAGAATAACTCCTCAATTTTCGCCACAATCCGCTCTTGCTCTGAAAGCGGTGGAAGAATTGTCGTGAACGCAGAAATTTGCTGAAAGTTGACTCGTGGACGGTCGCCGGTGTTGAGTGCGTTAGCAAATCGAACGAAGTCTTGCGCGTTGAGACGATAACAAAGAAACTTTCCGAGAATGCTTTTATTTGCTGGCAACACAATGAATTCGGACGAGCACAAACCATCTCTATCGGCAACCCACACTTTGTTGAGATACGGTCGCAACCGCGAATAAAGGACATCGCCTTTTTTGAAGACGTTAGCAGCACTTTTCATGTCAACGGCAGCACCAGTTGTCAACAGGCGTGTGGTAGCTGACTCAACATGTTCCAAGCCAACGTAGAGATGGTCGGCGCGCGTTGCCGGAACAACCTTTTCCTTACGCGGTTGCACAATGTCACCGATGGCGATTTGTTTTGTGGGTATCATTGGCGTTGCCCAAACCATTCAAAAATGTATCGTAATAGTTGACACAATCCCAGTAGTACCGGAATAATGACAACAAATCCTATTATGGGGAGTGACCACGGTTTAGCGCGAAACCACACCGTCACCTCTTTCCAGTAATCGCGTGGTGGCGGATAATCGCGTGGGGGTAGATTTTTTATATTCTTGGCAAGTTCAAGAACGGATGGCAAGATTTTCCACTCACATTCTGTATGGTGTTCCAAAATTTGATTGACAAGACAACGATTGACAAATTCATGAACATCGAGATCACTCGCGTTATGCGGGATTGGAAACATATCCCGTTCCACAAAGTCAAACCGATCCTTTTCATAGCGTTCTGCCAGCTTGAGCACGAAGTCATTGAAGTCCTTCTCGGATACTTTGATCATTCAAAAGTCCTCCTGTAGTTTGTTGCCAGTGTCGCACGGTATTTGTGTACTCACAAACGGTCAATCAATCGTAGTTCTTGCGCGACGTTCGTCGCGTGTGCGGGATATGTAAATCCCGCACCTACCTTTACGCCACCAGTGCCACGTTTAGTTCGTCGAGCAGTTTTTCGTAGTCGTTGCCGAACAGTTCGTAAAACTTTCCGAGACCGCCGAGGTTTGCGAATGGTGTTAGCTCCAAATCGTTCGGCTCGATGCTAAGCGACGTTGCGATGTGGTCTTTCACCAAACGCAACCATTCCATCTGTTCGTCGGTGAAATGGACGTGCCCCGAATTTTTCGCCAGCGTCCATCGCATGAAGTTGTAGTTCACCACGTCGGCGAACGGCGATAGCTGGTCGGTACGCCCCATTTCAAAACGTATGAGTGACACCAAGTCTGCCAGCACTCGCACCGTCCCGCGTTTCTTGACCGAATCGGGACGCCACACGGCGTAACAATCCCAGAGGCGTTCGTCGTTCATTCCGGTGGCGGTTAGTTTTTCGTGTAGCCGCTTCAACCCTTCGATAGTCATTGCGCGGCGTTGGTAACTTTGGTCGTAGAGAATTTGCAGTGCAGTGATTTCGTCTTTGTTGTCCTCGATAAACTTGCGGAACGATTGAATCATCTGTTCCACCATTTCTTCTTGCGATGCGTCCCAACCCGCGAACGTCACGGTGTCGGCGTTCACGGTGTCGATAATTTGGTCGTGATGTTTGCGGGCGTTATCGATGAACTTTCGCACTTCCGGCAGATAAAATGGCTGGACAGCTTTTTCGATCAGCGTGACTTGGTTTGTCGTTTCAAGTACGTCGGGATCGAAGGCATCGAGTAATTGTCGTGCGACGGTTTTAACCGTCGTGTCACCGAGCGATTTGAATTGTTGTTGCTCTGCGGGCGTGAGTTGTTTGTCGAGCCGCGTCAAACGGTTTGCCAGCGACGTGAGCGTGTCTTCGTCGTGGTTTCCCATCACTACGCCCATCATTAAGTCGTTGAGCGAGACGGTTGGTTTGCGTTCTAGCGGGCGCGAATCGGTTTTCACCGACTTCGTAACTCCCACCGCATCGACGATGACGAAATGCGTCTTTGCCGACGCGGCAGACGGCGTGACTTTTCGCAAATCGTCTTTCGGCAAGACTCGCGTACCGCGTCCTTTCATCTGCTCGAAATAGTTGCGGCTCTTCACGTCGCGCATAAACAGCAGGCACTCTATCGGTTTGACATCGGTTCCCGTAGCGATCATATCAACCGTGACGGCAATGCGCGGATAATAGCTGTTCCGAAAATCGGTGAGGACGTTTTCGGGCTTATCGACTTGGTAAGTTATTTTGCGGCAGAAGTCGTTCCCTTCGCCGAATTCTTCGCGCACCGTTTGGATGATGTCGTCGGCGTGGCTGTCGGTTTTGGCAAAGATTAGCGTTTTGGGAACTTCGTCTCGGTGCGGGAATAGCTGCGTGAACATCGCTTGACGAAACGCCTTGATGACGGTGCGGATTTGGTCGGGATTTACAACACTTCGATCAAGCTGCGTGTTGGTGTAACTCAAATCTTCGTCTAGCTGTTCCCACCGTTTTTTCCGCGACAATCTATCGCGGCGTTCGATCAGTTGCTTGACGATAGTGCCGCCACCTTTCCCTATTTGCGTTTCAATCGTGAACACGTCGCCGCCGACATTTACGCCGTCGATCACGGCTTGTTCGTGCGAGTATTCGCTGACCAAGTTTTGGTAAAAAAATGCGATGGCGCGTTTGTCGGGCGTTGCGGTCAGTCCCACCAAGAAGGAATCAAAATAATCGAGCACCTGCTGCCAGACGTTGTAAATCGAGCGGTGACACTCGTCGATGACGATCAGATCAAAAAACTCTGGCGGATATTTTTCGTTGTAAACGACTTCACGCGCGGCGTCGCCCAATTGTTTTTCGTTGAGCGAAGTTTGCTCCAAACTTTCGTCCAATTCTTCGCCTCGCAGGATGGAATACATCCGCTGAATCGTACTGATGCACACCTGCGCATCTTGCGGAATGGACGACGTTTTCAAACGACGCACGGAATAGATTTCCGAAAATGTTCGCGGGTCATCGGTCGGGCGAAACGCCAAAAACTCTCGCTCGGCTTGTTCACCCAATCCTTTGGTATCGACCAAAAACAAGATACGTTTTGCCTTGGCGTGTTTGAGCAACCGATAAACGGCGGTGATCGCGGTGTAGGTTTTCCCTGCTCCTGTCGCCATTTGCACCAGCGCACGCGGCTTGTTGTGTGCGAACGATTTTTCCAAATGTGAAATGGCAACCACCTGACACTCGCGCAGCGGAGCGGTGTCGAGCGGCGGATACGTTTTCATTTTGTTGCGGAGCGTGTCGTTCGCTTTGGTAAGCCACGCTTGCAAAGTTTCGGGGCGGTGAAACGTAAAGAGCTTGCGCGAGCGGTGCTTTTCGTCTGCAATATCGGTGAAATGCGTCAGCGAGTCGGTGGCTTCGTAGACGAAGGAATCGCGGTATCTGCTTTCGCGTATTTGATCGTGCTGTTGGCATAACGCGAAGACTGCTTCTCAACGGTGGTGATGCTTTCTCCACTCTCGCGCTTCTTGGCTTCAATGACACCGACCGGCACGCCCGCGACGCAAAGGACGTAATCCGCTGGCCCTGTGCTGGTTGGATAATCCGCCACGGCAACTCCCAACGATGCCTTCGGATTAAAATCTTCACGATTTTGCACACGCCAGCCCGACGTTTTGAGCTTCTCGTCAATCTGGATTCTTGCTTGTTGTTCTGGGAACATCTGAAGCGTAAGCCACAAGTGGATCGTGATGTTTTGAAACTGTCACACAAATCACACCGACTATTCTAGCCCCAAACTTTGCGGATAGAAGCGGTACGGCGGAAAGATGTGGCAGCTTCGCACGAAGATATGCGATAGCAAGTTCGTAAGTCTGGTCGAGCGTTTCCTCAACGCAGGTACGCTCGTCGATGGTGTGTTTGAACGCGCGACGATGGGCACGCCGCAAGGTGGCGTCGTTTCGCCGCTCTTGGCGAACATCGTATTGCACTCGCTCGATGTGTGGCTTCACGAACGAGGTGTGCCGTTTGTGCGATACGCCGATGACTGGGTTGCGTTCCTTCGTAACACTGACCGAGCCGATGCCGAGTTGCTCAAAGTTAAAATTGCAGACCATCTTCGCGCTGTGTGTGGACTGGAACTTTCACCAGAGAAGACGCACGTCACCGATGTTTGCAATGGCTTCCACTTTCTTGGCTTTCGTCTACGAGGCGAGGTGAACGAATCTGGTGACATTTCCGTCCGCATTGAGATTGCCAAGAAATCGCTCCGCAGCTTTCACGAGAAAGTAGCATCGGCGTTTGCTGACAAAAAGAAATCGGTACACGACCGCGTTGTTCACGTCAACAGCATCATTCGCGGTTGGGCGGAGTCTGTTCGTATTTCCGATGACTATCCGGCGATTGCTGCCGACCTCGACACGTTCATCGCCAGTCTGGCTTCACACGCCGGACTCAATGGCAATGCCGTCGAGATACTCGCGACACAAGCCAAAGAACTGCCGACGTTGTCGGTCGCCGCGTTCGCCGAAACGGTACGCGCAAACCTTGGGCGTCTTCGTCTTCACGAGTTGCCGAATCTCTGTCTCGACATTTGCGTAGCCGTTCGATTCGAGAAGCTCTGCGTAGACCGACAACTGCGTTGCGTGTGCCTGTTCGCAAACTGACGTGGCCGATGCTGTCGTCTTGAAGTCAACGACAACCGGCGTTGCGTCCTCTTGCAGAACAAGATCAACAACACCGAAGAGCGGTACACCGAGTTCGTTGCCAGTTGTCGAATCGAGAAGCGGTGCCTCTAAACTCACTTCCATCGCAACGATTCGTTCGGGCTGCGACGCATACTCATTGATGTACGCCTTCACGAGTTCGACCGCTTGGCCGCGTGACTTCTCTTCGTCTGCTACCGAATCCCAATCCATCGCGTCTTCTGCGGTCGTCGTTTCCCACGCTTGCGACGTAAACGATGCGGCGTCGGCAACAGTCGGCGCGTTCGGCGAGACTTGGCGATGACGGTAGTACATTGCAAGCGCACTGTGTACCGCTTTGCCGAGAAACAAGTTCGCGTTGGTTGGCGTCGTTATCGCGTCGATGTAACGAAACCGAAACGCCATCGGACACCGTGCCCACAAGTTCAGACGCGATGCCGAAATGTACGCAAGCAGCCCCGTGTCACGCGGTTCGTCGAGTTGATGTAACGTGTTCATTGCGGCCTCCTTTCTACAACGCCGCGAGGTCGAGCCTTCCGGCTTTGGCCTCGCGTAAAGTGTCGATGAGGTTACTTGTTTCCACGCCGGTAAGCGATGCGATCTGCTTGCCGTACATCTGCTCGCAAAGTCGTTCGAGCTTTTGACCCGAACCGAGTTTCACCTGTCGTGCAAGCTGGTGAACGTACTCCAACTGTTTTGGTGACGGCCCGCGACCGCCGCGTTATTCCCGCGAAAGCGGAATGTAGGAAACGGATTTGTCCGCTTGCACGAAAGAATCTTTCCGGCTCCCCCTTTGCAAGTTGTGCGAAGCCGCCTACAATTCCGTCCGTCACTCGTGGTTGTTTTGTCGAGCAAAAACAACGCGAGAAATGTTAGGTGTTTACGCTATTGGAGGACTACGGATTGAGTTTTCCGGCTCGTTGCCGGTTTTACAATTAGATAATCGCAAGTATTTGCCACAGACCATCATTTTTGATGGGGCATTCTTCCTGCATCACCCGGCTTGCCGGTTGGAAGAAAAAGAATTGCTAACCCGATCATGCGCTCCCAGCAATGGGAGCGTCATGGGGTTGGCTTGCGGAGTTCCGTGCGGACAATTTAACTGTCCGTATTGGTTTGCGCGGTTGCGCAAGCTGCCTTGGTGATGCGAGGGGACGCTTCGTATTCTGTGGCACATGGCGTTCCCTCTTCTTTTCTGAAGACGGCTCTCGTCTATTCTTGTCGATTCTCGACAACAATGTTGCCCCTATTTTCTGTATCAACCCCTTTTCAATGGAGAATGCACAATGGCGAACTGGTTTTACACTGACGCAAACGGTCAAAAACAAGGCCCGGTCAATAATGCGCAACTTGTAGCGTTGGTGAAGCAGGGAATCATCGCGCAGGAAACAATCGTTGAAAACGAGCAAGGAAAATCCGCGCCAGCGAGAAAAGTAAAAGGCTTGGTATTTCCCGAAACGCCGACCAATCTAGTGGAATCGGCGAAAGTGTCGATGAGCATTCAAGTGGAAATTAATGGCGTTTTGACATCGGTTACAAAACAGCAGCTTTTCGACTTGGCGGCCCAAGGTGTTCTCCAGCAGGACAGCGTAATCGACATCAATGGCAAGAAGGGGGCGGCTTCCAAGATCAAGGGACTTGTTTTCGGAAGCCAAGCCATGCCACAACCCGCCCAAGCAGAAACCTATGATTTTGCATCACTTCCATTTTCGTCGAATGCCGAGCCGAATCCGTTTCTTGATGCTCCGCCAGTGGACAACAATCCATTCGTCGCTCCAGTTGCGTTCCGAGCACCAGTACAGACTAGCACCCCAAAACCATGTACTACGTTGACAGATATGCTCACAAAGTCGATAGGGGGTCTTTTCGTTCTCGGCTTGGTAGTTGCGATTTTTTTCGGCTCTTTGATGAGTCTCGGCATCATCAAGCCTAAAGGCAACCGGCAGGAAAACAGCCGCCAGAATTTCGTGTTTTCACTTAAAGAACCACCTGACGACAAACACTCTCTTAGTAACCTTGTGGAAGGCAAGATTGGTACAACCATAAAGATAACTGCGGCGATGTTGGTATTCGATGAGTGTACATCCGCCGCGCAAAAAGTTTATAAACTCGGGAATGCCTTTGAAAACGAAGACAAAATGCCGACAAAAATGTCTCAACTAGGTGAAAGTTATCACTGTTGCTATTGGGCCATTGCCGCCACGTTGATAAATGCTGGTAATAACAAGAAGGATTTTCCCGGTATCGACGTTACGTTTCGCGTTGTAACGCTGGGAAATATTGAAAGCGGTTGTATTAATAACCTTGAACAAATGCTGGCCTCGCTAAAAAGATCTGTCCAAGAATTGGATTCGGTTAAGTATGAGAACACGCATAAATTCTTGGAGATACTTTCACAAATTCACGAAGGCGTAACCAAGCCAGAAAAAGTCTACGCCGATTCAAAAAATAGTGGGATTGGTTTTGGCACTGAGCCCTACTACACTATTCCCATGCTGGCTTTAATGCGCGAACTCGATGAAACGAGGAGTCGTGCCGAGCAGGAATGGTGAACATTTCCAAGCCACAATCATTCTGAAAATCAGGAGAAGCGGAAATGAACTTTTTTACATTCGACGCAAACGGACAAAAACAAGGTCCCGTTAACATCCAACAACTCCAATCATTGGTGGCGCAAGGAATCATCACGACAACGACTCCGTTGGAAACCGATACCGGTCATAAAGGAACGGCGGGACAGATTCCGGGATTGTTTACCGCCGCTCATCCCAATTTCGCTCAACCGGTTCAAGCCGCTGCCACCAATTTATTTTGTACCAACTGCGGAAACCCTGTTCCCGATCAGGTTACTATTTGCACATCTTGTGGTGCCATACTCACGCCGCCGAAAAGTAGGGTGGTCGCAGCGATTTTTGCAATTATTTTCGGTTGCTGTGGCGTACATAAATTTTACATGGGAAGTTCGGGATGGGGAATGGTTTTTTTCTTATTCAACATCTGTACTTGCTGCGTGGGAGGCATTCTTACAGGAATTTGCGGTATCGCCGAAGGGCTTGTGTATCTCGGAATGAGCGATGAAGAATTTGCGGCGAAATATCCTCCCGAAACAGAAGCACCATTCCGGTGGTAGTCGCCACTTTTTGTTCACGAAATAAAACTGGTCGGCTACCACAACCAATGGCTAAAAAGCGAAGCACTGCGGGAATTATTCTTACGGTCATCCTGTTGCTAACGGGCATAACCATAGGACTGTGCCTATATTTTGAGCATCCAGCGAAATACACTTGGTTGCCGTCGTGTCCGTTTCGTGTTTGTACTGGATTACTCTGCTCCGGTTGCGGAACACTTCGGGCAATTCACTACATCTTAAATGGACAACTTGATATTGCCTTTCGTTGCCAACCACTACTATTTTTCTTGTCGCCGATACTCGTTTTGCTTGCTGGTAAGGTGTGTTACGAAAACCTGCGAAATACGACTGTAACATTACCGTATGAATTGCAAATATATTGCCTAATTTTGATTGCAATTTGCCTCTTCTTTTTGTTACGCAACATTCCGCTCGATTGTTTTGAATGTTTGCGTCCGCCTGACTTAACGACCGTTCCCTAACCTACTTGTAGTCAAAGGAACACAAATACAGTTCCGCTATTGCGTCTACTTGATGTGTGTGTGTTTTAGATTCCCATTTTCGCGTGAATGACGGAATAGAAGCGTGAACAGCACATTTTTTTTGGTGGGCTGATCACCTAATCAATATTCAGGTCGGCTGCAATGTGCGGCTGCCAAAAAACGCCCTGCTTTGTAGGGCATATCGCCTTGAAGGAGAAGTACGATGACCAAAGAGATGGTTGAAAATTTGCTCAATGAATTGAAGCCACGATTCGAGAAAGAGTTCGCTGTAATCTTTTCCCCACCGGAGTGGTTCGTCGGTTGGGGACAAGTTGAGATAACAAATAACGACGAGGTGTCCGTGGAAGTCTTGATAGCATTGGGTGAAAAAGCGAGGTTCAGATGTATACACTACGCTCATCAAATAGCTGATGAGATTAGAGCGAAAAACTTTAAGTGTGAAGTTCATGAGAAGATGATCAAGACACCTGCCACTGCTATTTTGCGCATCGAAGTAGTGGATTGATAATTGATAGTCGTCAGCGTTGTAAAGCGAACCGAGGCGACGCTGCGCCTTTGCCCGCAACTCGTCGTAGTGCGTGTTGAGTTCGCGTTCGGCGTCGCGCAGTTCTGCACGCAGAGTTTCAATCTGATGCGTGAACCGCGTGGCGTCGCTGCGGCGGATGAGTCGAACGCCGTTTTCGGGGAATGGTAGCGACGCATCTTTCCACGTCGAGACAATCTTGCCGCGAACCGCGACGAGCGTCTTCCACGCGGGATGGTCGGTGTCGATGAGCTTCTTACCCATCGAGCGAAGTTCGTTGCGGAGTCGAATGTTTCTGCGGCTTCGCGGCGTTGCGGTGCCGTCACAGACTTTCGCGTGCCGAACCACTTCATCGACAGCCGTACCGCCGCCATCGACGCTTGCAGTTCTTCGGCGAATGAGCGAGTCACGGCTACGGCGGGAATCCATCCGAATATACCGCGCACCGCCATTGACCTGATTTTTCGATTCGCTCTACTTCTTTTTGTTGCACCACGGAGACACGGAGAGGACAGAGAAGACAAATCCTCTCCGTGCCCTCAGTGTCTCCGTGGTAAAATTCCGAATGCCAACTTTGTGACGTTATGCAGTATAGAATGCGTGTTGGCGTCGTGGCAGTGAATCAGAGCGGGAAGCGTAAGCGAGTGCTGCGTGAGATCAAACGCAACATCCGCGAAGTGCCGTCAAGATGGATTCCCGCTTTCGCGGGAATGACGAAACGTTGTGTGAACGGGAACAAACCCAAAACGGCCTCCGCAGTGGAGGCCGTTTTGGGCGTGACTTTTCGCACACCACGACGCACGGACTCATCGCGTCGATTTGTTGCAACGCTTTTCGCAACGCCGCCTCAGTCTGACCGACGAGCGAACCCATCAGCGCGCCGATGTCGAGAATGAGTGTGGGACGATGTACCGAATGTCCGAGTCGCTTTGCGTATGCCGACTTCCCGCTCCCCGACACGCCCAGCAGCATCACGCCTTTTGCACGTTCGCCGTTGCCGCTACCGGACAATGCACGACTGCAAAACGATGCAAGATTATCGAGTCCGCCGAGTGTCGGAATCTCTCCGCGATACAAACGCAACGCAGACGATTGACGTAGCAAGTTCGCTTTGAGTATCCAGATAGGTTCGGGCAGCAGAGCGTCGTGTTCAATGAGCGACAGCGAGAACGCACCTTCGGCTTCCATCCGTGTCAGACCTGCGGCGGCTTCGAGGACGCGAGTTGTGTTTGCATCGTCGGGAAGTTCGCCAGCGATGTCGGTTGCGATTTGCCGCAGTTGTTCTTTGTCGGGGAGTGGATGTTCGACGACGAACAACTTCTCAAGCTCGACCGGAATCTGCACGACCGGCGCGAGTACGACCAAGAATGTACGCGCCGTCTTCCCTCGCTGAATCTGTCGTTCGACTGCTTGCACGACTTCGATGCTTCCGAGAAATCGGTGAAAGTTTCGCAGGACGATCAGTTGCGGCGTTTCGCCGTTGCCGAGAGTTTCGGCGGACTTGACCGCCGTTAGCGGGTCGCTGACTGAAACATCCCAGACGGAGTGATTCCACGATTCGGCGTTGCACAGCGATTCGATTTCGCGGATTGCTTCGTCTGGCTCGAAGGTCTCGATCCACAAGCCGCTGAAGCACGCGGCGATGTAGTTTCGCAAGTTGTTGGTTAGCATTGCTGCGTCTCCTGTTGTTGGTTGATGTTGTTGGCGTGAAAATACTCTGACTTGAACTGCTCTGCTGTCGTGTGACCGAGAGCGTGTTCGATGAACGTTGAGGCGTCCTTGCACGACTGCCCGTCAAAACCGTTGGTCTCGACTTTGGTTGTGCCGTCCGGTGCGATGATGAGAGTTATCGTCTTCATAATGCACCTCCGACGTTGACGGTTAGTTTGACAGAACCGTCGGTGAGTTGCTGCTCGATGACGGAGTAACCTTTTCGTCTTGCTTCGAGCGTCGCCTTCTCGACGCCGTACATCTGGACGAAGTTTCGCAGATATTTCTCGTCGCCCCACTTGCCGCCGAAGTTGTCGTACTGGAGTTCGCCAGTTTCGAGAACGCAAACGACGGGGTACAACCAATCCGGCAACTTGACGATGACACCTTCGGCGTTGCCATCGAACATTTTTGCGAGTCCGCGAACAGGCTCTTTGAGATTGAGTCTGCGGCAAGCAGACCTCACCGCGTCAAAGTCGCGCACCTCGACGTTGACCGTAACAATGTGGCTCATACCATTTTCTCCTACGTTGGTGAATGTTATGGCGACGCGGTAACAGTAGCCGCAACGCCTCATATTCATATACCGCGAAAATGGCTGGTTTTTAGCAAAGGAATTGTCGCCCCCCTTTGCACGCGGTTTGAACCGTGTAAGATGCGCAAACGACATTCGGTTGGTCCAAATTCACATCCAACCCACGCACCGCAACAATGCCACCAAAGCCCAAAAAGAAAATCGTGTTGACGCCCGAAGACCGCGAGCATCTGCTCAAGGACTTCAAAATACGTCCGAACTCCGACATCTTTTTCGCTTCGTACTTCTCAAACCCGAAGCACGAAGCGTCGCTTGTCAACTTCATCAACTCTGTGATGCTTGACTCGAATGACCGTCTGATTGAAAGTGCGGAAGTGCTCAATCCGTTCAACGTCAAGAAGTTTGCCATCGACAAGAATATCGTTTTGGACGTGCGTGTGCAGGACGAACGTAAACACATTTTTGACATCGAAATGCAGGTATCGACGCACTTGGCGTTCAAAGAACGGATGCTTGAATACTGGGCCGATACCTACTCTTCGCAGTTATTTCGCGGCGGCAAATATGCGGCTCTCAAACCGGTTGTGTCGATCATCATTACGTTTGACAACCTTTTTCCGCAGCTCAAGAAACGTCATCAAGTATTCCATTTGGTGTCGGACGAAAATCCGAGCGTGATGTTTTCGGACCATATTGCAGTTCATGTCGTGTGTTTGAGTGGAGTTCGTGTTGGGCGTGAGGAAAAGATACGCGATTGGAACGATGCTTTGCAAGGTTGGTCGTTGTTTTTGTCGTGCGAACCAGAAGAGTTGGAGGAGCAGATGTCTGTGATAAGCAAGAAGAATCCAGTTTTGAGCGATGTTGGCAAGGAGTTTCGTCGGTACGCGAGTGACAACGAGATGCGTGAGCTTGAGCGTAGCCGAATGCGTTATGCCGCGATGCAACGCATTGAAACGGGTGCAGCATTTGAACTCGGCGAGGCAAGAGGTAAGGCTGAAGGCAAGGCAGAAGGTAAAGCTGAAGGCATTGCGATTGGTGAAGCCAGAAAGATAGTTCGCCTTCTGAATCGCCGGTTTGAAAACGTTCCGCAGCAACTTACCGAATCGCTTTTAACGATTGACGACCTCAACAAACTGGACGAACTCTTCGACTTGGCGTTCGATTGCAAAACGCTGAAAGAGTTCCAGAAAGCATTGTGAACGCAAGCAGCACCAGCTAGTGGAGCGGGAAGCGTCCGAACAAGAACACGAAGCGTAAGCGAGTGCCCGAATCGCCATTGGACGCAAAGTTCGTCATTCCCACGTAGACATTGCGTAGCGAACGGATTCATCCGTTCCGCATAACACGGCGACGCCACATCACCAAAACTTCCGCTCCCCCTTTGCGTGCGGCTTGAACTGTGTAAGATGCGCAACCTTGTTCGCTTTGGGTGTTGTTTTCGATTCGCGCTCTGCGGTGAAAAACGGCGCGTTGTGTTAGATGTTATTGGAGGACTATGAACTGAAGTTTCCACCGGCTCATCGCCGGTTTTACAATTAGATAATCGCAAGTATTGATCACTGAAACACCATTTTGGTGGGATGTTCTTCCTGTACTACCCGGCTTGCCGGTTGGAAGAAAAGAGGTTTTGCTACCGAGGTCATGCGTTCCCGAATGGGAGCGTCATGTCGGTAGCTTGCGGAGTTCCGTGCGGACCATTCAAAACTGTCCGTATTGGTTTGCGCGATTGCGCAAGCTGCCTTAGTAGTACAAGGGGATACTTCGTGTTTCAGTGATCCATGGCGTTCCCTCTTCTCCTCTCGAAGACGGTTCTCGTCTCTACTTGTCGATTCTCGACAACGATATTGTCCTCTCTTTCCAGCCTCTTTTACCATGGATGATGTGCTATGCCAAACTATTTCTACACCGACGCGAACGGTCAAAAACAAGGCCCAGTTGACGACCAGCAACTGCAAGCACTGGCAACGCAGGGTAATATCACGCCTCATACGCCACTGGAAACGGATACCGGACACAAAGGTGTAGCGGGACAGATTCCCGGCTTGAAGTTCGCCGCCGCCAGTCCAGTAAACGAAGGACAGTTCTGGCTCGGCTGGATTATGGCAGGAGTAATCATTATTCTGCTTTTGATCATCGGGGGTATGAGGTTATGTCAGAAAAAACCTTATGATCCTTATGAGAAATATTATAAGACGGGACAAGTCTCACCAATAAGCGGGATAGCGCAGTTCGCATAAGCGAACCCCACCAAAGCGTTAGCTTTAGATTCCCGCTTGCGCGGGAATGACGAAATGAACCGTGAACGGTTATCACACACTTGCAAATGGAGAATGCACAATGGCGGCGTTTTTAATCTTAATCTTCATCTTCTTTGCCATCATCTTTACTGTATGCGTCGACTTTAACCGCCATACAAGCGAGCAAGAGGCGGTACCGCCCTCGGATGCACCGAATCCGCCCGCCTTGCCAGCATCGGTGCCATCGTTGCAAAGCAGTCCGTTCACAGCCGCGATGCCGCAGATGGCACCTCCCGTATCCGCCCCCGCGCAGTCATCCGACACTCTTCCCACAGCCAAAGCCCTCGACAGCTATTGTCAAAGATATAGCGTGAGTGCGGTGGCCATGACTCTGCTGAGTCTGGTATTGAACGTTATGCCCTCAATTCCTGTTGTGGTGCTGTTGTTTGTCAACTTCGCTATTTGGGCAGTTTGCTGGTGCCTACTGGTTTACAATTTGTGGAAACTGGTTCCCGCTGGTATTGCCAGAACGACGCCGAACAAGGCGGTCGGTTTTACGATGATCCCATTTTACAGTTACTACTGGGTATTCGTCTCGGTCTTGGGACTATGCAAAGACATGAATACGACACTCCGGCAATACGGGGTTCGGCATCGTGTCAACGAAGGACTGGGGATGATTTACTGCCTGTGTTTTGTTGGCTGTGCGATTCCGTTCGCCGGTGTTTTGCTCAGCATGGTTGGCGTTGTCGTCGGTATTATTCTTTTCAGGTCTCTCGTGGACGGCAGCATCGCCTTGCTGGAACAGATGAAACAATCGGTTTCTACGCCCGTATCGGAAGACAATCCTCTTGATGCCCCCGTTCCGGCTACAAATAATCCCTTTACCGCACCCGCGCCTTCGGGTCATTGTGCCGACTGCCATGTTGAAACGAAAAAAGGGGAGTTCCTCGCCTACTGTTTACCCGCAAACATGCGACGCGGCAAAGAATGCCTTTGTCCGAATTGTGTCGAAAAATATACAATTCCCTGCCCGAAATGTAGGTTCGACTGGCGTGTCAATGTCGAGAAGGGACTCTTTGACTGCCCAATGTGCAATCTGACACAAACAGTTGGGTGTGCTGACATTTCCCACGTTTTGTGTCAATCGGAAGCGTTTTTGTCTCGAATTCCCCAAGTGAGTTCCAAGGAAGATATTGTGATGGTCGTCGGTGCGATTTACCGTCGCGGTCATCCGCATTATCTCGATCCGATGGGCGGCTTTCTCGTTCTGACAAATACCGGTTGCTATTTTCTCGGTCCAATCGACTCTGACATAACAGAAAAGGGACATCGTGATATTTTTATGCCGTTTGCGTCCATCACCACAGCGTCAGCTTTGAGTGACGGCGTTCATTCGCAAAAAAACAAGTCGCATCAAAATTTGTCAGAAGGTCTGGCTACGGTTGCCAAGGTCGCCCACAGTGCAGCGCGGACAATCCCAATAGTCGGGAGTTTTGTGAGTCAGGGGCGTGCCAGTAATAATCCGCCGCCAAAAAACCGTTTGACTATCGCATCAAGAAACAAGGAAGTCGGTCGCTTGACTGTCGCGTTCGATATTATTGATGTCTCAAACGAGCAAATTGAAAAAACTGCTGTCGAATTCCGAAAGCGTCTTTTCAGTTTCGGATCGCAATTCGATGTCGGCAAAAAACCTGAGGCCGCACAACAAGCAACTGCTCCGCAACCGGTTGGCGAAAAGTTTCGGGTTTTCCGTGCTGGAAAACTTCTCGGCATGATTACGCCTCAGGAGATCGAAGCAAAGTGCGCCGACAAGACACTGCAACAAACTGACTTCGTGCTGCTTCCATTGGAGACGTTCCTTGCAACAATCGCAGTTCCAGACAAACCGTTCCAACTTTTCCGGGACGGGAAACGTATCGACCAGTATACGTTGCAGCAGATTAATGAACTCCATGAAAACGGACAAACGCAGCAGATAGACCACGTTCTCCTGCCAATGCAGGTGTTTTTGGAACGAAAAACCTTTTGACAAAATTGGAGACAGCTATGACAAATCAATTTGACACACTACCGATGGACACCAACGGCGACGGTTCACTCTATGTTGAGACAATGGCAATTGACGCCAACGGTGACGGCGTGGCTGACGTGGAGACAGCGGTAGTGGCAATAGACATGGACGGCGACGGCTCGCCGGACATGGGAGGTTTTGGGGTGGCGATTGACGCGAACGGTGATGGCTTTGCTGACAAGGTGATACTGGCAGCGGATAGAAATGGCGACGGTCAATTTGATACGTTGGTTATGGAGGACACAAACGGTGACGGTCTATTGGACACGATGGCAAGGGACGCGGACGGCGACGGTCAATTTGACGAGATTGCAATGGACACAACCGGCGATGGACAATTCGATTCATTCGCTACGGATACAACCGGCGATGGACAATTTGACACGTTCGCTATGGATGCAGACGGCGATGGTCTAATAGATACGATGACAATGGACACCGACGGAGATGGTTTTGCCGATGAATACGCTATGGATGTGGATGGCGACGGTCTAATGGACATGTTTTCTTGACCGGTGTTTTCGTGGTGCCCGACGATTACTGACAAACCCTATGTTTTATTGTCAACAATCGACGAGCACTACGCGAACACAGCCTTCACCGCAGAGCCTCTTCAAACTCTGCGAGCGATTGGCACGTCACGGCGAGTTCGGTGAGTGATTCGAGCACGACGAGGTCGCCGATCTCCATCACCCGCTTCTCCACATGTGGCGGCACGGCGCGGAACCGCGTTTTGAGAATGCACCTGCGAGACGTTCGCGTCGGCACGTCCGCCCCACGGACGGCTTCAGCCGTTCTTGGGCAACATCGACAAAAACATCTCCGGTCTGTTCACGATGAGTTGTTATAATATCTGCGTCCTTACAGATTACAATCTGTTAGGACGATGCCGCCAAAACTTTCTACAGTTTCTCATCTAACTTTGCCGCCCCTTCGCCATCGCCTCGGCGAGTTTCTTGGACGGCGGCAGCGGTGTCTCTTGACAGCTAAAGAGTACCCCGCTACCATGCCCGCCATCGGATAGTGGGCACGCAAGGTGCGGTTCCCCGAAACCGTCTACAGGAGCCTCGTCTCATGGCAAGCAAATCACGCTCAAAGTCTGCTCCCACCACGACGCCGACCGACGCCACAACGAAGTCTGGCAAGGAGAAACCGCTGGCACCATTCGCTCCGGGGATCGGGGAATATGTGCAGAAGGCGATTGAGGTTGCCAAACTGTCGAAAACTTTGCAAGAACGGATTCGTATCATAGCCTACGCTGGCGAAGACTACACCCAACACGAAGGTTCCAAAGATTTCGACTGCCCTAAAGAGATTGAACTCTGGTCAGCACTGTACGACGCAAAAAATGAAGTCGTCAAAACTGTTAAGGATACTTGGGATGCTATTACTGGTCTTTACGATGTAATACAATCGCCACCGCCGGGGTTTGAAAAAGTCGCAGCGTCGCTGGCGGCGGTTGTGAGTATTATCAAGGTGTTCTACCGAGTGCCTGATCGCGGTATCGACGCATGCGGTATTTGTTGGAGGTTGCTGCGTACCGCAAATGAGCGGTTAGATGCTGCGATCCTCTCGCTACAGTGGCATCTTTTTAGCTTCGTTCCATCAGCTCTTCCTGATGACGAAAACTCGAACGCCGAGAGTTCACTTGCCGACATACACAAAGATTGTGTGGCGGAGATTGACGCAAAGCAACGCTTTGTTTTGGATGAGGCGAACAGGTATGGTTGGCAACATGCTTTGAGCTTACTGCAGGAAAAAGACCCGAACTCACATGAGTGGGAAGGTATAACCAGTGATAGTGACGAGTTCTTGATAGAGGAAGCCTGTTCGCGTTATTTGGAACGGAAAGCGCGAGAACAATTCAACGCGAAAACCGATGAAAATTACCGACAACTGGTGAAGGCGATAGTGGCGACAATGCCGACGGTGGCACCCGACGACGTTGCCGCCGCTTTATCCAAGCTGCAAAGCGACGCCGAGCGTGAGGCGGACATGATTTGTCGGCTACAGGAAGTCTGTCTCCCCAGTGACGCATCAAACTACAAAGCCGCTGCGAAGATAGCCATCAGGTTAGACAAGTGGAAAAAGGTTAACGACCGATGCCGCGAAATTCACCGTCTCGTCGGCTATCGCCCCGAAGCCACCGCCGAGCAGATCGGTGCGGCACTCGAACCGATACGCGGACGGGCAGCGGTTGGGCGTACCAAATTTTGGCAAGACCTCCTCGTGTTGCGGGCGAAAATTAAAGAAGATACCGAGCTCGCCAAGCGGGCAGCTAATGGCGACCGCTGGAACGAGAATTGACAACTCGTTGACAAGCTCCCAAAAACTTTTCATTTTTTCAAAGCCGCGAGAGCCTATCTTTCGCGGCTTTTTCTACGCGCCCGCCTCTTGGGCAGCCCAATTGTTGTGATAGCGATTTGCGAAAAAAGGCGCATTTTCGTTGACAAGCCGGGTTATGTAGAAAGGCGTTGCGTTTAACGCTCACGAGTGTCGCCGCAGTGGTGGCACCTGATTGCAGAGGACACAACACTACACGGGGTACATAATGACAAGGACATCGACGAAGGGTACGCGCAAGCCGTTTACGGTAGCAAAGGCGGAAGCTCCGGTGGAAACGGAGATTCTGAATCAGGCGCAAGCAGCCAAACTGCTTGGCGTTTGCCAGCGTGGGGTTATGGCCGCAGTGAGAAATGGGAGCCTTCCGCATCGACGCATTGCGCGGCGGCTGCTGTTCTCACGAAAGGCTCTGCTCGCTTGGGTGGCGAGTGGCGGCGTTACTGAAACCACAGACAACTAACAGGAAAGGAAACGAAACTATGACTACATTTGAGCAAGGCAAAGAGCAGTTGCCGGACGATCTCAAGAAAGCTGCGTGTGATTATATCGCTGCCGGTCTGTCGGTGGTGCCGACGACTCTCGAAAACAAAAGGGCGAGCGTCGCGTGGAAGGAGTTCCAGACGCGGATTGCGACCGAGGAAGATGTCAAAGGTTGGCGCGGCGATTCACTCGCCATCGTGTGCGGTGCAGTATCGGGCAACCTGCTGTGCATAGACTTCGATAAAGAGGCGAGGCTGTACGATGCGTGGCTGGACAAAATACCACCACACCTCGTTGAGAAGTTTGTAATCGAGACAACGCAGCGTGGCGGCAAGCACGTTGTCGTTCGTTGTGAGGAGCTGATCGGTGGGAGTACCAAACTCGCCAGTGCGTTCGAGATGAACGCCAACGGCAATAATGAACAGGTCACGTTCATCGAGACTCGCGGAGAAAGGGGGTACTTTCTATGCGCACCGAGTGCGGGGTACACACTCACGCAAGGCGAGTTCACGGCATTGTCCATATTGACCGCAACAGAAGTCGAGTTACTTCTCGATGCTGCGCGTTCGTTCGACGCGACGCCATCTAAAACGGCGAAGCAGCCCGTGACGGTGTCAGCACGCATGTTGTCGCGGACATCGGCGACATCTACAAGCACATCACCCACCGAAGACTTCAACGAGCGAGGCCGTGAGGTCGTCAGGACGCTTCTTGTCGAACACGGCTGGACGTACTGCCATATGAGCGGAGATGGCGATAACGAGGAGTGGCGGAGACCAAACAAGGAAGAGGATGGCACGTCGGCGTCGCTGCACACAACGCAACCGCTCTTCTACGTCTTTTCTACAAACGCCGCGCCATTCGAGGTACAGGGGTACAACTTCTTTCAGGTTTACTCCATACTCGAACACGGCTGCGATGAATCCGCAGCGGCACGACAGCTCTTGAGTGATGGGTACGGTGAAAACACGTCGCACGCTGTCACCGTCAATGCACCTGCCCCAGCGTACAAGCCATATCCACTCGACGTACTGCATCCTAAAGAGCAGGAGTTTGTGATGGAGATTGCCGCCGCCAAGAACGTCGCCCCAGACGTTGTAGCGATTACACTCGACGTTGTTACGTCTACCCTGATTGGAGCTTCGCACAATGTCACTGCCAAAAGCGGATGGAGCGAACCGGTGATTGTCTGGGTAGTCGTTATCGCTGATAGTGGTGATGGCAAAACCCGCGTCCAAAGTGAACTGTTACGACCTTTGGTCTCGATTCAAGAAAAATGGGTTCAAGAACACAGGAATGAACTCGATGCCTATGAGATCGAGCTTGAGCGATACAAGGCATCGCGGAAAAAGTCAACAAAAAACCGCGCCTACGCTGGCTTCGATGCTGTGTTGCAGATTTTTTGCTATGAGCTATACGAAGCGACCGGCTCGGCGACGGGAGTAGCTGGCACCACAGCCGCCCCCGCCATCTTGAACCCCGACTGGGGCGACATCTTGAAGGTGATTGACAAGTATGGCAAGGCAGAGCCGCGCGATGTCGTGCGGAATGGGAGCCGTTTTCGTGGAGAAGGTGGCACCGATAGAGCTGGCATCGTTCTTGCCGAAATGAGCCGCGCTGGAATCGTCACCGGGAAAGCAGAGGGGACGAAGCTAGTATATCGCAAAGCCTAAACCCTCTTGCTACAAGATGCGACTGCGACAAGATATGCGTGAAACGCGGGAAAACACAAAACTTGTCGCATGTCGCATTGTCGCAACCAACTTTTTTTCGCTAACATCCATCGGCGTTTCCCCTTCCGTGTCGGCTGGCGTCTGTTACAATGCCGAGCGGCAAAGGGGTGCGCCAACCCATTTGAAAGGAGAATAACATGGCGCAATTTGTGAATAGGAAAGACCGATACCTTGTTGTGCTTGATAGTGGCAAGAGCGTGTCGCTTGCGAAGAACCGCTACAAAGCGGACACTGCACAGACCGTCTACAAGACCTGCAAGCATATAGAGGCAAGCCAGCGAAACGCAGACCCGCTACCGGAGAGCGTAAATGCTTGGATTGAAAACGCACCGGATAGGCTGCGACAAAAATTGCAAAAGGCAGGATTGATAGCGATTCCAGAGGTCGTTACTTGCGAAGAACTGTGGACGAAGTTCCTTGAGGAGGATCGAGGTGTTGTTGAATCGACGGTCAGGATTTACAAAGAGGCACAGACCCGCTTCTTTCGATTCTTTGATTCCAAGACCGACATCGCCACGATTGACCGCTCCCATATAGAAGGATTCCGCGATGCCCTGAAGGAGTGGAATTATGCGGCTGCGACCGTACACATAACGCTCAAGAAGTGTGCTACAGTCTTCAATTATGCGGTGTCGCGTGCGTGGATTGATAAGAGTCCGACACACGGCGTTCGCAAGGATTCACCGCGTAATACGTCCAAAGACCGGATCGTCACCCTTGAAGAGACATCGCGGATTTTGGCGTCTTGTCCATCTCGAACGTGGCGAGTGATTTTCGTTTTGGCTAGATTCTGCGGGATGAGACCGAGCGAGATCAAGAAGCTGCGGTGGTGCGACGTAGGTGACGACACACTCTTTGTGACGAGTCCCAAAACAGCGTGCCACGCAGGGAAAGGGAGTCGGCAGTGTGCGTTGTTCAACGAAGTTCGCGTAGAGCTTGACGCTCTGCAACTGGAGTCTGGACGCGGCGGTGAAGACCTCGTGATAGACCCAATCAAGAATCGTGTGACGGGTGCCCAAAAGACAATCAGCGATATTATCAAGAAGGCAGAAGTCGCCCCAATACCACGCCCGTTTGACAACTTCCGATTCTCACGCAGTATCGAGCTTCGAGCCGACGTGACGATTGGGCGTGAGCTATCAGCAGCAATGTTGGGACACTCGGTCAAGGTAGCGGACACCTGTTATTCTGCGGTGCGTCTTGAAGACCTACAGCGAGCCGCCGCCAAGGTGACAATGCAAACCGGAACGATAGCGAAACCGTCTTTGAAGCCCACCAAGACTGCGGCCATGGAGTCTTAACCGACACAGACATCGAGATACTGCTCCCAGAGTGGTAAGAGAAACCGACCGCGAAACGAGTCAAAAAAACGTATACCTTTTCGTTCCTAAATTGACGAAAACCTGACGTTTTCTACTTGCTTGTAGATGATTCCAGAAAATCACACAAAACTCGTTTCGCCCTACAAAACACGGTGTTTCCCGTGTTTTACAGCACGTCTCACGATAGCGTAAAACACCGCATGAGCTACCCGGCAAGGACTCGAACCTTGTATGAGGGAACCAAAATCCCTTGTGTTACCAATTACACCACCGGGCAGTAGTCGCTTCAGAAGCGTATGTCTGTCGCACACGAACCGCGACAAGAGGCGGGATTATCCCGACATCCGCCGCGTTGTCAAGAAGTGCCACACGACGCGAAACATTTTTTTGCCCGCGTCGCCAAGATCACCACATCGTCATCGCGTCGCCGCACCGCCGAGGGCCGCCAGAAACGGGTCGCTCGGTGCCTGAAGAACAATCACGTCGCTCGGTGCCTGCGCGTTGTTGCGAGGCCGAACGATGATAATCACCTCGTCACCAGCCTCCTGACGCCGCTGAATCTCTTGAAGTGTCGAACGCTCCTGCGGCGTTAACTGCCGCTGTCCACTCGCCGCCACCGCTCCCGCCGCCGGTGCCAGCGAAACTAACTGCGTATCGTTCGCATCAACCCCACCCTCACGGAACGCAACCTCGTTGCGAAGCGGAACTGTTTGCGCCGCCGCCTGCACCACACTTTGACCATTCGCCGTCAGGAAATTCGCTGGCACAACGTTCGTTTCGGCGGGAAGCTGTTGCGGCGTCTGCGCTGCAACCATCGGCGATGGAACCACCGACGGCAGACGCGGCGGTTCACGCAACGCACTTTCCACAGACGGTTCGCGGTAGATAACCGCCAAATTCGCCGCGTCAAGTTCGCCGCGAATCACACTCGCCGGAACGAAGTGGCCGTCATCGGTTTGCGGGTCAGCGGTGTTGCAAACCCCAACGAGATAACCGTCATCAGTAAAGAGTCCGCCGCCACTTCGTCCGCTAACTGGTGCCCCCGAAACTTGAATGTAGTAAAACGGCGTCGAATGCGATGGCGGTGTCGAAACTTTGTCGAGCGAGATTATGCGATGCGGTTTCGCAGTCGGATTGTCGCCGCCGTTGCAACCGATGCTCGTAACACTCTGGCCAACTTCGAGACGGTGCCCTTCCGGTGCAAGACGAATCGCGCCAACCATCGTCGCCGGAACACGAATCTCGACGAGTGCCAAGTCGTTTTCAAGATTGTAACGCAAACAACGTCCGCTCACGGCATACGGTTTTCCATCCTGAAAAACGTGGACTTCCACCGCACCCATCCCGCGCGACTCGCGGAAGATATGGCCGCAAGTGAGAATGAGTGCGCTCCCTTGACGTGTGTCGATGATCGTTCCTGTTCCCCACGAATATCCTTGCGTGTCGGTCACTTTGAGACGCACCGACACACGATCCGGCGACGCAACTGCTGGTGATAATGCCGCTGCTGTCGGCACCATCGTTTGCGGCGTGACAACTGGTAACGTTGCTGCCGCGACTGTAGCGAGGTGCGCTTTGGCCTGTTCAAACATCCGCACAACGCGCGGCTTGAGCACTATCGGGTCGGCACTTCCGACGACGCGGTCAACTTCCAGACCGCCAGCGAGTGCGATGAGTGTAGGGTAAGTCGTGACGCCATACTTCGCCACAAGCTCCGGCGACTGCGCCCCATCTACACGAAGAATCGGCATGTTGCTCGCCGCAAGCTCGTCGATGAGCGGTGTCATCCGGCGACACGCCGCGTCGTTCGGTGATGAAAAGACGACCAAGAGAACGTCTTGGCTGGCGTCCGCACCGCGTACAACCGACGCCGAACCGACAACAGCCAACACCAAACAACACCAGATAAGGTCGCGTCCAAACATATTTCGTCCTTGAATTTGTGTGACCGCGCGACGCACGAAACCACGTCAACGCAAGCGAGGCGGGATCGTACCAAAAAACCAGCGGCGACTCAAGGACAGTTTTTCAAGCGCAAGACCTGTAGAACTGGGCAAAATGGGGCGAATCACATTTCACCGTTCGTCCCAATGGAGAGTATGGCGACTTCGGCGGGTGGATAACTTCGGCGGCGTCGCGGGTCGAGTGGCAGCGGCAAGTTGGCAAAGTCGAATCGGGCATCGGCCTCCACAACGAATTCGCTCCCCGCCGGAGCCGCCGCAGCGATACGTTCAATAAGTGCCATCATTTCGGCTGTCCGCTCTGAAAAAAAACTGTACGGCGGCGAACAGAATACAAGCCACGGTCGCTCACGCGAAACCTCTTGACACTGATGCGACCAGTAAAACGCATCCGCCATAACAAGCTGGCACCGCGACTCCAACTTGAGCGACTCTACATTCTGCCGCGCTGCTCGAAGCGTTGGGAGATGTTGCTCGACGAGCGTCGCCGTCGCCGCTCCGCGACTCAGTGCCTCTATCGCAAGTGCGCCCGTTCCGGCAAACAGATCAATCACACACGTTTGCCGCACCGCCAGCCCAATGAGATTGAAAAGAGACTCGCGGACACGGTCTTTCATCGGACGAACCCGGTTGTCACCAGCGTAAAGCAAACGGCTCCCACGCAGTTCACCCCCGATGACGCGAAGTCCAACGACACCGCCACGATCACCCGGAGCACTTCCAACATTTCGTTTTTTGTTTTGTTTCATAGTTTATTTATTGTTCGTCATTTCCGCGTAGGCGGGCGTCCATCCTGATTCGGGCACTCGCTTACGCTTCGTGTTCTGATTCGCTCGCTTACGCTTCGTGTTCTGATTCGCTCGCTTACGCTTCGTGTTCTGATTTGGGTGCTTCGCGTGCTGATTCACTCGCTTACGCTTCCCGCTCTGATTGCATACTGTTCGCGTCGTGCGTCAGACGCAACTGCCACAATCCGATCTGTTTGCGAACTTGTTCTGGTGCCGTCGAACCGTCGCTGCAAAACGCGGCGATGGCGCGTGACGTGCCGAGAATGTCGTAGACAGTCGCGTCGAATCCGTTCCAAATTTCTTGAAACGTTTCGAGCGGCAACGACGCAAGCGGGAGTTTTTTCTCCATCGCCGTTTTCACGAGTCGTCCGACAATACCGTGCGCCGTTCGCTGCGGGACGTTTTGAGTAATGAGAAACTCCATCAGCGTTGTCGCGTCGAGATAACCTTCTTCGATGTGGCGTGCGATGTTGTCACGCTGCAATTCCGCACCAGCGATGAGCGGCGCGGCGATGGCGAGTGTGGTGTTCACGGTGTCAAACGCATCGAAGATCGGCTCTTTGTCTTCTTGCAAGTCGCGGTTGTACGCCAGCGGCAAACCCTTCGTCAGAACGATGAGCGTTTGCAAACTCCCGACGACTCGCGCCGACTTTCCTCGCATCAATTCCAGTACGTCGGGGTTGACCTTCTGCGGCATAATCGACGAACCGGTACAAAACGCCTGCGGACATTTTAAGAACCCAAACTCTGTCGTCGTCCACAAAATCCATTCTTCGGCGAGCGTGGCGAGGTGGAGTGCGATTTGCGTCAGAACAAACGCCGATTCAAGAACGAAGTCGCGGTCGCTGGAGGTGTCGAGACTGTTGAACGTTATTCCGCTGAAGCCGAGGAGTTCGGCAGTGCGGGTGCGAGAAATTGGTAACGACGTTCCGGCGAGCGCGGCGACGCCGAGTGGGCTGATGTTGAGTCGCTTTCGGCAGTCGGCGAGTCGTGTGCGGTCGCGGTCTAACTTTTCGCAGTACGCGAGCCAGTAGTGCGGCGCGAGGATCGGTTGTGCGCGTTGCGTGTGCGTGTACCCCGGCAGGATCACGTCGAAGTCGCGTTCGCACCGCGACACAAACGCCGCTTGTACGTCACGCAAACGGCGGTCTATGGCGTCGAGCGCATCGCGTATCCAGAGACGCAGATCGGTTTGGACTTGGTCGTTACGGCTCCGCGCGGTGTGGAGTTTGCGGCCAACGTCGCCGGTGAGATCGGTGAGTCGCTTCTCGATATGCATGTGAATGTCTTCGAGCGACGGCGAAAACGCAAACTCGCCCGACTCGATCTCACGCTTGATTTGAACGAGTGTTCGTTCGATGGTGTCGAACTCGTCTGCGGTGAGAAGTCCGCACTCGGAGAGCATCCGCGCGTGGGCGATAGACGCACGAATGTCGTGTTCGTAGAGCCGCCGGTCAAAACTGATGCTCTCCGTGAACAGTTCAACACGACTATCGGTCGATTCGGCGAAAACTCCGCCCCAAGGTTTTTCTGACATTTTTTTGGTCTCAATAAGTTTGTAGTCGTAAAATCGTTTTTTGGCGTTCGATTTCGTTTCGCAACTCCTCTTCCGATGGGAGATACAGTTTATATTTCGTTGCAAAAATCTGCTCGTTCTCTTTGAGAATCGAATATCGTGCGATGTCTTGGTCGGTCTCAGAACAGAGGACGATTCCGATTGTCGGATTATCTCCTTCGCCGCGAAGAGTCTCATCGTACATCCGAACATACATATCCATTTGGCCGACATCCTGATGTGTTATGCGGCTCGTTTTCAGGTCGATAAGCACGAAACACTTCAGGATGAAGTTGTAGAAAACGAGATCGACGTAATAATCGCGGGTCTCGGTTCGGACTAGTTTTTGCCGTTCTACGAACGCATAACCTTTGCCAAGTTCCAGCAGGAATCGCTGTAGGTTGTCGCTGATTGCCGATTCGAGTGCTGCTTCGGTGTATCCGAGATTCGGCTGCAACCCTAAAAACTCCAAGACCGCCGGATTTTTAATGAACTCCAGTTTGTCGGTTTGGAAGGCTGCTGTTTTCGCATCCATTTCCGCAACCACCGGTTCGCGGACTTGTGAAATCAAGAGCCGTTCGTAATACTGCGTTGCGATGTTTCGGTCGAGAGTCCGAACGCTCCATCTGTTTTCCGCTGCTTCTTTCAAGTACCAATACCGCGCCGCTGGATCAGAAACACGCATAATTTGGCGGTAATGTGACCAGCTCAACTGACCTAAAAACGGGATGTTTTCATCGCAGCCAGAAAAGCCACGCAGTGCGTGGCTTTTCTGGCTGAAACCGGTGGCGTCCCTCGATTCGCCAGAAAGGCTACACACTGCGTAGCTTTTTTCGGCGGGTGCGGCGGGAAAATCTGTCTCGCCAGTTTGGGCACACGCTGTGTGCCCAATTCGCGGGACAGCCATTTCCCCAGAAAGGCCAGACGGTGTCTGGCCTTTCTGGAAAAACAAGTAGAAAAGCCGAAAATCCTTTACGTTTGACAGCGAAAATCCTTTGCCACATTCTTTGGTAAGATATACCGACAGGTTTTTCATAAGGTTCTCGCCGTACTCGGCCCGCCGTTGTCCCTGCTGCTCTTGCTCGACGATACGTTTTCCGAGAAGCCAGTACGCCTCCACCATCGCCGTATTGACGGCGGAATATGCGTACCCGCGTGCCGCCTTGACGATGGTGCGCATCTCCTCGAAGAATGAATGTTCGCCAGACACGATGCGCTCAGTTGTAGTTTTGCTGACGATTTTCTTTTTCACAACGAGTTTCCAGTGCGCTATTCAGTTTGGGAACGGTTTACCACGCGCGGCGCAAAGTATAGACGCTGCATCGTACACGTCAACGAGAGGGGCGGTCTTGTGTAGCAATGACTTACGCCTATAATACGCGGGCGTCTCTTTGGGACGTAGTGAAATGTAACGCTGTAACATTGTGCGGCGTCTTGCCACTTGTTGGGGTCAAGTTCCCGGTGCGAGTGCGCGGGACGTTTCCAAAGTTTCACGAAAAAAATGTAGGAGAAAACCTTCGATGACACGTCTGAAGTCCGTTTGCCGTTTGAGTCACGTTAGCTTGCGAAAGTCACAAAACAACTGTCGTTCTCGTCGTGCGTTTACGCTCATCGAGATAATGGTTGTGCTCTTTATCTTGATGGTGCTGGCAGGAGTGGCGGTGCAGCAGTTTGGGTTTGCCAGAGCCAGAGCACAACGCGACGCCGCCGCACTCTACGTCTCGCAAGTCGCATCGGCACTCGATCACTACGACCTCGCCATCGGCGCGTTCCCGACGACCGAACAAGGTCTCCGTGCTCTTGTCGAGTGTCCATCCGACATTGCAGACCCCAACAAATGGGACGGCCCATATCTCAAGTTGACCACAACCGACATCGATCCGTGGGGGAGTCCATACCAGTACGTCTCTCCCGGACAGCGTGCGAAAGTCGGATTCGATGTCTGGTCATTCGGCCCCGACCGTACCGACGGCACCGACGACGACATCGGAAACTGGTGACACGATGCGCATCGCCCACATCATCACGCGACTCATCATCGGCGGTGCGCAGGAGAATACGGTTCTCTGCTGCGAAGACTTGGTGCGAATTCACGGCGACGAAGTTCTGCTGATCACCGGCGGCGAAACCGGCCCCGAAGGGAGCCTCTTCACTCGACTCGATAACGTTTCGCGCGACGTGCCGCGAGTTCCGTATTGCGTGGTGCCATCGCTCTGCCGCGAGATTCGGCCTCTCACCGACTTGCGATGTTACTTCGCGCTGCGAAAGTTGCTGCGCGAGTTTCGTCCCGACGTAGTTCACACTCACTCCGCGAAGGCGGGGATTCTTGGACGAATCGCGGCGTCGTCGCTCGGCGTAAAAAATGTTGTTCACACCGTTCACGGCGCACCGTTTTGGAGCGACCAGTCGTGGTTCGGGCGGCAGTTTAACATTGCTTGCGAAAAGTACGCCGCGCGGCACTGTCACAAGTTAATTTCCGTCGCAGACGCTATGACCGATCAGATGATTGCCGCTGGTATCGCACCGCGCGAGAAGTTTGTCACCGTTCGCAGCGGAATGGAAGTAGAGACGTTTCTAAACTGCGAACATCTGCGCAACGCAACCCGACAACGATTCAGATTCGACGAGACGATGATTGTCGTCGGCAAAGTTGCGAGACTCTTTCCGCTCAAAGGTCATAACGATCTCCTTCTCGCCGCACGCGACGTAATCGCACAAAACGACCGCGTCAGATTCCTTCTCATCGGCGACGGTATTCTCACGCCGTCGCTCAAGCAAATGGCGACGGAACTGGGAATCGCGGACCGCGTCGTGTTTGCGGGACTTGTTTCGCCGTCGGAAATTCCGGCGATGATGTCGGCGGTTGACATCGTTGTTCACACGAGTTTGCGTGAAGGACTCGCGCGGGTCTTGCCGCAAGCGTTACTCGCCGGACGCCCCGCGATCAGCTACGACATCGACGGCGCACGCGAAGTAATCGTGAACGACGAAACCGGTTATCTCGTCAACCGCGGTAACATTTCAGAACTTGTCCGCCGCATTTTACAGCTTGCAAACGACGCACCTCTCCGCAACCGCCTCGCCGCAACCGGACGCGACCGCTGCCGTACCGACTTCGACCACCGTGAAATGACGAAACAACTCCGCGAGATTTACGCGGCATGAGCCTGTGTACAACAGATCAGAGCAACGTGACGTTGCATCCGATAGCCTCCCGGCAACTCCGTTGCGGTCGGCAAAACAAACAAGACCACGAAGCGTAAGCGAGTGTCACGAATCCTTCCAACCTCAACCCAACAAAAAAATGTCATACGATTTAATCATCATTGGTGGCGGTCCTGCGGGGTATCGCGCGGCGGAGCGGGCTGGCTCGCTCGGAATGAAAACGGTTCTCGTCGAAGAGCGTGCGCTCGGCGGTGTCTGCCTCAACGAAGGGTGCATCCCAACGAAGACGCTACTCTATTCGGCGAAGATTTACGACTACCACAAATCGGGCGAGAAATACGGCGTCGCGTTTGGTTCAGCAAAACTCGACCACGCCGCTGTCGTCAAACGCAAAGACAAAGTCGTCAAGACGCTCGTTGCCGGAGTCACCGCGCAGATGAAGCACGCGAAGGTTGACGTCGTGTCGGCGTCGGCGAAGATCGTCGCCCGCGACCAGCACGGTTTCACCGTCGATGCCGGCGGAACGCAGTATCAAGCGACGAAGCTGTTACTTTGCAGCGGTTCGTCGGCGATAGTCCCGCCAATCGACGGAATGGACGCCGCGATCAAATCGGGGTTCGCCATCACCAGCCGTGAGGCACTCGCACTCGCCACGCCGCCGAAGTCGCTCATCGTAATCGGCGGCGGCGTCATCGGAATGGAGATGGCGTCGTATTTTCTTTCGGCGGGAACGCAGGTAACGGTCGTCGAAATGCTGCCGCAAATCGGCGGCCCGATTGATTCCGAAATCGCCGCACTCCTGAAGTCCGATTACGAAAAACGCGGAATGAGTTTTCTGAACGGTGCAAAGGTTGTGAAGGTCGGTGCGGGAAACGTTGACGTTGTACTCGATGGCAGTGTTGATCGAAAGACGCAAACGCTCAAGGCGGCAACAGTTTTGGTATCGGTCGGACGGCGTGCCCGCATCGAAAATCTTGGACTTGAGTCGCTTGGCGTGATGATCGAACGCGGCGGCGTCGTCACCGATTTGCAGATGAAGACGAACGTCCCGAATCTGTTTGCTGCGGGCGACGTGAACGGAGTTTCGATGTTAGCGCACACGGCGTACCGCGAGGCGGAAGTTGCGGTGAACGTAATGGCTGGACGCGCCGACCGAATGAGTTACGCTGCGATCCCCGGTGTGATCTACACGAATCCTGAAGTTGCGTCGGTCGGCGAGACACTCGCGTCGGCGACGCAGCGCGGCGTAAAAGCACGCGAACTCAAACTGCCGATGCGGTTTTCGGGGCGTTATCTTGCCGAGAACGAGGGCGGCAACGGTGTCGCCAAAATCGTCGTCGATGCGAGCGGACGAATTCTTGGCGCGAGTGCGATTGGCAATCCAGCGTCGGAAGTGATAACCACAATGGCCGTCGCCATCGAACGTCAGATGCGAACGAGCGATCTTGCCAAAGTCGTTTTCCCGCACCCAACTGTCGGCGAGATTTTCAGAGAGCTTGCGTTTGTGGAGTAGAAGAGCTACACGGACTAACACGGACGATCACAGACAAACACGGACAATATCAGCCAAAGCAGTCCGTGTTTGTCTGTGTTTGTCTGTGTCAGTCCGTGTGTCCGTGTGTCCGTGTTTTGTTCACAGCGGCGTCGCCACTTCAACGCTGACGGCTTCGTAGAGAGTTCGTTCTTCGCGGTGCAAGATTGGGATCGGGACGATCCACGCGGGGACATCTTCGGTTTTGAAGTAGCGTCCGACGACGCGGCCCGTTCGCGGATTGACGACGCGAACTTCCTTCGTTTGCGTGTTTACGACAGGTGCAAAGACACACTGCGATTCGGTGACGGCGCGGTAGACAGTTTGAGGCCGTACAGCCATTGCGACCGCACCGGGCGTCCCTTCGGCGACGACTTCCCACGCGACGAGTGGTTTGCGTCCGTTGGCGGCGGCGTACACGCCGTCTGGCGACGTTGCCAGTGGACGGACAAACTTCACCGTCGCACCGGCGGGAAGGTTGTCGGTGGAGTAAACGTTTTGCGAAGTCGCGGGATGACCGACGGAACCGACCGGCCCGCGCGACGGGATCGACGGAATGTTGGCCTGTGGAATGTCGAAAATCCCGTTCGGCATGCTCTGCACGGGGAGCGAGCTTCGCATCCCGCCCGCTTGAGCAAGGAGCGTGCTCCCCATCCCCGGATACGACGGGAGACTGTAAGTTGTCGTCTCGTTGTTGCCGCCCCAAAGGCAACGTTCCGACAATGTTTCAGCGCGGAGCGTGAGAACGAAGCAAGCAAGAAGAATTGTGAGAGCAAGTCGTGAAGTCATTAGAGCGAGTGCCCATAGGACCTTCATGTCCTATAGGACATATAGGTCCTATGGAAAACCAAACACACACCAATCTCTTACCCCGCACCGCCGCGCTCGACGCCACCAACTTGAGCGATTTACCGCAAAAAACGCGAAGCCGCGCGAAGAAAAAACGGTTGTAACGATTTTGAGGCTATAAAAATGTCACCTGTCGATTTGCGTGTTAGCGTTGCCGGTTTTTCGTTTCCGAATCCGATTTTGGTTGCGTCGGGGACGTTTGGTTATGCGCGGGAGATGGAGTCGGTTGTCGATTTGTCGCGGCTTGGCGGGATCGTCCCGAAGACGGTGACACTCGCGCCGCGTGCGGGAAACGCGATGCCGCGAACGGTCGAAACCGCGTCGGGGATGCTCAACGCCATCGGTCTCGACAACGACGGAATCGACGCCTTCCTCCGCGACAAACTGCCGTACTTGCTAACACTCGGAACGCCAATCGTGATAAGTCTCGCGGCGAAAGAAGTGAACGAGTGCGCGATTCTCGGCGAAAAAGTTAACACCGCGATTGGCGAACTCGGCGAGCGAGCGCGAAACGTCGCCGCAGTTGAGATGAACATCTCTTGTCCCAACGTCAGCGGCGGAGTTGACTACGCGACCGACGCAAAACTCTGCGAAGAAATTGTCGGTGCGATGCGACGTTCGCTAAAGTTCCCGCTGTGGGTGAAACTTTCGCCGAACGTCACACGCATCGCCGAAATTGCCGCCGCCGCCGAAAACGCTGGTGCCGACGCGATTGTCGCCATCAACACCTGTCTCGGCATGGCGATTGACTGGCGACGGCGACGACCGCGACTCGCAAACGTCGTTGGCGGTTTGAGCGGACCGGCGACAAAACCGATTGCGCTTCGTTGTGTTTATCAGATCGCGGATGAGGTGAAGATTCCAGTCGTTGGCGTCGGCGGAATTGCGACAATCGACGACGCGATGGAGTTCTTCGTCGCTGGCGCGAGTCTCGTTCAAGTCGGCACGGCGAACTTTTTCGACCCGCGCGTCACGATGACGCTCGTTGACGCACTCCCCGCCGCACTCGCCGAAGCGGGCGTGTCGTCCGTGCGCGAAATCGTCAAGACGCTCGTTCGGTGAGACCCGTAGGCGCACCGCAAAAAGACGGTATCATTTCCGGCATGAACGTTTTGTAAGCGTTCACGGAATTCGGTCGCGTTGTCTTGGCGTGTTACGCTTCAGGGCACTCGCTTACGCTTCGTGTTCTTAACGTAACGCATTAAGAACACGAAGCGTAAGCGAGTGCCCGAATCGGAGCAGACGTAGCGTACGCAAATAGCTTCAGGGTGGATTCACGCCTGCGCGGGAATGACGAAACAAAAAACAAAACCAAAAGAATGAGGTACAAAATGTCGCTGTTGTTTGACGCCATCGTTGATGGGAATATGCCAGTCGCCGTGGGCGAAGTGAAGACGATTCTTGCCAGCGGCCTGCCGCCGCAGCGAGTTATGGAAGAGCATCTGATCCCAGCGATGTCGGAGGTTGGTCGGCGTTTCGAGACGAACGAGTATTTCGTCCCCGAACTCTTGATCGCCGCGCGGGCGATGCAGGAGTCGATGAAGATTCTCAATCCGCTTTTGGCGACGGCGGGCGTGGAGAAAGTCGGTCGCGTCGTGATAGGGACGGTCAAAGGCGACCTCCACGACATCGGCAAAAATCTTGTCGCGTCGATGTTTGAAGGTGGCGGGTTTGAAGTGGTTGATCTTGGCGTTGACGTTGCGCCCGAAAAGTTTGTCACTGCCGCGAGCGAAAAGAGCGGAACGATTGTCGCTCTCTCCGCACTGCTTACGACAACGATGCCGCAGATGCGTGGCGTCATCGACGCACTCCAAGCGGCGGGAGTTCGTGACAAGGTGAAAGTCATCATCGGCGGCGCACCGGTGACAGACGCATTCGCCCGCGAAATCGGTGCCGACGGCTTCAGCCCCAACGCCAGCCAAGCCGTAACACTCGCAAAACAACTGATCGCGTGATGATGAAAATCGCACCACCAGAGCACAGCGATATTCGTTGGCTCCAACGTCTCACCCATTTTGAAAAGGCGATGACGCACTTGCAAGAAGGTGTGGATGAGTCGGCACGCCGCGAACTAAACAACTTGGAAAAACAAGGATTGATTCAGGCATTTGAATACTGCTATGAGCTTGCGTGGAAGACAGTAAAAGACTTCTACGAAGCACAAGGCGAGACCACCATTCAAGGGAGCCGCGACGCATTTCGTTTGGCGTTTGGTCGCGGTTTGGTGAGTGAAAACGGACACGTCTTGATGGAAACGATTCGTGCGCGTGCGATGACTTCACACACCTACGACGAGGCGATCTCTGACGAAATACGATATGCAATCATCCAAAGATACAAACCTGCGTTCGACGAACTTCTGCAACGATTAATAAGCGAGAGAACCAAGCGTACAACATAATCGAGAACAGTGTACACTGGTTCCAAACAACACAAAACAGAAAGGATTTTTTACAATGCCTCTCAAAGGAAAGAAAACGTCCACTTCACGCACACCGGAAGTCGCGGTGGCGACGTGCGATCTCTTTGACCCGAAACGGGTTCGTCAACTATCCGAGATGATGAACGAACTTTCGATGACGGAGATCGACATTCGTCACGGTGCGTCGCGGATTCTGCTTCGTCGCGGTGGTGCAGTTGCGCACACTGTCGTCGCGTCTGCTGCGCCGGTTCCGCAACAACACGCTATCGCGCCCACTGCGGTCAGTGCTCCTGCGGCATCCGCCGTACCCGCTGCCGACGACGCTGCCATTGCGATCATCAAGAGTCCGATGGTCGGGACGTTCTACGCATCGCCAAAACCCGACGCGCCGTCATACGTCAAAGTCGGCGACAGTATCGGTGCGGAAAAGACTGTTTGTCTCATCGAAGCGATGAAAGTTTACAACGAAATTCAGGCCGAAGTGAGCGGCAAGATCGTCGCGGTACTCGTCAAAAATGGCGACGCCGTTGACGTTAACAAACCGCTCTTCAAGGTTGATACGCGAGGTTAGCGTTGCGGCGTGAATAAGAACACGAAGCGTAAGCGAGTGCCCGAAGTGGGACACGCCCCAGATAGGACATATAGTTGCATAGGACGTATATGTCCTATTTGGGCGGACGCCAACCAGCACTTCTACCGGCTCGCCGAGCGTAAGCGGAAATGACGGAATGAATCGTGAATGGCCCCACAATCCTACATTTTGAAAGGAACCGAGTTATGAAACGTCGTGATTTTGTGAAGACAGCGTGTACTCTTGGCGTAGCGGCGGCGGCGATTGGTGCTGGTGGCGAAGTGACTGCGCAGCTTGCCGAGCGCGGTGCGCGTCGTCAACGCGGAGATGCGTCGTCGCCGCAACAGTCGCTCATCGAACTGCGTGTGTTTCACTGCGGTGACGCTGCGAAACGTGACAAACTTGCCGCGTTCATTGCGAAGTCGTTCGCACCTGCGGTGAAGCGTATTGGCGAGACGCCCGTCGGAATCTTGAATGCACCCGCCGACGCCAACGAAGGAAAGGGAACGTGGGAGAACGACCTGTTCGTTCTGTTCCAACACAATCGCGGGCGTTTGGGGAGTCTCAATCAGCGTCTCCTTGCCGACACGAAGTTTGTCAGCGACGCCGCAGAATACTTTGCAATTCCGCTGCAAGAGTCGCTCTTCTCGAAGTACGACTCGACACTGTTTCTCGGTTTTCCGAGTTGTCCAGCGATTGAAACGCCGGTCAAGTCGGCGGATCGTTTGTTCCAGCTCCGTTATTATCAGAGCTACAACATGGAGCGCAACGCTGCGAAGATTGCGATGTTCGAGGACGGTGAACTCGCCCTCTTCCGCAAGTGCGGCATGCATCCGGTCTTTTTCGGCGAGACGCTCTACGGCGACATGATGCCGAACCTTACTTATATGATCGGCTTTGAAAACAAAGACGAACAAAAGAAGGGGTGGGACACGTTTGTTAACAGCGACGCATGGAAAGAGATGAAGTCCAACCCGAAATACAAAGACACCGCAACGACAATCGTTAACATTGTTTTGCGTCCGTGCGATGGGTCGGATGTGTAAAGTTCGATTCGGAGCGGGATGCGTAAGCGAGCGCCCTAATCAGCGTGAACATCCCCGACACTGGCGGGCGTTATACCACGCAGCGATGCGGTGACAAGAGAGAGGCTCGGTGGAAATGTTTTGATAATCCACCATCGCGTGCGATTCTTCACACGCATCGCGTTTTATGTTGGTCGCACGGTGCGCCGACTACTGTATTCACCCGCTACTAACAAGCCGCCCACGCTCTATAGCTTATTCCACCCTTTTCTATCTAGGAAACCCAGTCCACCGCTCTCCGTACAACTTCACAAATTAGTAATTCACATTGAAAGATGAAAAAAACACTGAAACAGGGTAAGAATGGAGTCATGTTTGGCAAAAATGTCATACAAATCAAAAAAAGATTTTTGTTTTTTATGACATGCGTTTTCGTTTTTGTCGCAACATTCTTAATTGTTCCACTTATGCTTGGTATCTTTCGTCCTTCCGCACTGTATTATGTGCTATTGAAAAAACCTGCTCTTGTTTTTCCAGACCAGATCTCCAAAGATTACTACGAAGCATTAGATCGGGGAAAGGTTACACGCGACCCGAATGAAAAGTACGATAAACTTATTCAAGGAACTTGGGCTATTGAGAGTCCTTACACGTCATTGCTTGAGTTTCGCAATTGGGATGGTTGGCAAGATACGCGACTCTATCTCTATCCGGACGGACGGTTTAAGTTGATTAATGCGAATATTCAAATAGATGATTTATGGGAAAATTACAAGAAAAACGACAATGTTCGCATTGCACCGGATTACACCGGAACATGGCATCTTTCAGGAATTTCTGCGTTTGGTGTCATTTTTCACGATAAAAATGCTAAACCGTCTAAATTGAGATATATGATGCTCTGGGATACAGATGTTAACTCCAGCGAAGGGTATCGTTTATGCCAAACAATAGAAATGAGTACTGACCGTGCTGGCATGGTGTGGAAAAAAATGTCCGATCAAACGGATGAGTTTTGTACAACGGCGGGAGCGGAGTGAACGCCACTGTTGCTGAGGCTGTTCAACGCTGATTTCGGCGAAAAACCACAGCGAGACGATTGAAAAGTCTGTTCAAATAGTAGACTTGTTCGGAAACATTAAATTGGGGCGATTGGGTAGTTCTGGTTCGGCATAGCCGAACCCTCCAGTTATCATACGCCGTAGGCGTTTGGAGGGTTCGGCTATGCCGAACCGATGTGCGAGTGTAATTTTCCGAACAGGTCTAGTGTATAAACGGTGGTGAGTTTGTGCTTGTTTGAAGTTCGTTACCAACCTTGAGTGACCTATGATTTGCCATTACTAAACCACTATAGACCGCAACGGCTATTTATAAAGCGGCATATACCGGTACGGCACTTCGAGAATCATCACTGCGAGGGCGGTGTTGAGGAGGCGTCCGCCCGGGTCGCCGTAGTGCGGACTCGGAAAGAACCAGCTTCCGCGTTCGTGACCGGTGCGACTCTGCGACTGCACAAGTCCGTCGCGGAGCGGTGCGTACCATCGTTGCCAAGACGAGCCGCCATAGTGATGCTGCGCAAGCGATGCGTAATACCACTGAAAAAGATTCGCCGGTGTACCCGCACGGAGGTCAATCGGCGTTGACGCAATCCGTTCGATGCCGCGGTCGAGACCGGCGTTTCCGGCGCGTTCGCCGAGGTACTGTCGCAGCAAAAGTCCGATAGCGTTGCACGTCGCGGGCGAGCCATCGCCGCTCCCTTCGAGAGTCCGGTCGATGAGATAATTGTACGATACACCACCGTCGTCGGCGACGGCGTTGAGAAAGTTTGTAACGTGATAGAGCGTCTCTTGCGGGACGTGAAGCCCTGCTAGTTTCGCACTCTTGAGCGACATCACTTGCCAACCGGTAATCGAAATATCGCTGCGAGTTTTGGTGACAGGACTGTATCCCCAGCCGCCGTCGCGCGGATTTTGCGAACGAACATTGTAGGTCACAACACCTTGTGCGAGCGTTCCCCATTCTTCGGGGCCGCCCATCGCGTAACCTTCGCAGAGTGCTATCGCGGCGAGTGCGTTGATGTAACGTTGCGGGTAGATGCCTTGCGAAAGGTCGATGCGACCACCGTCCAACTTTTCTGGCCGCACAACTTCTGTGAGATAACTAAAACCTCGCTGGACAACGCGCGAATACGGCCCCGACTGCGCAGTGTGTCCCGCACCGAGAAACGCCATCAGCGCGAGCGACGTTGCCGCGACGCGGCTGCCGTGCGGTTCGACGTTTGTATTCGTTTGGCAACGACACGCACACTTGTCGCAGTGATCGGTACGAAAACTCCAGCCGCCGTCGCGTGGGCACTGGTGGATCGCAAGCCACTGAAGTGCCGCCTCTATCGCCCCTTCCGACGCGCCGGTCGTAATTCCAGCGTCGAGACAGTGACCGCGATGATCGCCGGTTCGCCCTTCGAGTCCGCCGCCGACAGCAAACGCAGCGGCAACGTCGGTGTTGACAGTAGACGAAGTTGTAGCAGCGTCGCTGGCGAGTTCGTCAAGGAGCGACTCAAGCGAAGGCGTCTCCGCAACCGGAACGACAACGCGCGCCGCCGACTGCGCACCGCTCGTTGCGGCGTTTGCAACGCTTGTCGCCGCAACTTCGCTCGTATCGACTTTCTCCCACGCGCGGTCAAGCCCGCCGATGAGGTCGTCGCCGAGCGGCGGAAGCGGCGGCAAATTGTAGACAAGAAGAAGGAGCACGATCACCAGCGCAGCGTGAATCGCAACACTGATAGCAACGCTCATCGCCTCGTCGGACTCCCACGATTTCACGATGACTCCTCCATTCCGTCATTCCCGCGTAGGCGGGAATCCATCCGACGGCACTTCGTTGACGCTGTGCCCATTTTGGCACTCGCTTACGCTTCGTGTTCCGATTTTCCCAGATTCGGCGTAGAGCAGACGCGGCATACGCAGGTCGTAAATGATTGCGAACGTTCGCAGCGTCATCGCAACGACTATCGCTGTGAACAGTCCAACAAGTTCACCGAAGCCAATCGTTCGCACGATCATCAAGCTGATCGTGCCGAGGATGATCGGCGTTACGACAAGTTCGTCGGAGAGAATGACGGTCGGTTTCTGAATCACCAAGTCGCGGACAACGCCGCCTGCGCACCCGCAAAAACAGGCGACGAGCACCATCGGAATCGGGTGCATGTGATACGTCCCCCACGCGACGTTTGCCGTGATTGCCGCGAATACGCCTAGCCCAACGGCGTCAAAATACTGGAATAGTCGCCCGCCGCGAAGCATCGAACGCGGGAAGAAAAACGAGATGCAGACGCTCAAAATTATCAGCACCGAATACGTCGGGTCTTGCAGGATCATCACGTCGCGGTTGAGAACGGTGTCGCGGAGTGTTGCGCCACCGATGGCGGTTGCAGTTGCGAGTATCAGCATACCGACGAAGTCGGGGCGACGGTCAATGACGCGAATCGCCCCCGAAAACGCAAAACTCATCGTCCCGAATAGGTCGAGTCCGTAGATGATTTGTGTGGCAAGATGATCCATTAGACTCGTTCGGAAACTTCAAATTGTGGCGATTTGGAGGTTCAGGTTCGGCATAGCCGAACCCTCCAGTTATCAACGCCGTAGGCGTTTGGAGGGTTTGGCTATGCCGAACCGCAGTGTGGGGGCAAGTTCCGAACAGCCCCATTGTGCATCACCCGCAGCTCGGTTCGCACGCCGCTGGCGGTGCTTTGTAGATGTGTACCGGAATTTGGTAAGTAATGATTCGCGGGACGCAGCGTGTTCGCGTCACCGGAACTTGCTTCGCCATCAGTTGACACGTCATCACCGTTTTGGTGTACTGCTCCGGTATGAGAACTGTGTAGTGAACGTTCTTGATCTGCTCCTCGCAAACCATTCGGCAAACTTGGTACGGCACCATCTTTTCGCAAACCTCGCGTTCTTCGCGGCAGACGCGATATGTCACCGTGCGATACTGCGTTTCCGGCACCGAACGGCAAGTCGTGTAACAACGAACTCGCTCTTCTGGAACTTGGCGGCAAACGCGATACGTCACCGTCTTGACCCGTTCTTCGGGAACCATTCTGCAAACACGATAAGTACAGACTCGCTCTTCAGGAACGAGACGACGAACAACATAAGTTTCGGTTCGCGTCTTCGTTTCGCAGACGAAGTGGCAAGTTGTGAAGCACCGTGTTCGCTCTTCGGGAACTTGGCGGCAGACGCGATACATCACCGTCTTGACGCGAGTCTCTGGCACCATTCTGCAAACGCGATAAGTGCAAACTCGCTCTTCAGGAACTTGACGAACAACAGAAACGGCAACTTCGCGGCACGCAGTTTCGCGTACATATTTCGTACACTGAACTTCGCACGTTTTCATCTCCGGCACCCACACGCGACGACTACACGTCACCGGCGGACACTGAACGCTCACCCACTTGTACTTTATCGGTTTACGCGCAACCGGTTCGCACGCCTCGGCGGCTGGTTCGCACGGATCGGCGGCGGGGCTGCACGCCTCGGCTGGTTCACACGCATCGCCAGCGGGTTCGCAGGCGTCCGGCTGGCATACAACTCGCTTCCGCATCGTCGGCCCCGGAACTTGGTAACTCTGCGTCTCCCAGTGTCCGCTGCGATACGAAACAGTCTTCGTGAAGTTGACAGGTTTGCAAACCGTGTATGGAACTTGTCGCATCTCGGTATCGCAAACGGCTTTCATGACGGTGTAAGTTCGCTGCCGTTCTTCCCACTGCGGACGGCAAACGGTGTACGGGACTTCTTTGCACCGCGTCTCCCACTGCGGAATCATCACCGTGTATTTCTCTTCGTGCTGCTGATAAACAGGGCGACGGATCGTGTATGGCACTTCGCGCGTCCGCTCTTCGCAAGTCGGGCGCATCACGGTGTACGTTCGCTGCCGAGTCTCCCACTGCGGATTGCAAACTGTGTACGAAACATCTTTCTTTCGCGTCTCCCAGTGCGGAACCATCACCGTGTACGGCTCTTCGTGCTTTTCGTAGACGTTGCGATAAGTCGTGTACGGAACTTCTTTCTTTCGCGTCTCCCAAACGGGTTTGACAACTTCGTAGCAGACCTTCCGCATCCGCGTCTCCCAGACGGGGCGTTCGGTCGTGCAGCGAACTTGCTTGACGCGAGTCTGCGGGACGTATCGCGTACACACAACGTCCTGCGCAACGCGGACTTTTTCAAACACCGTCTTGTAACAAGTGATCTGCTCTTTCTCGAAGACGAGTTTGCGGCACGTTTTCATGATCGTGTCGCAGGTAACGTAGTCGGTGACGCACGGCTCGCACGCTTGGTACGTTCCGGCACCGCAGTAACCAGCCTCGGCGGTGGAAGCACAAAGCGCGACAAACACAAACGACGCAAGACAAACGATTGTTATTCGCAAAGCTCTTCTCATGGGATACACTCAAACGATCTGTTGTGGGACTCTACACTCGGTACGACTTCGGAATTGTGAGATACGAAAATCGACGGATACTGCCGCACGTCTTGCCCGTCTTACAAACGCCACAGACTCTCGAAAGCCCGCAATTTCTGCGTTTGTTAATCTGGGGCGACTTAACCGCACAATCGGATTGTACCAAAAAGCGCGGTTGCATCGGTTCTATCGAGCCAGAGAGCGGTTTGAGTTGAGAGAAAATGGCGACGGAAAATCGCTGGTGGCGCAGCAGTTCAGGTTCGGCATAGCCGAACCGCTGTGCGAGTGCAAATTTCCAACAAGACTATTGCCGTTTGCCCAGTTGACGCTGCTACGGCGTGGCGTACAATGCCACACCAGACTCGTCCCTCGCCTCTAGCCCCTCGCCTCATGTCTCTCGCCCCATATTTTCTCTCGACGCGACCGTGGTCGCTGACGTTTTCTGTCGTTGCGGTGCTTATTGGGACGCTCGTTTCTGGCGTGCCGATCACGCAGATTGCGTGGGGCTGGTTGTTGCTGACGGTCATCGGAGTTGTCGCTTTTCACACCGGCGGAAACGTCATCAACGATTACTTCGACACCGTAAGTGGCGTTGACAACGCAACTCTTCCGCCCGAACGTCTCAAGTATCACGCGGTCTTGAGTGGGCTGCTGTCGCTGCGTTTCGTGTTTTGGGAAGGGATGGCGTTTCTCGCGGTGGCGGCGGTGATTGGGGTGACGTTGACGTACTTTCGCTCTATTCAGATCGTCTGGATCGGAGCTGTGGCGATGGTGGCGACGTACTTCTACAGCGGTGGCGGTTTGCGTTTTGGGTACAAATATCGCGGTGCGGCCAGCGAACTGATATTCTTTCTTCTTTGGGGGCCGCTCTTGGTGGAAGGAGCGTGTCTGGTTCAGAGCCAACAACTTTCGCTGGGCGCGCTGCTGGTGTCGCCGCTGATTGGCGTTTGGGTTGCGCTGGTTTTGTTTGCGAACAACATCCGCGACATCGAGACCGACACTGCCGCAAACATCAAAACTCTTGCGATTATCTTGGGCCGCGCGGGGAGTCTGAAACTTTTTCGCGGACTTGTTTGCGGCGCGTTTGTGTACGCGGCACTCTTGGCGGCAATGTCGTTTGTAACGCCGTTCGGAACGCCGTGGCTCGGCTTGACGTGGTTAACGATTGTTCCGGCGTGGCGACTTCTCGGTCGGCTTGAGCGTTCGCCGTACCCACCCGACGCCGATTCGCAAACCGCACAGGTGAGCACACTCTTCGGCCTGCTAGTCGTCGTGGCACTCGTTTTGAAGGCGGGTGTGTAGTGAGGTTCTGTGAGACATCACGGGGGTAGTAAAATCTAGTTGCAGGCGTGGAATGGCGTATTTGCCCCAACGGGGCTGCAAGAGCTTAGCCGTGGGTGAGCGAAGCGAACCCACGGTACGGGAAGTCCAAAACCAGAAAGCCCCAACGGGGCGCAAGAATTGGGCCGCGTACAACGGTTCTTACGCCCCGTTGGGGCTACGAATTCTAATGTGGCTGCGTACCGTGGGTTCGCGGAATACCGCTCACCCACGGCTAAGTTCTGTCGCCCCGTTGGGGCGAAAACTCGGACAACCGATGTTCGTGTGCAATCAGATTTTACTACACCCAGCCTCCCTCCGTTTTCGCGCCCCGCACTTCGCAACGTCGCGGACGGCGTTATACTTCACGCTCCGTTTTCGGTCAGGTTGTTGTCACCACTTCAGAAAGGGTTTTGCAATGAAAAGAGTTTCACGCACCAACACTTCGCGCCGCGACTTTCTCAAGACGACCGCAGCGGTCGTCGCAGGCGGGACGATTTTGTCGTCCGTCGTTTCGCCACCGGTCATTCGCGGACAGAATCTGTCCAGCAAATTGAATGTCGCAAGCATCGGCGTCGGCGGGATGGGGAACTACAGCGTTCAGAATGTCCGCGGTGAAAACTACGTCGGACTCTGCGACGTGAGTCTCAACAATCTCAATGCCGCCGGCGAACAAAATCCGTCTGCCCAGCGGTTCCGCGACTTCCGCAAAATGCTCGACGCCGTTGGCGACAAACTCGACGCCTGCACCGTCAGCACGCCCGACCACACGCACGCAATCTGTTCACTCGCTGCGATGGAACGCGGAATACACTGCTACACCGAAAAGCCGCTCGCCTACACCGTCGGCGAAGTGCGAAAGATGATCAAAACCGCCGCCGAGAAAAAGTTGGTCACGCAGATGGGGACGCAAATTCACGCCGAACCAAACTATCGCCGCGTCGTCGAGCTTATTCAAGCAAACGCTATCGGCGACGTTACGGATGTTCACGTTTGGTGCGGCACCGGTTGGGGCGGGAAGAAACTTGCGGAAGGGAAGTTCGACGTACCAGCCGAGATCGACTGGAATCTTTGGATCGGCCCCGCGCCGATGTGTGACTATAATCCTGCGTACTTCGGCGGGAACTGGCGTTCGTTTTGGCCGTTCGGAAACGGGACGCTCGGCGATATGGCGTGCCACTACATGGACTTGCCGTTTTGGGCACTCGGTCTGCGTCACCCGACAATGATTGAAGCCGACGGGCCAGAGTTCGATCCTGTAAGTTGCCCGCTCGACCTCTCGGTTAAATATACTTACCCGAAGACCGACAAGCACGGTGCGATAACGTTAACTTGGTATGACCACCAGCGGCGTCCGGCGATTCTTGCCGAACAGAAACTTCCAGAGTGGGGCGCGGGTGTGTTGTTCGTTGGGACAGACGGAATGTTGCTGTCAAATTACGGCGAGCATCATTTGTATCCGACTGAAAAGTTTCAAGACTTCAAACGTGTCGAGACGATTCCGCCGTCACCGGGGCACCACGCTGAGTGGCTCGGCGCGATCAAAAACGGCGGAACGACATCGTGCAACTTCGATTATTCGGGGACGCTCGCCGAAGCCGTCTTGCTCGGAACGGTCGCGTACCGCACCGGCAAAAAACTGACGTGGGACGCCGCAAAACTCCAAACCAACGACGCCACCGCCAACGCACTCTTAAACCGCGAATGGCGAACGGGGTGGTAGAGGTGCGGTGAGCGGTTGCACGATTCGATAAGACCTATAGGACCTATGCGACCTATAGGTCTTATCGAGCTGAACTCACTCCGTCAGTCGTCGCAGTGCGTCGCTGTGTTCGCGCTTTGTGGCGTCGCGGAGGTCTTGCTGGTTGCGGATGAGTTCGCGGAATCGTTCTAGCAGTTCTCCGTAAGATTCGAGTTCGAGCATTTTGTCGCGGACTTCGCGCATCGTGCTTGCGATCTCATCGAGTTTTGCGGCGGCGTCGTTCAGCGGCGATTCGCGGAACGTCTTTTCGGCGGCGGGGATTGTGTCTTCGGCGAGTTCGCGGAGCGGCGACACGATCCCCGCGAGTCGCTCGCGCGACGTTGCGTCTAACACGCGATTGTTCTCACGCTGCCTCCGCATCTCTTCGAGCGACGTTGCAATCGTCTCCATTTCGTAACGCTGCCGCTGCGCGTCGCGGACGAGCTGTGTACGAATCGTGTCGGGAACGTCGGTTGACATCGCCACATCGCGCGTCGTCTCGACTTCGTGGATCGCACCGTCGAGACGTTGACGCAAAACGATCTCTTGCGTCTCAAGCGTTGCAAGCAGCGTCTCGCGCGAGACGACTTTGAACGTGAAAACTTCGCTGCGTCCGAGTTGTCCGGTTGTGGTGTCGAGCCGTTCGTTGTCGGTCGCGTCAACCCAGAGCGATAACGTGTCGCCTTCGCGGAGTTGCAACGATTCGACCGCGAACGACGACGAGATCGTGTACGCCGCGCGTCCGCAATCGGCGACAAGATTACGCGACACGATCTCTTCCGTCGCGGAGTTTTCTTCTGCGTTTGCCAGACGTATCGCCTTCGCGCAGAGCGTGACGTTTTCGATGGCGTTGTCGTCGGTGACGTTCCCCTCAATCGGGACGACCGCGTCCGGCGTGAGCGACGCCGCAACGCCAACACACTTCACAACAACCTGCGGCGAACTGTCGCGGCGAACCGTAAACGTGAGAACGAGCGGATGACTCGTGATCGCGTACTCGTCTTCGAGATTGATCGTGATCGCAGTCGTGTCGCGGAGAATGCCAAGATTCGCGGTGAGCGTGTTCGCGGAGAAAGTGTGTTCAGCGTTACTGATCGCGCCGGAAGTTCCAGTACGTTTCACAACTTTGACGGTGCGAACTCGCGGCGAAGTTTTCGCAACGAGCGTAACGTCGCTGCCGTCGGCGACGATTGCGGTGCCGCTGGTGAGCGAGATTCGCGCCGGTTCTTGACGCAAGTACGCTGGCGGCGTGACGAGTATTTCGGTATCAAGAATTTGTGGACGCGGCACCGCTTCGACACGCAGTCCGTCGCGTCTCACGCCGCCGCCACTCACGACGAGATCGAACGACTCGGTCACATCGGGGATCGTTCGCGTGAAGATGCGAACGTCGTGGTCGCTCATTTTGGCGACTTGAAACTCGTCGATGACAATGCGTTCGCGTCCAATTTGGACTTGGATTTTGTCTGGCGTGCGTCTGCGTCCGTCGCGTGTGCGAACGGTGAGCGTGAACGCCTCGCCGCGCGGGATGCGGCAGATTCCGTCTTCGCCGAATCCTTCGACAACGATGTCGGTGTCGTTTGGCCACGCACGATTTGAAAGTAACACGTTGCGCGACCACCACAGTTTCGCTGTTGCTGGTTGTAACGCAGCGGCGAAAATTGTCGGAACGAGCAGTGCGAACATCACAATCACGCGGCGAAGTACGACGTTGCGATTGACTTCGGTTGCGTGCGGTTCGCGTTGCAAAACGTCGATTGCGTGAGCGACGGTTGCGTTGTAAAACTCCGAACTCGCATCGCGCTGGCCGTGTTCGACTGCGGTGAGAAGCGTTCCGTTGAGCGACGGTTCGCGGCGTTCGATTGCGGCGGCGAGTTCACGCGACGAGAACGGGAAAACGTAGAGCCAAACTATTCGCGTCCGAATCCACCACGCTGCCATCGAAGTTGCGGCGATGAGAATTGTGGTTCGCAGACCGAGCGGCAGACCAAACGTGAAGTCGGCGAGAAAACTGCACCACGCCAGAATTGTGGCGGCAGTCAAGATTGCTGCGACGCCATCCGTCGCCGCTGCCCGCCGAAGGCGTCGCCCGAAGAGCGCGAGTTTGGTTTTGACGAAATTCATGTCGCCTCTCGCCTCTAGTCCCTCTCCTCTCATTTGGCGTCGGTCGGTGGGTCTGGGAGACCTCTGCTCAAGTACGTCTCCCGTGCTTCCAACCACCTAATGGGTTTGACTTGCTTTCCCCGATTCGGGTGACGACCGAATTAAGGTAGCCAAAAGCCGCAAGACCCACCGATCAACGCCAAAAAAATCTTCTGAACCAAGGTTTGTTTCGTCATTCAAGGTTTGTTTCGTCATTCCTGCGTAGGCAGGAATCTAAAGGAAAACCATAGCCAACACAATTGCACACATGGCACCGACTCCTATCGCACACTTGTTCCGCTGTCGCGTCTGCTTGATGCGTGTGATTTGGATTCCTGCCTTCGCAGGAATGACGGACATGAAAATCAACCGTGAACGGCGCAAAAATCAATCAATGCGAAAGTGTATCAAGCAACTCCGAGAATCGCGTGATGTCTTGGTTTACGAATTCGAACCACCGTTTTGGGTTCCAGATTTCTACGCACACCATCGCACCGACGACGATAACCTCGCCCTTCGCGGGGACTTCCAAAAAGTCGCGGAATCCTTCCGGTAACAACAGCCGTCCGCGTTCTTCGAGTTCGACGGGGCGGTGCCGTGTCGAAAGCAAGCGACCAAATGTTTGTAGTTCGGGGACGCGCTGTTGCAAGTCGCCGAGTTTCATCCGTTGCTGAACGAGTGCAACGCGGTCATCAAGCCGCGACTGCCACACGTTTCGATCCCAAAGCGAGAGACACCCCGAACGCTCCTTCGCAACGACGCATCCGCCGTCTTGCGGTTGGAACAGTTCCAGCAGTTCATTCGGCAGCGACAAACGGAACCGCTCATCGAGCTTCCGCGTGAATTCGCCTAGAATGAGTGGGGCCGCGTCGCTCATGACTCGCCTTGAAAACGTCCCGACACTGTAAATCGCAGAATCTCGAAAAACTTGCGGGCTTGTTTCCCACAAAAACACTCAAAAGCTCTTTTGTGTGGGTCAATTTCCCACGGGCGGAAGTTTAGCCGCTTTTGGCCGGGCGACAAGGGGCGGGGGAGAAAAAGTTGAGGCGAGAGGTGAATGGCGCATTTGCCACAACGGGGATAAAACTCGGACAACCGATGTCATCGTACAAGCTGGTTTTACACACCCAAAACGGAGCACTCCTTGACAATACGCCTGTTGCCGATAGACTCGTTGACATGTTAGTTGAGGCGGTTGCTCGTTTGTTTGTACTCAAGTCGGTTTGAATTTCCCGCAAGAAAACGGTAGCGGCCCAGCGAGGCCGCGGTACGCCAGAGGGCGAAGCCTACAAATCGACCCGTAACGGGTCTGGAGAGTCTGATATGAAAAAAATCTTGTTGTGTTCTGGTCTGGTGGCGGTCAGTCTGTTCGGAAGTTCGTTCGTGTCGGGGCAGGCACCGGCGGCTGCCGAGAAACCGCAGCTTACGCAGGTCGGCGACGGTTATTACGTCAAGTTTCCACGCCCGACATCTTTCAGCGGCGTCACGCTCCCTGCGAATATGCAAGGGACGTATGAAGTAGGACTGGAGATGACGCCACAAGAAATGGTGCAGCCGCCGAGTCCGCTCACCGATCCGGCGACGCTCGCGCAGCTCGCAAGTTACTGGACGTTTCGTCGTCAGCCGCAGCGAGCCGCGTCGATCTACCAGCGCGCGATGGCGGCTGCTCCGAACGGTTCACCACTCTCGATGATCCTCGCAAACAACTACGCCCTGCTCCTCTCAAGTGCGCAAGGCGACCACACCGCCGCACTCAACCTCCTCGACCAGTCGCTCCAAACATTTCCCGACAACGTCCCGCTTCTCGATAGCAAAGGACTCGTGCTTGTCAATTCGGGAAATCCCGTCGATGCGCTCCCCGTCTTTGAACGTGCGGTGATGCTCTCGTGCGAAGGGCCGATCTACGTCCTTCACCTCGCAAACACGCTCGAACAACTCGGCGAAACGGCCCGCGCAAAAGTCTGGTTCGACAAGGCCCGGCTCCCACTCGACACACTCTCGCCAAAGATGTCGCCAGAAAATCGTGCGATGTACGATTCGCTCCAGATGAAGTACGGGCCGTGATGATGGCGTCTTTTCTTATTCGGCTTGTTTGGAAACTTGCACTCGCGCAGCGGTTCGGCATAGCCGAACCCTCCAAACGCCTGCGGCGTGTGATAACTGGAGGGTTCGGCTATGCCGAACCGGAACTTGCGCTCGCGCGGCTTTGTTTGACATTCATCGCGCTGTTGTTTACGGTTTCTACGTCATTCGTCTTTGGCGACCAGCGCGGACGCGAAGTTTCGGACGCGGCGGCAGCGGTGTTGCCGTCGGTGGTTGTTTTGGAATCGGTTCGTGAGTCGAGCGACGAAGTCGCGTCGCGTTCACGGACGCAGTCGGCGACCGGTGCTGGCGTTGTCGTTACGCTTGCGGGAAAATCTTGCGTCCTCACGAGCGGGCACGTCGTCGGCGAGAGTACGTCTGAAACGCTCCGCGTCACCACACTCGACCGGCGACGACTCAAGGTCGCCGAAGTTCGCGTTAACAACGACTACGATGTCGCGGTTCTTCTGCTTGACACTGCGAACGGTTCGTTGCCGCCCAGTGCGCGAATCGGTGCGGGTGGTGATGTCGGTGTTGGCGACTTCGTTATTGCGATTGGTCATCCGTTCGGACTTCGCGGAAGTGTGTCGCTTGGGATTGTCAGCGGAGCCAGCCGGTATCAAATTCCGGTCGGGCAAATCACAATGCCGCTGTCGGGATTCATTCAAACCGACGCGGCGATAAACCCCGGCAACAGCGGCGGCCCACTCGTTAACCTGCGTGGCGAAGTGATCGGAATCGTCACCGCTATCGCATCGACGACGGGGACAAGCGAAGGCGTTGCGATGGCGATGCCGATTGACGTTGCGATTTACATCGCCGAGCAACTCGCGTCGTCGGGGCGCGTGAAACGCCCGATGATCGGACTCGAACTCGATCCCGCGTTCGACGATGCACGCCGCGAAGCAATCGGAATGGAACGACTCATCGGTGCGCGAGTGAGTCGTGTTGCGTCGCAGTCGCCAGCGGCGGCGGCTGGGATCGATGTCGGCGACATTGTTATAGCGTGCAACGGACGCGACGTTGAGAACGACCGTCATCTGATTCACCTCGTCGCCATCGAGCGACCGGCGTCGCGTGTGTCGCTGCGAATTCTCCGCGACGGGACGGTGCGAGAAACCGAGGTCGTCTTGGGCGAACAGGAGAGCCGGTGAGGTTTGGGCTGTCCTGAAAAAATGGGTGTAGTAAAGTTTTGGCTGCACTCACCGCGTCGAAATCGTAGGGCCAAGGGCCCGCTCTAAAATTGCGATTCGTTCGTTTATGGCGGGCCTTTGGCCCTTGGTTCATGTTCGAGGACGCAAACATAGGGCTGTCGCCCTAGAACTGGGACGGAACGCCCCGTTGGGGCAAATACGCCATTCACGCCTGCAACTAAATTTACTTACCCGAAATCGACCAACCGTCGCTCTCTTTCTTGACACTTTCGCAATTCGTGCGAAAATGCGATGTTTCGTGAAGTGCGAGGATGCAAGCATTCACGCCGCTAAAAATCACAACCAATTTGAGTACACAAACTCATGGATGATATTTCTGTCAAAGGTGCGCGGGAGCACAATCTCTGCGACGTCGGACTCACGCTCCCACGCGGGCGACTCATTTGTTTCACTGGCGTCAGCGGGAGCGGGAAAAGTTCGCTCGCATTCGATACTCTCTACGCCGAAGGGCAACGTCGTTATATCGAAAGTCTCTCAACTTACGCGCGGCAGTTTCTCGGACAACTCACAAAACCCGATGTCGATCACATAACAGGACTCTCGCCATCGATCTCAATCTCGCAAAAAGTTGGCGGACAGTCGCCGCGCAGTACCGTCGGAACAATCACTGAAATCTACGACTTTCTGCGGTTACTCTTCGCCCGCGTCGCCACCGGATTTTGTCCGCAGTGCGGTAAACAGATCGCCGCGCAGTCGCGGCAGCAAATGGTTGACCGTCTCGAAACGCTCCCAGAAAACACCGCGTTTCTCGTTCTTGCACCACTCGCCGTACAACAAAAAGGTGAACACCGCGACCTATTCGCAACGCTCCTCAAGCAAGGTTACATCCGCGCCCGCGTCGATGGAAAACTCGTCAGGCTCGACGACAATCTTCAACTCGACCGCCAAATGCGTCACACCGTTGAAGTCGTCATCGACCGCCTTGTTCAGACAGGCGAGAGTGGACGAACGCGACTTGCCGAAGCGGTCGAACGCGCCGTCACACTCGGTAACGGCGTCGTCGTCATCGCCCCCGACCCCGACGGTGCGCTACCGCTCGAAGAAGAGTTTCGGTTGTCGTCGCTCTTCGCCTGCGTCGATTGCGGGATAAACTTCGAGCCGCCGTCGCCGCAGATGTTTAGCTTCAACAGTCCGCAAGGGATGTGTACGCACTGCGAAGGTTTGGGCGAGGCACACACGTTCGACCCCGAACTACTCATTCCGAATCAAGAACTCTCGTTTGAACAAGGTTGCATCGAACCGCTTGGTCCGTGGAAGTCGCTGGGGCGTTGGCAACGTCACATCTACCGCGGCGTTGCCGAGGCGATAGAGGCCAGCGAGACGTTACCGCCAAACACCGTTTTGCAAACGCCGTGGCGTGACTTGCCAGCACCAATCAAACACGCATTGCTCTGGGGGACTGGACGCCGCCGCATAACTTATCACCTCAAGACCGATGCTCAAGGCCACCGCTGGAGCGGAGTTTTTGAAGGGATTATTCCGCGACTCACGCAAACCTTTGATGAGGCGCGGCGGAAGTCCGACCGCAACTCACTCGCACGCTTCATGCGAAACGTCGCCTGTGGCCACTGTCACGGAAGTCGGCTCAACGAACAGGCCCGCGCATTTCGTATCCGCACCGCGTCGAACGCATTCACCGAACGCTGGCACTCACTAGCCGAAATCTCGAAACTCACCGTCGCCGATCTCCAAGAGTTTTTCAAAGCACTTGAACTTTCCGAAACGGGTCAAAAGATCGCGGTTGAAGTTTTGAAAGAGGTCTCCGCGCGACTCGGATTTCTCGCCGACGTCGGACTCGGCTACCTCTCGCTCCACCGAACCGCTCCAACGCTTTCCGGCGGCGAGATGCAGCGAATCAGGCTCGCAAGCCAAATCGGGAGCGGGCTCGTCGGCGTTCTCTACATTCTCGACGAACCGTCTATCGGTCTCCACCAGCGCGACAACGACAGGCTTCTTCACACGCTCAAAAAACTACGCGACCTCGGCAACACCGTCATCGTCGTCGAACACGACGAAGACACGATGCGGGCCGCCGACTGGATCGTCGATTTCGGCCCCGGCCCCGGAATTCACGGTGGGCACGTCGTTACACAAGGTGAACCACAAAAACTCATCGCCGAACAAGCGGCGCGAACAGCGATACCAACTGCGATACCAACAGCGACGCCAACGCCAGCCGTCGTCACGAAAAAGAAGACTGCGAAGAAGTCCGCGAAGACGACGACGAACGCAACAACGAACGCAACAACGAACGAAACTCCGCCAGTACCGAACGCACAATTATCATCGCTCACTCTCCAATTTCTTGCAGGACAAGAACGGATCGAAGTCCCGCAAACGCGGCGTCCGGGGAACGGCAAAAAACTTGTCATCCGCGGCGCAACACACAACAACCTCAAAGGGATCGACGTTGCAGTTCCGCTCGGATGTTTCGTCTGCGTGACGGGCGTTAGCGGGAGCGGCAAGAGTTCGCTCGTCAGCGACATCATCGTCGAGGCACTCAACCGCGACCTCAATCGCGGCGACGGCTGTCCGGGGCGTCACCGCGTCATCGACGGGATCGAACATCTCGACAAGATGATTTCTATCGACCAGTCGCCAATCGGACGAACGCCGCGTTCAAACCCCGCGACATATATCAAGGTGTTCGATTCGATCCGCAAGTTATTTGCCGACCTCCCCGAAGCGAAGAAACGCGGCTACGCAACTGGGCGATTCAGTTTCAATGTCGATGGTGGACGGTGCGAGACGTGCGAAGGGAGCGGGACCGAAAAACTCGAAATGGACTTCCTCGCCGATGTTTGGGTGACGTGTTCAAAGTGTCAGGGGCGGCGATTCAATCACGAGACGCTCTCGGTAAGTTTCAAAGGGAAGGCGATAGATCAAGTTCTCAACATGGGAGTTGAAGAGGCGATCAAACACTTTGAAAACCAGCCGCGAATCTTGCACTACCTTGAAACGCTCTCCGCCGTCGGACTCGGTTACATGCGACTCGGCCAGCCGTCGCCAACGCTCTCCGGCGGCGAAGCGCAGCGAATTAAACTCGCCCGCGAACTCGTCAAACGAAGCACCGGAAAAACTCTCTACCTTCTCGACGAACCGACAACCGGACTCCACTTCGCCGACGTTCGGATGCTGCTCAAAGTGCTTCACAGTTTTGTTGAAGCGGGGAATACTGTTCTCGTTGTCGAACACAATCTCGACGTAATCAAAACCGCCGACTGGGTGCTCGACCTCGGCCCCGAAGGCGGCGAAGCTGGTGGTCGCATTGTCGCCGAAGGGACGCCGGAAGATATTGTAAGCGTCGAAGGTTCTCACACTGGTCGCGTCCTTGAGCGAGTGATTGCACCGCTGTCGGTCACTGCGCCGGCGCGCAAGAAAAAAGACTCCGCCGCTATTTTGAATCCGCCGCCGGTGACCCCGCCGCCGAAGCCGCGCGAGACGATCAGCATTCGCTGCGCACAAGAACACAATTTGCAAAACGTCTCGCTTGAGATACCGCGCGAAGCGATGACGGTCTTCTGCGGGCCGAGCGGTAGCGGAAAAACGTCGCTGGCGATGGACACGATCTACGCCGAAGGTCAGCGGCGTTACGTCGAAAGTTTGTCGTCTTATGCGAGGCAGTTCATCGGTCAACTTCAAAAACCGAAGGTGCAGCAGATCGAGGGATTGTCGCCGTCGGTTGCCATTGAGCAGAAGTCGGCCAGCAACTCGCCACGCAGTACCGTCGGAACGGTGACGGAGGTCTACGATTATCTTCGCGTCTTGTATTCGCGGCTCGGTGTGCCGTACTGCCCCGATTGCCACATCCCGATAGGTACGCAAACACTCGACGAGATCATCGCCAAAGTTTTGCAGGTTAGCGAAAACTCACGACTGCTAATCGCGGCACCAATTCCGCTTGAGACAGGTCAAAACTACAGCGAACTTTGGCAGCGACTTCGCGGCAAAGGGTTTGTTCGCGTTCGGATCGACAAGAAAGTTTTCAATCTCGACGAAGTACCGGAACTCGACCGGAAACGAAAACACCTAATCGAAGTCGTTGTAGACCGGATCATTCTTTCCGACGGTGGTGTTCGTGCGCGACTGGCCGAGAGTCTTGAGACCGCGCTCGAACTTGGTGACGGACTTGTGCATATTATCACTGTCGATAAATCGATCCCCGAAACGCGGTGGGAGACGAAGGTTCACAGTCGTCACCTTGCGTGTGAAAAGTGTGGTCGTTCGTTTACGCCGCTGACGCCACACAATTTCTCATTCAATTCTCCGCTCGGTTGGTGTCCGTATTGCGAGGGGCTTGGCGTTCATCACGGTGCGTCGCCGGCGGCAACGCTCTACAATCCGCGCCGTTCGCTTGCTGAAGGAGCGGTGGAGATTTTCCCCGTTCCGACTTCGCCGATGTTTGGTGCGATGCTCAAGGTTTTCTCGCAACAGACGTCGATTCCGATAGACGTTCCGTTCGAGCAACTCGACTCGCGGCAGCGGCGAATTCTGTTTCACGGTACGGGCGAACAGTGGTTTGATTGCGGTCGTTTTTCGTTTCAGTTCAAGGGGATTTATCCTGCGATGGAGGAGGCGGGGCGGCTCTCGCCAGCACTTCGCGGAAAGCTCGAATACCGCGTTAGCGAAGTTGAGTGTCACGCTTGTTTGGGGAGTCGTCTACGCGACGATGCCGCCGCCGTTCAACTTCTCGGTCGCACAATCGACCAGCTCTGCCGTACTCCGCTCGGAACATTAATCGAACTCCTGTCGGAGTGGCAGTTAACCGACTCCGAACGCAGAATTGCTGGCGATCTCGTTAACGAAGTTGTATCGCGCATCCGTTTTATGAACGATGTCGGACTCGATTACCTCACGCTCTCGCGCCCCGCGCCGACGCTATCTGGCGGCGAAGCGCAGCGGATTCGTTTGGCGGCGCAGATCGGAAGCGGACTCGTTGGCGTGCTCTACGTTCTCGACGAGCCGACGATTGGTCTTCATCCACGCGACAACACTCGCCTCGTTTCTGCGCTTCACAAACTTCGAGACTTAGGAAACACACTCATCGTCGTCGAACACGACCGCGACGTTATTGCCGGTGCCGACATGGTTGTTGACTTCGGCCCAGCAGCGGGGCGTGGTGGTGGTGAGATTGTGGCGATTGGTTCGCCAGCGGAAATATCGCAGCAACCGCGGTCGGTGACGGGGCCGTACTTGAGTGGAAGCAAGTCGATTGCGATCCCGTCGAATCGACGTTACGCTGGGAAGCCGACAAACTTTATCACGATAGAGGCGGCGCGTCACAACAATCTCAAGTCGATTGACGTACACTTCCCTTTGGCGGCTCTGACGGTCGTCACTGGAGTTAGCGGTAGCGGGAAGAGTTCGCTCGTCAACGACGTTCTATACAAGTCGCTGGCGCGACACTTTCATCACGCAAACATCACCGCCGGTGTACACGACTCGATCTATGGACACGACCGGATCAACAAAGTTATTCGTGTCGATCAGCAGCCGCTCGGTCAAACGCCGTCTTCAAATCCGGCGACTTACACTGGAGTTTTCGACCTAATCCGCGACCTCTTCTCGCAGCTCCCCGACGCGAAGGCACGCGGATTTTCGGCGCGGCGATTTAGTTTCAATGTCCCCGGCGGTCGGTGTGAGCGGTGCGAAGGGAACGGGCAACTCAAGATCGAGATGCACTTCCTCCCCGATGTTTGGGTGACGTGTGAAGAGTGCGAAGGGAAACGGTACGACCGCGAGACGCTTCTGGTTCGCTACAAAGACCGTTCGATTGCTGATGTGCTTGAGATGTCGTGCAGCGAGGCACTCGCGCTCTTTCACAATGTCGCACCGATTCGTCGGATATTGCAAGTGCTTGTCGATGTCGGACTTGGTTATATTTCGCTTGGTCAACCTGCGCCGACGCTCTCTGGTGGTGAGGCGCAGAGAGTAAAACTCGCCGCCGAACTCGCGCGCCCCGACACAGGCCGAACACTCTACCTGCTCGATGAGCCGACGACCGGACTCCACTTCGACGACCTCGCAAAGTTGTTAACGGTTTTGCATCGTCTTGTTGATGTTGGCAATACTGTTGTCGTCATCGAACACAATCTCGACGTGATTAAATCTGCGGACTGGATCGTAGAGTTGGGGCCGGAAGCGGGTCTTGGCGGCGGATACATCGTCTTTGAAGGGACGCCAGAAAATCTGGTTGCGGCGGCGGCACTCGACGTTGACGTCGTTCCGAAGATGTCGGCGAAGAAGGTTGCGAAGAAGACGGCAACGAAGAAAGTTGCGAAGACGAAGACGGCTGCGGCGAACACTGTTGACGACGCGAAAGTTATCGTGTCGCACACTGCTGTTGCGCTTGCACCGGTGTTGCGTGAAGGAGTTTACGAGACGCGGATTGTGTATGATCCAACCGCAGCGAACGCGCCGCAAGAAGGCGACCTCGCGCCGGGCGAACTCGGCGAGGCATCGCTTCCGCCGTGGACGAAAGACGGCCCGCGATGGCACCTCACCGACCGCGTATCGCGGAACGGGCACGCATGCCACTGGGACTCTCGCATCTTGCGCTCGATCACCGAAGAGCTAAACAATCACTCGTTCTTCGCGCCGACCGACTGGAACCACCGGCACACTGTTCGCATCGTTTCTGACTGTGAGATTCCAGTCACATTTTTCCAAGCGAACACTGGCGAGGAGTGGCTTCTTGTTTTGAAGTTTCGCGTTCAGTGTGGGCGGTTTACGCTTGCTGATTTGGTGACGCAGCTCAATCTTCGTCCGCTCAACGAGATACCGGAGATTCCGCTCTACGGCAGTGCGCCGCGTGTGAGGGTTCACGAAGAAGTCGAATGCGACAACGGCAGCATCTACGACGAAGTCGAGCTTCGCGTCCACTCGTGGAGCGAGGTTAACACAAAACCGTTCTGGGACTTCCTCACCCAAGCCGCCGAGAGTTTCGGGGCGACAATTCGATTGTCAGAACACGAAGCGTAAGCGAGTGCCCCGAATCAGAACGCGAAGCGTAAGCGAGCGCCACGAAACCGCGACCGTACACGATTCTTCATCACTTCCACTCTTGCGCTTCAACGAGCCGCTGAACGTACTTTGCGAGAATGTCGGTCTCGATGTTGACGCGGTCGCCGATGCGGCGTGTGCCGAGCGTTGTCACTTGCAGAGTATACGGGATCAGTGCGACACTGAATAGATTGCGTTCGCACCGGACGAGCGTGAGGCTCACGCCGTCAACCGCAACCGAACCCTTCGACGCCATCTGACGCGCGAGTTCTTGCGGAATCTCAAAGAAGTAGTCTTGATAGCCGCCGTGCGTTTCGATCCGCGCGATGGTCGCTTGTCCGTCGATGTGACCAGAGACGAAGTGTCCACCGAGTCGATCACCGACCGACAATGCACGCTCCAAATTGACCGCGCTCCCGACGGCAAGTTCACCGAGGTTGGTCCTTGAGAGCGTCTCCGGCCCAGCTTGAAACGCGAACGTCGAATCAGTTTTTTCGACGACCGTCAGACAACATCCGTTAACTGCAACGCTGTCGGCAACGTTAACCGACGCAGCGATCACGGAATGTTCAACAGTGAGACGACAACCGGGAGACTCTTCAACAATCGCCGCCACTCGACCAAGTGCTTCTACAATTCCTGAAAACATGACGTGGCTCACTTGCCGAGTTGTTGGTGCGTTTTGTCGGTGACAGATTCGGACGTGTTACCGAGTTGCGCGAGAGTTTGGACAAGATTATTCAGGTGCGTAAACCGAATGCCGAAGCGGTCAACAAACTCGGTTAGCAGGAACTCGCCTTCACTCAAACCTTCGTAGTTTTGCAACACGTCCTCGACGATTGTGTGCAGGTAGTCGGTCTGAATCTCGCTGAGTTTCGCCGACGCTTGGCGACACTGGATCGCCAGTCGCGGATGCGTTCGTCGCCAGTTTGCCAGCTCACCTTCTTTCTTTCGGCGGAGACGGCAGGTGTGATCAACGAGGTCTTCCAGCAGCGACGACTGGTGACGTTGCTCCGCAAGCATCTCGCGCATCAGCAGACAGAGCGAGTGCAGTGACTCGTCTGCCGTCGGCGTCGCACGCTCGGATTGAGGCGTGGTAGCGGCGTTATGGCGAGGTTCTTGGCGAAGTTCAACGCCGTCACTGTCCTCGGCATTGTTGTCCTCGGCATTGTTGTCCTTGGCATTGTTGTCTGTGGCATCGGTGATTGAGTGAATAAACTGTGGAGACGGCGTAACCGCTTGCGACTGCGGGTGATCGCAGCGTAGCGAGTGTGTCTTTGGGTGAATCATAGTTGGATAATTTGGCCGAAAGATGACCAGTAAATGAGTGCAGATCGGAAAACACGCGACGTAATCTCTAACGCGGTGGCGAAGTATACACGACGTTTTCCTCACCGACAGAGAGGGGATTCAAAAAGTTTTTTTTCGATTGTACGCGCGCCCCCTTGTCAAAAGACGTTTGCCAATTCATCAGCGAACAACATCAACACCACACGGGGGATTGACAGAATCGCAACGCATCGTCTCACGGTGAGCGTTCACTGACTTGATGTTTGCGAGCAGCAGTTCATTTTCTCACACGAAGGCACAAAGGCACGGAGAGGAGAAAACACGGAAAACTCTTTCCTCTCTGTGTCTCCGTGCTTTTGTGTGAGAAAAAAAGTTCTGCTCAAAAAGTATGCTGTCATGCAAACCGTGAACAATTGCATCTCACGCGATCACAGGTTGAAAGAGTGCGATCTCGCGTGCTGCTGATTCGGGCGAGTCGGATGCGTGAATTAAGTTTCGTTGCGTACTGGTTGCGTAGTCGCCGCGCACCGTCCCTGCCGGTGCTTGCAAACCGTTCGTCGGCCCGACCAAGAGACGAACGCTATCAATGATTCCGTCGCCTTCCCAAATCATCGCCACCACGGGGCCACCGGTGATGAACGCTTCAAGCGCAGGGTAAAACGGTTTCGCAACGTGTTCGTGATAGTGCTTGCGTGCCAGTTCCGGCGTGATGCGAATCAGACGCATCGCCACCAGCACAAACCCCTTGCGTTCAAGCCGTCCAATAATTTCGCCAATGAGACGACGCTCAACCGCGTCGGGTTTGAGAAGAATAAGTGTTTGCTCGTGAGACATTTTTTGAAGACTTTCTTGTTTGAGTTTTTGTGAACGGTTACGTCCCCCATTTGTGTGGTACGAAGTCGATTGCGTTTACGATCTTCGCACTCTCACCAGTTGCGACTATGGTGAAGAGGCCGTGGTCTTGTGCGTATTGCACGGCGTTCGGCTTAGCACGGATGTACGCTACGCCACCGAAAATCGTGGCGAACGGTTGAACCCACCTCGGAAACCCTTCGCGTATGTGGTTGAGTTTGTAGATAAACCGTTTCACGTCGCCGCGTTCGAGCGTTGTCTTCACTTCGATTACAACCGCGATGTCGCTGTTGACCAAGATCATATCAATCTCGGTCATTTTACCAGCGATGGTGCCGGTGATGTTTTGTGCTGAACCGTCCGTCACCGGAATACCACGATCAGCGAACAGCTTGATAATTTGGTTGCCAACGAACGACTCGATGAGGTTGCCCCAGTTTTTTTCAAACTGGTTTACGCTTCTGCGGATTGCTTCGTCGGTTTTGCGCTGCGATTCTTCTGTCTTGCGACGCTCCTCGGCAAACATCACCCTGTATTCCTCGTCTCGGCGGGCGGACTCTTCGAACATCGCTTCCAACTTCGCCATCTGCTTTTCGGCAGCGGCATTGGATTCTGCGGCTCGGCGGGCGGACTCTTCGTCGCGGCGTGCAGCGTCGGCTTGATAGCGGGCGATGCGGTCGAGGGTTTCTTGGATTTCGGCAATAGACGCGGCCATTTGCTATTCTCCCGTTTCGTGATACGCCGCAAACAAATAACGTCCACAATTCTACACGCAAACACCAAAAATGCGCAGGGGCTGCCCAGAGAAATAACTCACAAAAACAAATCGACCAAGATGACACGATTACAAAACATGCCAACATCTGCCAACAAAAAAACGTGCGGACAAGCTCTCGCTCACCCGCACGTTCTCGTTGATGTTTTTGTGTGGCACGAAATACCATCGCGTCTATCTTGACTTTTTCGCGCGGTCAAGCTCGAAGGTGATCGATTTCGTACTGGCAGTGACTTCTTGTTCCAGACCAGACGTGGCAGCACTGTTGTACTTCGCATCAATCAGCGAAGTATACGAAGGTTCACCAGAAGTGTCTTTGCCTGTCTCCGTGACAACATCGGTAAAGTAGACTTGATACTTTCCCGGCGGAAGACCATCGGCTGCACCCAATGACCCCATTTCAAAGACACCGTTCTTGATCGCGCCTCGCGCGAAAAACGTTGGCGTGGAGAAGCAAACCGTCCCAGACGGAACGGGTGACTTATCATCAGAGAAGACAGCCGTCCCCTTGAGCGTGACGTTCGGACCACAACCACACACCACGATTACAAGCACAACAAAAACAAATCCAAAGACACGATTCATAACAAGCTCCCTATCAAAATTTTTCCAAATGATTATCCAACAACAAACAGCGTCCAAATAGAAGCCGGAAAGGAGGCGTACTCGCCGTATTGACGGAGAACAAGTGTAAACCACAATCCGTCAATACGCTCCGCTCCTTTCCGGCTTTTATTGGACACCGATTTCCAATCATCCATTGTTACGGCAGGCTGGCGGATTCACCATCGCACACATTCGACAACTGCCCCAAAATTGACGGCTGCGTAGTTACCGCCACGCTGCGCACAGCACCGTCACCGATTAGAAAATTTACGATTCCAGAGTGCGGGCTTCCAAAGTAGTAGTGCGGATTCGCTAACTGCGCCTGCGTCGCCAGCGGGCGATTCGCTGATACGCAACGACCAATCGCCCAATCACGCGCGCCAGAATTCGTTGCCGCAAGGTAACTCTGGTCGTAACGAAACGCCACGCCGCCATTGCCTAACTGTCCCCGCGCAGGCATGTGCTTCTCGCCGAAGATCAACTGGTTGCTCGCGCCGTCTGACCAGTACGAGATCGGGTCGCGCGGCACCCAGCCAAGAAGACTACCACCGGTAGCAACAGCGTGACGAAAGGGACTCACATTACTGCCACCGGTAACCTTGTTTGTACCGTCAACACTCGCATTTGAACCGTCACCACCAACGTGCTGAAAATTGTCGCAGGGGTAGTTGTCGTAAATCGCATAAATGACCGGCGCGTAGTCGGCGAGTGGTCCATAGGCAACGATGTTGTTCCCCATGCCATCAGTCTGCGTGATCGAGTCCTGCGCAGGCAACGCCGTTCCACTCAGCGACGTCCCCTGAACTCCTGTCCGCCGCGAAGGACACTTGACATAAGTGACCGAAGACATCGCTGTACGGTTTTCGGTTTTCATGTTATCATGAAGCCAAAACGCATCGCCAGTACCGGTACCAGAACGGCACAGGTCTTGATCGAACCCCGTACCAGCGGTCGTTCCACCTCGCCAACTGGCGATGAAGTCGTAGTTCGCTTGCTGTTCCATATAGGGCCACAGGAGCACCAAGATGCCAGCACGCCCCATTCCAACTGCGAGCGGCGGAAGTTTACTCTTCGCCGAGTTGAAGTTGTGAACTGCCAAGCCGACCTGCTTCATGTGGTTGACACACTGCATACGCCTCGCAGCCTCGCGTGCCGCCTGAACGGCAGGCAAGAGCAACGCCACCAACACGCCGATGATCGCAATGACCACCAACAGTTCCACGAGCGTAAATCCACGATTGTTGTTATTCGTTGTCATAGCATTATCTCCTCTCAATACCAGTTGTTGAAAAAATCACTATACGTTATCACCAAAAGCTCACAATCACGGTGCGACCGATTCGCTTCCCGCCATCGACCCCAACGCCCCCCAGACGCCGTAATCGGATGCTCCCGATGTCTTGAGCGGCGTTTTTACGTTTGCCGTCAGTGTTGACGACCTCGCGTTGATAGTATCGGAGATGAATCGCACTGAACCGTCCATCATCGCACTGTTGACACCGCCGGAGTGAAGGCTCGACGCCCCCATCAACAGATAGTCGTTACCAGCGGAACCGGCACTATAACAGGACGGCCCATTTGGTGGGACGATTGTACTAAAGAGGTTGTAGAGCGTACCACCATCCCCCCATCGCTGCATCTGTGTTTTATCAAATGCCGTTATTGTGGTTTTGTACTTTTTTCCAGCCCCTACCGTGTCGAGACAGTCGTCTACGTTGACGCTGGGAAATGCCGCTATGGCAACGTTGTTCAAACCAGTGGTAGCAGTATTGTCCACCGCACTGGCGCGCCCCATAACGATGTTTCTCACGGTCAAGACATCAGTCCCCCCCTTTCCCATCACACGTTCACTAACGCCGATAGTGTTGCTGGTACCATCAGTCATGTTCGCCATAGTGCGCCAAACTTTCGCGCCGAAAACGCCGCGTGTTTGCGGGTCGGGCTGAATGCCCGCGAGTGCTGGTGCTGGCGGAGTTGGCGTATTAACGCTTCTCGTACACCCTACCCAATCGCCTTGACAGACTGCGTAATTTGCGCCTTTCAGTTCGGCGGGCAATCTCGCCCACCCAGTTGGATCAGACGGACACAGAAGCCCGCTCACGGTCACGAGGAAGACATTGCCGATGCCGTTGTAGTTGGCCGCCGTCTGCCAGCCGTGATAGTGGGGCCATGAGTAGAACTGATCAAACAGGGCGTTCTGTTCCATAAACGGAAACAGCGCCAAGTTGGTGGAAAGCCGTTCACGGTTGCCGCCATGTGCCGTTGCACTACCGTCTGGCGCGATTCCATCCCCCGGCCCCGGAACGCCATACGCTCTCGCTGGGAACGCCCCTTGGACATCGTGATAGTTGTGTAGAGCGATCGAGTACTGTTTGAGGTTGTTTGAGCACTGCATCCTTCTCGCCGCTTCGCGTGCAGCCTGAACTGCGGGCAACAAGAGCGCAACCAAAACGCCGATGATGGCGATCACTACCAGAAGTTCAACGAGCGTAAAGCCGTTGCGAGAATAGTCACCGCGTCGAGAAAGAGCGGAGCGAACGGCGTCGCAGAAGACGCCAAAGAGTGAAGCAGGTTTAGCTGTATTGCCCCCCCCCCCCATCTTAACATTTGTGAAGTTTTCCGCAGTCAAATTGTTGTCTGCTGCGTACAACACATTGTTCGTTGCGTTCGTAGTCATAACACGTCTCCTTTCAAAAGTGGAAATTTGGGAACGTTCCCCCGAACGGTGCGAAAGCATACGGCGGGTTTTTGAATCGTCAAGCAGGGGGGCGATTTTTTCAGCGTTCACTGATTCGGGCACTTGCTTACGCTTCGTGTTCTGATTCGGGCACTCGCTTACGCTTCGTGTTCTGATTCGGGGCACTCGCTTACGCTTCGTGTTCTGATTTGCAACCCTTTTCAAACAACAGCCCGAAACCGTAACCGTACACGCCTACCGGTTATCTTCATCCGACATCGCAGAGATTGCACTGAGCGCGGGCGAAGAATAAAACGCCGAATCGCCCCAGTTGTCGTCGGCAGATGACGCCGCGACTTGCGCGGCGGGCGCGAGCGGAAGCGTCGAACCGAGTGGGGCAACGCGGTTTGGATTTACCGGTATGGATGGGAGTCCACGCCACGGCTTGAACACCGACAAAATCACAACGCACACTAGCGCAACGGCTTGAAACGGCGTCCAAAAATATGTGCGAATCAAGTTGTGGCCAAAATCGGCATGCTTCATCGCCACACTGCGATCAATCTCTACCATCGCCGCATTGGCGTTGATCCACGGGCCGAGTGCAATGATTCCGAAAAGTGCCAGCGTCAAGACTACGCTCCACTTCGTTATGAGCCAACGCTGTCGCAAAAATCCCCACGGCGTCAAAACACCGTAGAGAAAACCGGTGAGCAAAGAACCAGCCGCGCCGGGGATGATCCCGTAGTCGTCGATTGTTCGCAACGCCATTGCCTTGTAGTATACTTCGTCGGGGTGCGTAGAGTCGGCTGGAAGCCCGATGAGCACGAGCAGAATCGCCACACCACACCCAAGCCACAACATCGCAAAGATGAGGTGGAAAGTCCGAAGGACACGGATTCCCGTCGGGTTTATCAGCGATTTGCGTGGCATGACTTTGGTGCGTCGGCTCCTTCATTCACAAAACAGCTACACATTGGACAACGTGCAAGCAGGCGTTTTCCAAAACCGTGCCAGATGAAGTAATCGAGTCCACCCCAGCAGCCGACCGGAAGCGACGCGATCAGAAGCAGCGCGATAAGCTCGATGAAGTCTTTGCTGACGAGCATAAAGTGGCCGACCATTTCCGGCGTCGGCGGATAGACCGTCGGCCACGGGAATTGCGAGAGCCAAACGCTTGTCAAAAACGCCGCACCACCAAGCGATGCCAAACGGCTGCAAAGTCCGAGCATCAAACACGCACCGATTGCGGTGAGTCCGAGTGCCACCGAAAGATTGAGCAGCGACATCTGATCGGCAATAATCGGATTCGGAATTATCGCACGCTCCGGCGCGGTAACGATGTCGCCCGTATTGCCAGCGGTGGAACTAGCGTAAACGCGGTCTAACGCGATTTGTAAACCTTTCGAGAGGTCGTTGAGTTCATCGAGCCACACCGCCGCTTCGCTCCGGTATTTCATCATCGTGTCCCACTCGCGCTGCTGAACGTGCTGCACGTCCGTGTCACCTCGAACGTCTTGAAAACGTGCGTAACTTTCACGATATTGCTTGACGGCTGACTCTACATCCGCCGCCATTTCGCGGAGTGAAGTGACGTACTGGTTGTAGATCGCATCGGCTTCTTTGTCGCGCCCGACCTGTTTGAGCGCGTCGTCATACTTTTCGTCGTAACGAAGTTTGTAGTTTCCCCACGCGGCTTCGTAGGCGGGGAACGTTTTCTGCTTCGTCGGCTTACCGTCTTCGCCGATGACGGGTTCGATCACGAGACGCTGCATGCCGTCGAGATCGGGGAGCAGATCGTAGAACAAATCAGACGCCGGTCCCTTGGCCATACCGAGGAACCCTTTCGCCGAAAAGTTGTGCTGCGGATGGAGTTTGTGCAGCCCTTCATAGAGGAAGTGCCAACCGATGGCGACACGCAATATCACCAAAAAAATCACCGCACACGCACCGAGTTGAAAGTTTTTCATAACGTTTATACCTTCGTTGAGGAATTGGAAAGTTGTGTATTGGTTCAAGGTAAGCGTTTACGGATTTTGCTGTGTTAGCGTTACCGCATTTGCCCCAACGGGGCAGTATTTCAATAACCGGCGGTAAGTGTAGCCGCGATAGCGGCAAGCGCAACCGCCGGCGACACGAACGAAAACCGAGTGCGTCTGTAGGACGCTACCAAACACTTGAGTCAACCATGCGGTCGGTGGCGTCCTACGGACGCTTGATTTCGGGGATGTCTCTACCGTAAGCTGCGCGGAGTACCGCTTGCATACGGTTATTGAAATCACGTCCCTATCGGGACGAGGACAAGTGTTGCAATTTTTCAGGCCTCGATGCTAACACACCTTCCGTCAGGATGGATTCCTGCCTGCGTGGGAATGACGAAACAAACACGTCACACGTCCAAATTGTCGAGCACGTCTTGGAGTCGCCGCTGCGACTGTACGCCGATCATACGTTCTACGACGCGTCCTTCGCTGAAGCACAGGAGCGTCGGGAGCGTATCGACTCCGTATTGTGCGCCAACGCGCGGGGCGTCGTAGACGTTTACCTTGACGAACTTGTATTCACCATCGTTCGCTGCGGCGAGCGAATCGAGGACCGGGGCGATTTGACGACACGGAACACAAGTCGGCGACCAAAAGTCTACGAGGACGGGAACGTCCGATTTCACCACCACATCGACGAAGTCTTGCTCCGTCACGTCAAGAACACTGGCCATAAAGTTACTCCTTTCGCATTCCATTCTAACAATCGAACGCGACACTTCAACCAACCCCGCCCGTGAACGTCATTTGTGTCGCCCCCTTGACTTGCAAACGGAGCGGAAATTGCCGCTCTCGCCGCGTGATGCAAGTGTTCACAATTTTTCTAGCAGCACGACGCACTCGGCTGAAATTGCCTCTTCGCGCCCGACGATCCCGACTCCTTCGCCAGTCTTGCCTTTGACGTTGATGCGATCAATTTCGACGCCAAGTGCGGCGGCGATGTTTGTTCGCATCGCTTGTTTGTGTGGCGAAATCTTGGGACGTTCGGCCATCACGACCGCGTCGATGTTGACGATTCGATAGCCGTGCGCCGCCACTTCGGCAGCGACGCGGGCCAGCATGTCCAGCGAGTTGCGGCCACGGTTGACTTCGCTCGTATTCGGGAAGAGTTCGCCGATGTCTTCAAGTCCGATGGCACCGAGAACGGCGTCGATGACGGCGTGCGTCAAAACGTCGGCGTCGCTGAACCCATCGAGACGCATGTTGTGCGGAATCGTCACGCCGCCGAGAACGACAGCCTCTCCAGCCACCAAACGATGCGTGTCATGTCCTAGTCCGATTCGGTGAGTCATGGTGTGACCTCCGCTACCAGTTCGATTTCAATGCGTGAGCCGCGCGGTAGTGCGGCGACTTGTACGGTGCTTCGCGCCGGAGCCGCGCCGCCGAGGTGCGACTCGTAGACTTCGTTCATCGCCGCAAACTCGGTTAAGTCGATCATAAACACCGTCGTCTTAACGACACGCGACCACGACGTTCGCGCCGCAGCCAAAACCGCGTCAAGATTTTTGAGAACGCGATCCGTTTGCAAACGGATGTCGCCATCGACGAGCGTCATCGTCTTGGGATCGAGCGGGATTTGCCCCGCCGTAAAAAGAAGCCCGCCGGTCACAATACCTTGCGAATACGGCCCTATCGCCTTCGGCGCAGAATCGGTTTTGATTGTTTGCATTGTTGTATCTGTTGTAACCGTTCACGCCTTTTCGGCGCGAACACTATGGGCACTCGCTTACGCTTCGTGTTCTTATTACGTTACGTCAATAAGAACACGAAGCGTAAGCGAGTGCCCCGAATGACGGACGCAGCGTCCACGAATCGCGGTGAGGATGAATTCCTGCCTACGCAGCAAATCTATTCGCCGTCACTGCGTCGGTTCAGTTGTCGGGCGGTGTCGCACACTTCTCCAGCAGTTCGCGTATGTAGTTTTGGAAGTCGGCGGGCGAGACGAACTCGCGGTGAGCTTCCAAACCGTTTTCGTTGCAGAGCGAAACCCACGCCTCGGCGGCGACTCGCAAATCGGGCGGGCCGACAAACGGCGAACCAGTAACTTGCGCGTGCCGACGCAGCGACGCATCGTTCAGAAGCCAGACGTGTTCAAGCGGAATCCGCTCGCGCCGTACCTTGTTCACAAGTCCCGCGAAGCGAACAGGGTCAGAAATCTCATCGCGCTTCGCCGTCAGCAACGCCTCGTCGAGAAGAAGCGTCGCTTGCGTGAGCGCGTCGAAGTCGAGCCAGTCGATAGTGTTGGGACGAAAACATCCGAGGTAAACGTCCGACTTCGTTGCGGTGTCTTGAAGCAAATCGAGATAACGTCGCAAAACGCGACCGACATTCGGAGAATAGTAACCGTCAAGAAATTCGTCAACGAGTTTGTCGAAGTCGCGCGACTGGTCCCAAAGCAGGTGCGCGATGACGTAGTTGCGAAGTCGCACCCAGTCGCCCGCACTGGCGTAGTAGTCGCCCTGTTCAAAAAGACCAATCGTATTGTTATCGACGAAGAATCTGATGTTCGGCGCGAGGACGCGAAGATTTGGGTGCGGGATGAGGTAACTTGTGAAGTTCGTCACATAGTCCCAGACGAAAATGTTTTTGGCGATACGACTCCATCCTTCCATATCGTTTTTGAGCGATACGTTCTGTTCGCCGGTTGCGAGCGGTTGGGCGAACGAGCATTCAATCGTACAAAGTCGAATCACAACGTTGTCGCGCGGCTTCGTTTTGAGCGGCGGCTTGCGGGTGTACTGATACGCAAGCGTCTCGACGAAGACGTTTGGAAACTCTTTCTCGATCTCTTCGGCGACGGCGTTTACAAATCGCACCAAAACGCCCGACTCCGCACCTTCTTCCTCCGCAACCGCTTTGCACTTCGCACAAGTACAGTAACCGTACCAATCGTTTTGGCTGATGGAAATGAAACGCGCGTTTGGATGATTGCGGAGCGATTCTTTCGCATTCTTGATTAGCTCGTCGCGCATTTCCGTATTCGTGAGACAGAGCTGCGCGTGTTCGTGTTTTCGTTTGCCGTCGATTTCGCTGTACCATTCGGGGTGCTCGGCGAAATACTTTTCGGGCGGCAAAAGCGGGAAGAACGAGTGAACGAAGTAAACGAACTCGTGGTGTCCGCCCCACTCCGCTGGCACCGGATTGTTCGCACCGTTACACCGCATCCGCGCCGCGAAGATTCCGTCGCGTGTCGGCTGGCGATAATACGCCTCACGGTAAATTAACTTCGGCGCGTAACGAACGTTCGTTTCCGCGACTTCGAGCGTTGGCCGCGACGGGACAAAAGTTTCTTCCGCCGTCCACCAACGAACTCCGACGACGTCTTCCAAAAACGTGTTGACTGCGTACAAAACTCCGCGCTGCGGATGGCCTGCGAGACGCAGTGTGTTTTCGTCAATCGTTTCGATGACGATTCCGTCGTCGGGGCATGTCGCGTCAGCAGTGACGATGATTTTGTTTCCCGACGCTGGCGACGTTTGCGCGATTGTGAACTCGCCGCCAGTCACCTTGTCAAGATACATTGCGAGCTGCGCCGCCGCAGTCTTCTCGACATCGGAAGCATTTTCCGCAACGACGATTGTTGCGAGTGGTTTCCCGTTCTCGGCAAGTTTCACCGCCGCACCTTGCGCCACAGTTACGCCGCACGCGATTGCAACACAGAGCACAATTTTGATGAGAGAGTTCATTGCGGGGGGCCTTTCTTTGGGGAAGGGGCGAAGGACTGGAGACGAGGGAATAGAACAATAGACTTGTTCGGAAACATGAAATGGGAGCGATTTGGTAGTTCTGGTTCGGCATAGCCGAACCCTCCAGTCAACAACGCCGTAGGCGTTTGGAGGGTTCGGCTATGCCGAACCGATGTGCGAGTGCAAGTTTCCGAACAGGTCTACTTTTTCACGAACGCATTGTGACGCTTTTCAAAACACTCCTCTTCGTGTAGCGTGAGCGTTCGGGTGTGGGACGAAAGTTTTGACATATGTTCCTGCCTCCGCGTAAGTTTTTGCCTCGGGTGGGGATTATAACTCCAAAATCCACACAAGGCGAGCGGCGGGTGTAAACCCGCCGGTGGAGCTGCCAACACGCGCCGCCCACCGAATCAGAACACGAAGCGTAAGCGAGTGCCAAGAAACACGGACTAACACAGACACACACGGACGCGCGTCCGTGTTTGTCCGTGGCCGTCCGTGTTAGTCCGTGTTGCGACGCCAATCGCCACTGAACACCGCTTCGGGCACTCGCTTACGCTTCGTGTTCTGATTACGACGCTTCGCGTTCTGATTGCGACGCTTCGCGTTCTGATTCTGGGCACCACCATTAAAAGCCGCGGAGGCGGCCCTTGCGAGCCGCCTCCGGTGTGGCGATCTGTACAGAATGCTCGTTCGCAATCTGCCTCAAACGAAAACATGCGTCACTAGAACGCCGCCTTCACGCCAAAGACAAAGCCCTGAATCAACGCACCGTCGTCAGCAAGAGCGCGACCGAACGCAATATTGTTCTGTCCGCGTTCGACGCCTTCGATCTTCGTCACGTCGTAACCAGCGAACGATGTGAGACGCTTCGTCAACTGATAGGTCAGGTTGATCCCACCATTGGCAACAAACGCACCACGGCTGTTGCCGAAGGCGGTCGTCGATGGCGGATCAACTGCGTCAATGTTGCTTAGCGTTACAGTGTTGGCATAGACGCCCAACTTGCCGTAGGTCTCGATTCCGACGCGCTTGGTGAACTTGCGTCCCCATTTTCCACCGATGTGGAAACCTGCCATATCGTTCGCTACCGTATCGTAGGCAACAGCTGGAAGATAAGCCACACTTTGCGAGAAGTTGGCATATCCGAAACCAGCGAAGACCTTGAGATTCTTGTTCCGTTCGAGCGTCCGCACGAAGTTCACGTCAACGGCGTTGTAGTTCGCATACAGACGTGCCATCGGCATAAGCGATGTTGACAGGTTGTTGTACAGCCCGGTGTAACCAAGCTCTACGGCATTGAGGCCACGCTGCACGCCGAGTGTTGCCTTCACGCCACCCGCCATCGTGTAACCAACATTGTCACCAAGTGGACCAAACCCGCCGTCCACGTTTCCGATCATCGCGGCGGCGTCAGCGTAGACCTTGAGTTTGCTACGTTTCGGGCCACAGGCGTTGGCGCACGGGTCGCAGCTTGCTGCGTCGTCGCACGGGTTACATGCGGCAGCGTTTCCGCAGGGATCACACGCAGCAACGTCGCCACAGGGGTCGCACGGCGCGGCGTAGACGGCTCCGCTCACGAGAGCGGCGGCAGCAAAGCTGCCCAAAATTGTCTTCTTCATTGTCTCTCTCCTTTTCATCGTTCGAACTTGCGACCCACTCTACACCCACCACCATTGGTGAGCGTGTGCGTCAAGAGAGGTAATCGTCTCGTGTAGTTTGCCGCTTCCCTTATTTTCTCTCCCACCAAAAAGCTACCCCATCTTCCCCGCGTTTGCCAAACCGCAGAGGGGCCGCAAGCGGCACAAATCAGTTCCCTACACATCGCGTTTTTTTCGGGTATACTCAAAATGGCGTGAAAATGCTGGTTTGAGCGAGTGAAATGCAACGCCGCCACCATAGGACATATAGGTCCTATATGACCTATATGTCCTATGGAACACGCCAAATCACTTCTGGCCACTCGCTTACGCTTCGCTCCTTTCTGGCTTTTATTTTACACTCACAATGACAACATTTTTGATCGAAACAGTCGGCTGTCAGATGAACACGCTCGACACCGAACTCGCTACCGCCGCACTCTTGCAGGCTGGGTTTAGCGTGGCGGCGTCGCGCGACGATGCCGACATTATCCTCTTCAATACTTGCAGCGTTCGCCAACACGCCGAAGACAAAGTATACAGTGCCCTCGGACGACTCGTCGAATGGAAACGACTTCGCCCGCAAAGAATTCTTGGCGTCATCGGTTGTATGGCACAGAAAGATGGCGAGTCGATCTTTCGCCGCGCACCTTACGTCGATCTCGTTCTCGGCCCCGGACATCTCGACAAGTTGTGCGATGCTCTCAACGAAATCGCCGCAACACGCAAACCGCTCGACATGTCGGGCGGAAGTGTACACCGTCACAAAAAATCGGACTTGCACAAGTTGGAAGTAAGCACGTCACGTTCACGCGAAGAGTTCACGCCGTTTGAACAAACGCGAATCGCTGAGGCAAGACCGACACCGTTTCAAGCCCACGTCCGCGTTGCGCTTGGGTGCGACAAACTCTGCACTTATTGCGTCGTGCCGAGTGTGCGCGGCCCCGAACAGAGTCGTCCGCCGAAGTTGATCGTTGACGAACTAAAGTCGCTCGCCGATCAAGGGTGCATCGAAGTAACGCTCATCGGGCAAACGGTTAACAGCTACCGTCACCGCGACGGCGACAAGACGACAACACTCGCCGACATTCTCGTCGCCGCAAACGACATCAGCGGACTCCAGCGCATCCGGTTTCTCACAAACTACCCGCGCGGAATGGACGACAACCTCATCGCCGCCGCCGCGACGCTCCCGAAAGTGTCGCCGTTTTTCCACGTCCCCGCGCAGAGCGGGAGCGATTCGGTGCTGGCGAGAATGCGGCGACGTTACACAATCGCCGAGTACCGCGAACTGCTTTCACGCATCCGCGACCGTATACCGCACGCCGCCATCGTCAGCGACTTCATCGTCGGTTTTTGCGGCGAAACAGAAGACGAGTTCGCCGCCACGCTCGCACTCGTCCGCGAATCGCGTTTCAAGAACAGTTACATTTTCAAGTACAGCCAGCGCGACGGAACGCCCGCGACGAAACTGTTCTCCGACGACGTTCCTGAAGAGACGAAACGTCGTCGGCACGCAGAACTACTCACCGCGCAAAACGAAGTGAGTCTCGTGCTCAACGAAGAACTTGTCGGGCGCGACGTTGACGTTCTCGTCGAAGGCGAGAGCGGCGTCCGCGAAAACCAACTCACGGGGCGAACGGTGTGCGACAGAATCGTCGTCTTCGACGGCGACACGTCACTCGCGGGGAAGATCGTTTCAGTTCGCATCGAATCGGCTGCACCGTTTACGTTGCACGGGGCTTATTAGACTTGTTCGGAAACATGGAATTGGGGCGATTTGATAATTCTGGTTCGGCATAGCCGAACCCTCCAGTTATCAACGCCGCAGGCGTGTGGAGGGTTCGGCTATGCCGAACCGCTGTGCGAGTGCAAGTTTCCGAACAGGTCTACTCCAAAAGCCCATAAAACGATCTCACCGAGAGCGGTACGAGGAGCATCAGCGGAAACCACGCGCCGAGAACCGGTGCGCCGCTGTTTGTCCCCAAAAAGAGCGACGTTTCACGCATCGCCAAAACGCCAACGACCAAGAGCGCACTCAAACCAATCGTCTTGAAGACGTTGCGATCACTCCGCGAAAAGAGTAGCGGAAGCCCCAGAAATATGAGGCTCAAGTCGAGAAACGGCTGCACAATTCGTCCGTGGATTGTACTGTACTGCGATGTCCCAATTTCTAAACTCGGATTGCGTACCGCCGACATCATCTCCCACGTTGAAGCGTAGACACGCCAAGTGTCGCTCACGGCGAGATACATAAACGGTACTCGCGTCGCCACAAAACATTCGTCGGCGTTGAGCCATTTGTGTTCTTGCGGTGTGAAAACAACAGTGCGGTCGCCGAGTGAAATCGACTGCGGCACCGTTTCTCGCAGATTCGTCACGCCGCGCATCAAGAATCCCGCCGGATGTTCTGCGGTTTTCGGTTCGTAAATCGCCTCGCTCCCCTTGAGCAAAACCGCGCGCCGAACAAGCGGCGCACGCAGCGTAAAACTCGGCGACTCGATCCGATGCGACCGCGTGAAAATCCGGTCGCCTTGCAGCGTTACGCCGGTCTCGTTATCGACCTTCGACATCATCGCCAGTCCGCCAAGACCGACGAACGTGTTTGGATTGTCGGTAAGTCGGTCGAGGTATGAAGGGAGAAACGCTTCGCGGAATACGACTCCACCAAACGCGACGACAAGCACCGCACCAAACAGCGGCAACACGATTCGCAAATCGGAAATCCCCGCCGCTTGAATCGGGACGATTTCGTTTGACCGCATCATCATCGCCAGCGTCATCATTGCTGATGCGAGTGCGATCAGTGCGGCCATCGACAGTCCCATCGGCAACATCCGAAAAAAGCAGAACGAAACGAACGTCGTCCAAACGCTCCCCGCCGCATTCCCCGCCGCGATGAGCGACTCCACTTTTGTGAAGATGTCAATCAGCACGACAACCCCCGCGAGGCAAAAAAGCCACAGCACGAAGTTGCGAAAAAAATGCCACAAGATGTAGCGATCAAGAATTGTCATTTGAATAACCAATGCCAAACCCAATAGGACAAATAGGCCGCATACGCCCCATAGGTCACATAGGGCCTATTCGTCCTATTGCACACTTCGCGCGCGCCGAAACGCAAACAACCCCAATCCGACAATGAGCAGGAAACAGCCGAGGTATTTTATCCCGCGACCGGGATCGTAGTTCACCGACAGAACGCTCCGCCAGATTTCTTCGCGTGGTGTCGTCTCGCCGGAGAATAGTTCGCCGTCGTAGAGTTGTTCAAACCCGCCGTCGCCGGAACGGAACGGCCCACTCCGCGACGCCTGATAAACGCGGTACGTCCGGCCAGTTTTCACGCTGCGAAAAGTTCCGGGGTGATTCATACGAATCACAACATCTTTGCGTAAAACGTCGGCATCGGTTTGCGGACGACGTTCGCCCCAAACCGAAATGAGCGGCGGATTTTGTTGTGGCGTGATCTCGTCAACAAGACTCGTGAAACCTGCCGCCATTCTCGTCCCCGGTTCGTTCTGCTGCGTGAACTTGTCGAGACGAAGTGCGAAACCGAGGTCAACAACATCGCCGGTAAAGATAACGCTGACAGTGCGTCCGGTCGGATAAAGTCGTGCGATCTGGTCGCGTTCGGGCGCGAGGCCCGTTGCGTTTACGAACTCGCGGAGCCAGCACTCTTCGGACTCGCCACCATCGACCGTCAACCGAAGTTTGACTCGCGCGGTCGAAAGTCCCGAAGTCTCGCGCGAGACCGGTGCAGCGCGAAATATGCCGCCCGCGAAATCGCACGGCACAAACTTGTTGACCGCAAACGACATCGCATTTGGCGTCGTCGCCGCAACGCTGATCGTCTGCGATTTGAATGTGTCGCGCACTCCCGCAGTTAGTACAACTTGTCCCGCGTCCACGAGCGACGAACCGTTCCAGTAACGCCAAAAAAGTTTGCCGTTCGGCGATTGCAACAAGTCCAAACGCGGCTGCGACAGCATCGCGTAAGTCGGTTCGTTCCTCGATGCAAGTGATTCGTCGTTCGGATTAATCCAGTACGATCCGCAGACTCCGAGATCGTTTGCGACGATGTTGCGTTCGGGTGCGTCGGCGAAGAGACGCAGCGTCGCGCGGACGCCACTCGGCGCGACAACTTCAAGCGTCACCATCGGTAAACGTTCGATCCACTGAAATTTTTCGATCTTAAAACCGTGCGAACCGAGCGCGACAGAAGTCGCACCGTTTGCAAACTCCGCAACCGTTTTGGCAACGTCGAGCGTGATAGTTTCTCCGCGACACCACAGTTTGCAAACGCCCGCGCCGCGCGGCGTGACTTCGGTGACATCACGAAACGCTGCAACCTCTGCGAACGATTCGGCAACAGTGAACGTGACCCGTTCTTTCCCTTGCGTCGCCTCGCGTGTACCGCGTGCGGTGACGATCATCGCTGGCATCGACGGGTGCGATTGACGCGGACGCACCGCCATTTGTAGCGTCTCCCACGCACGCGATTTGTTGTCGGTCGTGTTTTGCGGATCACTCGTTGCGAGCGGACGTTCCCATCGCACCGCAAGTTCGAGCGGCGGGACCTCGGTGACAGTCGTCGCCGCCAAATAGTCGAGCACTTCCACCGTCACGCCGTCGCCACGGAACGAAGTCTGTTTCGCGATCTGCTGTTGCCACGCCGCCGCGAGTCGCACCGATGGTGCAAGTGTGTTCCCGTCTCTAACCCCCAGCCCCTCGCCTCTCATTACCGCGAACCAGTTTTGCGGCCCCGGCGCGAACGCGACAAGTTGCGTCGTGTCGGCTGGCGGCGCGTCTATCGACAGCGAACGAATCGCCAAACACGACGACGCCTTCTGGCCAATCTGTCCCGTTTCGCCTTCAAAGAGTGCGAGCGTTGCTTCTTCGCCGAAACGCTGCGTTACAAAACTTCCGACGAGAACGAGCAAGATTCCAGCGTGCGCCGCGAAGAACGGAAGTTGCTTTCGCCAAAAACGGAGCCGCACAACCATAGCCGCCGACACGTTTACCGCCACAAGTCCGAGCAGCACCGTAAACGGCAACGAATCGTAGAGTACGAAACGCGCCGTCGGCGTTCCGTAAGTCGCCTCGACGAACGTACCCCAAACCAAGACGCCCGCAAGAACGGCCATCAACACAAGTGCAACGTAGAGTGAACCGATTATGCGCATGGTAGAGGCGAGGGGCTAGAGTTGGTGATAGCGCAAGCGTTAACGGTGTTGATTCCGTTGTGGCCCATCCTAGTCCCGTTAGGGACGACCTTATTGTAGCCGAGGGCAAGGCGTATTCGCCGCAGCCCTCGGTTTGCGGTCAAAAATGATTTGAAGTCCCGTAGGGACGACCTTATTCCGATACAAACCGTTCGTCAAACGACACACCAAATCGCTGGAGAAACTCCATGTACTCCTCATGAAATGTCCTGACACGGTGATGTTCTTTTTGCCTTGCGATGTAATTGTACACTGAATCAATCTGCGAATGAGAATACGAAAAGGCACCATAGCCTGTCTGCCACTGGAAACGACCTTCAATCATTTGCCTGTCGTTGATGAACTTTGAGCTTGATGCCTTGACTTCACGCATGAGATTCGAAATGGCTACGGATGGATTCAACGAAAATAAGATGTGAACATGATCCGGCATTCCCCCGACAATCAGCGACTTCATCTGGCGTTCTTGGATAATTCCCGCAATGTATTTGTATAACTCCTCTTCGTGGCTGTGTGGAATCACAGAACCACGGCCATGAACAGCAAATACGGTGTGAATGTATATCTGCGAATATGTGTTCGGCATCGGGGGAATAAGGTCGTCCCTACGGGACTTTATTTCATTTGGGTCACTAACCGAGGGCTGCGACGAGTACGTCTTGCCCTCGGCTACAATAAGATCGTCCCTACGGGACTAGGACATGTCGTTACAGATTGTCGGCAAGTTGTCCGTGAACGACTATGTGATGGCTACTTCTTTGCTAGCCACTGACCACTCTGCTACTTCTTCTCGCCGTCTGCCGCGGATGCGGTCATTGGCGACGTTGAGCGTCCGGTGAGGTAGTTGTCGATAGTTGCGGCGGCGTACTTTTCTTCGTAGAATCGCGTGATCGCCAGACGCAGTTTTTTCTCGTAAATGTCGGCGACGATCTCGTGTTTTACATCGTCGATGACGACCGGTTCGGCGGTCGTTTGACCGAGGCAGTACAGTATGATCCACCGCGACAAGTCGAGCTGAACAATCTGCGAAACCTCGCCGACTTTGAGATTGAACGCCTCTTTTTCGAGCGTCGGTTCGCCGCCGTACTTTTGAATGAGCGGCATCACGCCGCGCGAGTTGCGTGTGATCATGTCACTCGAATACTTCGATGCGAGATCGGCAAACGCCTCCTCGGTCGGGAACTGCGTCGCCTTCTGCCACACTTCCATCGCACGTCGCTGGTTGTCCAGAACGATCCCCAAACACCGCACCTTCGGGCCGAAGTTCGCCTCGAACCCCTTTTTCACGTCGTCTTCGGTGACGACGATTTTGTCGCGGACGAGCATCTTGAGCGCGAGCATCGGCAAGACAGTGTTGCGGCGATAACTTTCAACCGTCGTGCTGCGGTCTTGAATCGCCACTTGAAGCCACTGCTCGATGTTGGGTTGCCCGTTGCTCTTGAGCGGGAGGTTGCGAACGGCCATTTCGCGGATTTCGCGGTCGATGTCGGCATCGGTAACGTTGATATTGTGTTCACGACACGCTTGCAAGACGACTGTGCAACTGATCATCTCGTCAAGAACTTCTGGCCCCTTTCGCGCGACGCAGCGGGCGGTGAACTCTTCCATCGTGATCAGTTTTTTGCCGACGATTGCAGCGATTTGCGGATTTTGTGTCGCCTTCGCTGGGTTGCCGAAGAAGATTTCCATCGGCGTTTGCTGCTGGACTTCGCGGAAAACTTGTTCGGAAACGTCTCGTGTTTTCACGTCGCGTATCTTGGCGACGATTTCGTTTTTGAGGTCTTCGCTGGTGTCGATTGGTTGACCGGCAAATTGTTGTTCACACTTGTAGATTACGAAAACACCGTGTCCTTCGGGGACGACGGGCGAGACTTCGCCTTCTTTGAGTGCGAAGATTACCGCCTCGGTTGACGGCGTCATTGTATAACGGCGAATCGGTTGGACAAGTCCGCCGAACGGTTTACTGGCGGTGTCGATGGAGACGTTCTTGGCGACCGCTTCAAACGAATCGGGATTGGCGACAAGTTCTACTCGCAGGCGTTCTGCGTCGCTCTGCGACGTGACGACGATTTGACGCACCTTGACCGACGGCCCGAAGCGGCGTTCATATTCTTGCTTGACTTCTTCTTGAGTGACGTTGAGTCGTTCGCTGGCGAGTTTTCGCAGCAGGATAAGTGGGCGGATTGTGTCTTCGATGAAGTGTTCGGGTTTGATGCCGCGTTCTTCTTCGAGCATTTTGAGCCAAGTGTCGCTGTCGGTGCTGAAGGCTTGTGCGAAGCGGCTTATTTCGGCGGCGACTTCGTCATCGGTGAGCACAATTTTTCTGGCCTCGCACGCCTGCACGATGAGCGTGCGACGAATTTCTTCACTCAAGTACGACATCCCGAACCGTTCGAGGACTTCGCGTGCAAGCGAGTCGTAACTGATCTCCTCGCCGTTGACCTCGGCGACACACGGACGCTGGCCGTTTGTCACAACAGTCGGCGTCGCCGCGTTCGGTGCTGCGAACGCAAACGATGCCAATAAACCAAAAAACGCAACCGATAGCAGACGAATACAACGCATAGCACAACTCCTGATGTTGGACGGATTCATGCGTGTAGCGTACAGAATTGCTGGGGCGGCGTCAAGAGCGGTTTCCGTCCTGTTCGCCCGTGCGGCAGGCTTTGGTTAGGCGTGGAAGGTCGTTGTGGTCGGCGATTGTTGTCACGTCGCACCAGTCGCTCCCCGCGAAGAGCGACGCCACTTGCTCCGCGTTCATCGGACTGTGTTCAACGAAAATCAGTCCGCCGACTCGCAAACGCGAAGTCGATTCGGAGACGAGGCGTGCGATCACTTCCGCTCCGGTCGGGCCGCCAACTAGGGCCGATTTCGGCTCGTAGTCGCGGACATCGCGCTGAAGACCGTCATACTCCGCGTCGCTAACATACGGCAAGTTGGCGACGATGATGTCGTACTCGTTTTCAAGACTTGCGAGCAAATCTGACTCGACGAACTCAATCAGCGACGCAACGTTATGCGTTTTGGCGTTTTGCTTTGCGATGACGAGTGCGTCTGGCGAGATGTCGGAAGCGGTTATGATTACGCCTTGAGTCGCCGACTTCTTGGCGAGACTCACGGCCAGCGCGATGGCGATGCAGCCGCTACCGGTACCGATTTCGGCGATGCGTCGCAGCGACGGGTCGTTTCGCACCGCTTCAATCACCTCGACGACGAGTTGCTCCGTCTCGCTGCGTGGGACGAGCGTTGCACGGTTCACCGCAAACTTTAATGAGAAGAACTCTTTGTAGCCAACCAGATACGCGACCGGTTCACCCGCCGCGCGGCGTTTCACCCAGTCGCGGAATTGCGACCGCACCGACTCGTTCGGCTCGGTCTCGAAACTGACGTATAGCATCACTCGATCAACTCCCATCGCTGCGGCGAGGAGGACTTCGGCATCGAGTCGCGGCGAGTCGATTTCGTGCTTGCGAAAGAAGTCGGTCGTCCACTCAAGCAGCCGTTTCACGTTCCATGTTTCATCGTGCGACATTTGGGTTCCTTCCGTAGATTGTCAAATTGATGTCGCGTGCATTCTATCGGTACGATGCGGAAAATGAAGTAGGAGCACGCAAACCGCTCATTTCGTTTGCGGTGGCAAGTGACGTAGTTTGGCCAAGCGAGAGGTTGTACCGAGGCTAGAAAAGTTCTGCTGTTTTTGAGGGAAACGCACCTGCGACGTGTTTCACTGCGCAAAAGTTGTCGCCGATTCCGATACGCATCGCATGCCGCTCCTCAATCGCTTTTTGTCTAGTGCCGTCGCTGCCGCAGTGCTAACAGTTCCACTTCTAGCCGAGGAAGTGGCTGCGGAGAAGCCGCCGAGCACTTGGAGCCGTTTCACAGCGTCGTTCAAGAAGTCGCTCGACAATCCAAACGCAACTGCAACCACGCCGTCCGAAGCGGTTACGGCTGGGTCGGCACCGCGAATCGTTCTCGATACGCCTCCGGCAACAGACAATCGCAGCGAAGTCAAACAAGACGACCGCGCGACCGAACAGGTCAGCAAGCCTGAAAAGAGTAAGTGGCCTCTCAACGTCGCAGCGGTGCCGGTTTTCGGTTCGACCGCGAAGCGATCCAATACGGCGAAGTTCTACGAAGATGGGACAACGGCGGAGAGAGAACGGCGTTTTGAAGACGCCGAACGTCTCTACCAAACAGCACTCGTCTCGCAAACATCCGGCACTCGCGGCAGTTCGTCGGGACGAAACGCGACGCCGACGAGTCCGTATGCAAGTCTTGGTCACATCAATCACCGACTGGCGGTTGTCGAGTGGCGTTTGGGGAAACCGCAACTCGCCGACGCGGCGTTTCAGCGGGCAATGCAGGACAGCCGCGACGAAGTTCGCGCCGCCGCAACGGTTGACTACGCCCGTTTTTGCGAACAATACGACCAGCTCTCGCGTGCCGAAACTCTTTGGCGAAACTTGTTACTCGAAGACCCCGAATCGACGTCAATCGGCGGTGAGCTTGCAAGAGTGCTAATGAAGCAGGGGCGTTATCAGGAAGGGTTGCGTTACACGCTGCGTCCACTCGGCGAGGAGGCGACGTACCGAATGATCGCCACCGCGGCGCAGATGCGCGGCGACGATGGCGTTGCCGAATACGCTATCGGACGCCTCACTCGTTCCGCCGTAGCTCCACTCGCGCACCCCGCTGGTGTTGCTCCGCAAGTCGTCGCTGCTGCAAAACCGTCGATACAAGACCCGCCCAAACCGACCGATTCGCTAAACAACATGCTCGACGACCTCCAAGCCGCAAAACCAGTGGGAGGCGAGACTGCGAAGCCGGTTCGTGACGACGAAACAATCCCCGAAGGATCGCTGCGATACTATCACTACGCTGGAAATCTACCGCCAAACATCGTAACGCAACCGAGCCGCAACAATGGTAGTGAGTGGCGAATGGTGACAAGGTAGGCGACGGGTTTACACACCCGTCGCACGGCGTTTGTGTACTCACAAACGCCGCTGAAGTTGGGAAACAATCGCACTTCAGACGCGACGTGCGTCGCGGGTGCGGGATATGTAAATCCCGCACCTACCACCTCGAAAACCCCGTGAACGGACGAATACTGCCGATGCTTTGTCTTTTGAAATTGTGTTGGCGTGGAGTTACGGAGGTTTCGTGGCGGCTGTCGTTCAAGGCGGTTTGGCTTTGGGTCTTTGGCGGGCTGATCGGTCTGTGGGCGTGGCGGCGACGTTTGCGTCGCGGCGAACACTTTCCGCCGTTCCTATTTTTCGCCGTTACCGGAAAATGTCCGCTTCGGTGTCGCGGCTGCTGGATCGACGACCGCCGCGAAATATCGCCCGAAATCATTGACGCTGCTATCGAGTCGGCGGCAACGCAGTCGGTCTTCTTTCACACACTTCTCGGCGGCGAACCGCTTTTGTACCCGCACCTTTGGGACATCATCGCACGTCACAAACGCTGCTACTTCCAAATCATCACCGCTGGACAGTCACTCGATTCGAAAACCGTTGCAAAGATCAAAAAACTCGGAAACGTCTCGCCGCTGGTGAGCATCGACGGACTCGAAACCACAAACGACAATCGTCGCGGCGCGGGAACTTACGAGAGAGCAATTGACGGTTGCCGCGAACTCCAGCGGCAGCGATTGCTCTACGGCGTTGCGTGTGTCGTCACCGCCGAAAATCTCGACGAAGTTGTTACAACCGAGTTTGTCAAACAGTTCATCGATCTCGGTGCGATGTATTTGTGGTTTTACGTTTTTCGTCCGGTCGGTGGTTCGCCGTCGCCAGAACTTTGTCTCTCCGCCGAACAACTTGTCACGCTTCGCACGCGGCTTCTCGCACTGCGTCGCCGAATGCCAATCGTTCTCATCGACACATACTGGGACGCAGAAGGACGCGCGGTCTGTCCAGCGTCGCGCGGGATGGGGTATCACATCGGGCCATCGGGGAGCATCGAACCGTGTCCGCCGCTGGCGTGCTGCCGCGAAACAGTTTACGACAACGGCGGCGACATCGCAAAGACAATCCGCGACAGTACGTTTCTGCCAGCGTTTGGGGAGTTTGTGCGTGAACGTTTTTCATCCGAGCGACAAGGTTGCGTGATATTGTCTCACCCGAAGGAGCTGGCCGCATTCTTTCGCCAACACTCCGCGACCGATACAAGCGGACGCGATCTCATTTCCGAACTTGAGCATGCCGATACGCACCCCAGTCACGATCAGAGCGCGGTCGCTGGTGGTGAGATCGCTGAAGATTTTTGGTTTTATCGAATCCTCAAGCGGACGCTATTTTTGGGGATGGGGGCGTATGGGTGATGTTACCGTCGTTCACGAATTTTGCCGTGTTGTCGTTGACGCATTTGCCCCGACGGGGCAGCAATCTCAATAACTGGCGGTAAGTGCAGCCGCGATAGCGGCAAACGCAACCGCCGGTGACGTGAACGAAAATCCGGTGCGTCTGTAGGACGCTACCAAACATTTGAGGCAACCGTGTGGTCGGTGGCGTCCTACAGACGCTCGGATTTTGTGGTTTCGCTACCGTAAGCTGCGCGGAGTACCGCTTGCATACGGTTATTGAAATCACGTCCCTATCGGGACGAAGACAAGGGTTGCAATTTTTTCATGCCACGATGCTAACACGCATTCCGTCAGGATGGATTCCCGCCTACGCGGGAATGACGGACACAAAACAATCCATGAACTGTTACCGGGTGAGTTCAATGTTTGACTTATCTAATCCGTATGTGCGGCTTGTGCTAGGTTTTTGCGGCGTATCGGTCGTGACTGCTATCGGATTTTATATCATATCGCGCATACGCGCACAGTCGTTACAACAAGAGCCAACGCCGGAGGTGATGCTACAAAACTTCCGCGAAATGCACACTGAAGGTGTGCTCGATGATACAGAATTCCGAACTATAAGAAAGCAACTTTCGGAACGTGTTGTGCGTGAGACCGTTCGCTCCGTCGTCCCGCTCGGACTTGCACAAGAGAGCCACGCACGCGGAACGAAAGTTCATGAAAGTCTTGACGAAGACAGTGCCGCAGACGAGACTCGTATCGCAAATGAAAGCCTCGTCGAGACACGCATTTGAAGTCCACGTTCTGCAAACAGTTTTTTTCCCCCGATCTCATTTCCGCGACGTAGTGACGTTTGAAGGCGTCAGTCGCGGAGATGGGATCAGCTCCTCAAAGTTTCCCCATTTTGTGCCAATCGGATTGGCATTTCGTTCGCCACGGATGTCTTAACACGCTAACACACAGCGACAACACCCAACACTTCAACGTGGTGACCGCACTGACAAGACGAAAGGAACACTATGGCTTCGCGTGATTCTAATTCTGGTAACGGCAACAACTCCCTCAAAAAGAACGCTTTCTGTTCTTTCTGTCGCAAGAGTTATCGTGACGTTGGGCCGCTCGTTGAAGGGCCGGGAGACGTCTACATTTGCAGCGAGTGCATCGATCTGTGTCACTCGATTCTTGCACAAGAACGTCGCAAGTCTGCCGCACCGAGCGAACTCCCAAACCGTATACCGACCCCGCGACAGATCGTATCGCAGCTCAGCGACTACGTCGTCGGCCAAGAACACGCCAAGAAAGTTCTCGCCGTTGCAGTTCACAACCACTACAAGCGGCTTGTGAGTGGCCGTCAAAACGAAGACGGCGTTACCATCGACAAGTCGAACGTCATGCTCATCGGCCCGACTGGTTCTGGTAAGACGTTTCTTGCGCAAACTCTCGCACGCATTCTTGATGTACCGTTCGCCATCGGCGACGCGACGACGCTTACCGAAGCTGGTTATGTTGGCGAAGATGTTGAGAACTTAATTTTGAAACTGTTGCAAGCGGCAGACTTCAACGTCGAGGCGGCCCAGCGCGGCATCATTTATATCGACGAGATCGACAAGATCGGTAAGACGAGCCAAAACGTCAGCATCACGCGCGACGTGTCGGGCGAGGGTGTGCAACAGTCGCTCCTCAAAATGCTGGAAGGAACGGTTGCAAACGTCCCACCGCAAGGTGGACGCAAACACCCCGAACAGCAATACATCCAAGTCGATACGACAAACATTCTCTTCATCTGCGGCGGGACGTTTGTTGGTCTCGAAGAGATTATTGGTCAGCGGCTCGGCAAGAAGATGATCGGGTTTGGCCGGACAATGGCTCTCGAACAGGAAGAACGTTGCACTGAATACCTGAAGCAAGTACTCAGCGAAGACATCTACCACTTCGGTTTGATTCCAGAACTTGTCGGACGTTTGCCGGTCATATCGACGCTCGATCCGCTCGATGAAGAAGCGATGGTACGGGTCTTGACGGAACCGAAAAACGCGCTGGTGAAGCAGTACCAAAAACTTTTCCGAATGGAAGAGGCGACGATAGACTTCACGCCTGCCGCACTCCGCGCGGTCGCCCGCAAGGCCCACGCGAAAAAGACCGGTGCTCGCGGACTACGTTCGATTGTCGAAGAACTGATGCTCGACGTTATGTACGAACTCCCCGATCAGCCGTCTGGAACGGGGTACGTTGTTGACGAAGACATGGTTGAAGGTCGCACAACCGTCTTGCCGCTCCCCGAACAACGTATGCAGAAGGCGGCCTCGTGAGAGCTGCTGCGGTTCGGCGTAGCCGAACCCTCCCGGTGTATAACTGAAGCTGAAGCGGTTCGGCATAGCCGAACCCTCCAGTCATACACCGCACGGCGTTTGGAGGGTTCGGCTATGCCGAACCTGAACTACCAAATCGTCCCACAACTTGGTGTTTCTGAACAGGTCTACTTCACCAGTTTTCTCATCGTCGCAACGAGTTCGCGGACGGCTGCAACGCTGCGGGCGAAGTCGGCGGACTCACTCGGTTCGAGCGTGAACTCGACAATTCTCTCAACTCCGCCGCTGCCCAAAATCACCGGCACGCCAACGAAGCAGCCACGGGCGTCGTACTCACTTTCGCAGTAGACGGCGCACGGAAACATCCGCTTCTTGTCGCGGACAATCGCTTCGACCATCGCCGCCGTCGCCGCCGCTGGTGCGTAGTACGCACTCCCAGTTTTGAGAAGTTGAACGATTTCTGCGCCGCCGTTTCGCGTTCGCTCCACAATCGCGGCGAGTCGTTCTTCGGAAATTAACCGCCGCACCGGAATCCCGCCGACCGCCGCGCAGCTCAAGAGCGGAACCATCGTGTCACCGTGGCCGCCGAGAAGCATCGCCGTTACGTCTTCGACACTCACTCCGAGTTCCATCGCAACGAACGACCGGAATCGCGCCGCGTCCAGAACGCCCGCCTGACCGACGACTCGTTCGCGTGGAAAACCGCTCGCGTCCATCGCCCGCTGCGCCATCGCGTCGAGCGGATTGCTCACGACAACGATCACACTTTGCGGCGACGTTTCACGCACTTTGCACGCAACGTCGCCAACGATTTTTGCGTTCGTTGCGAGGAGGTCGTCGCGGCTCATCCCCGGCTTTCGCGGAATCCCAGCAGTGATCACAACGACATCACTGCCAGCAGTTGCGTCGTAAGAGTTCGTGCCAACGACGTTTGCATCGAATCCGAATACCGGCGACGCCTCGAAAAGATCGAGTCCTTTTCCTGCGGGCATTGTGCCGGTTTCGGGGATGTCAAGAAGAACTATGTCGCCAAGTTCCGCCGCCGCGCACCAGTGCGCCGTCGTCGCGCCGACGTTGCCGGCACCTATGATACTAATTTTTGCTCGTTGCATGTGTTATCTCTCTTCCATTGGAACGTAGTGTCCGTCGGCGATTCCGGTGTAGAGTTGTCGCGGGCGGATGATGCGTTGTTTCGGGTCGTCGTGTTGTTCTTTCCACTGCGCGATCCACCCCGGAAGACGACCGAGTGCGAACAGCACCGTGAACATGTTCGTCGGAATCCCCATCGCACGCAGCAAAATGCCGCTGTAGAAATCGACGTTCGGATACAGTTTGCGTTCGACGAAGTATGGGTCGGCGAGTGCGAGTTCTTCGAGTTTGCGTGCGATGTCGAGGAGCGGGTCGCTCGTCTGCATTTGTGCGAAGACGCGGTCGCACGCCTTGCGGAGAATGACTGCACGGGGGTCGAAGTTTTTGTAGACGCGATGACCGAAACCGAAGAGACGGAACGGATTCTGTTTGTCTTTGGCAGCGGCGATGCAATCTTCCGGCGACATTCCGCCACGCTGGATTTGTTCGAGCATTTTCATTACCTCAACGTTTGCACCACCGTGGAGCGGTCCCCACAGTGCGCTCACGCCCGCCGCACACGACGCAAACAAGTTCGCCTGCGCACTTCCGACGACACGCACCGTCGCGGTCGAACAGTTTTGTTCGTGGTCGGCGTGGAGGATCATCACCAAGTTTAGTGCGTCGGCGATTTCGGGCGAGGCGATGTATTGCTGGTGCGGGATGCTAAACATCAGGTGCAAAAAGTTTGCACAATATCGGAGTCGCGGGTCGGGATAATTGAACGGCAGCCCTTGCGAACGGCGGTAGGAACACGCCGCGATTGTGCGTGCTTGACTGATGATTCGTGCGGCGGCCTCGGCGAAAAGTTCTTCGTCGCCGAGTGGTAGAAACTTCTCGTAGTAACACGCAAGCTGGCTGAACATCGCCGCAAGAATCGCCATCGGTGGCGACTTCGGCGGGATGTCGAGAAACTGCCGACGAATTCCTTCGTTGAGAAGTTCGTTGTCGGTGAGACGGCGACTGAAGTCGAGGTGTTCGTCGCGGTTTGGCAGACGTCCGAAGATCAGCAGCCAAGCGACCTCAACGAAGTTTGGCGTGGGACGGTCGAACTCTTCAATCGGAATCCCGCGATACTTGAGGATTCCTTTCTCGCCGTCGATGTAGGTGATGCTGCTTTCGGTGATGCCGGTGTTGGCGAGCGACGGGTCGTAGGTGATGAGGTGGTGTTCATCGAAGAGGCGACTTATGTCAATGGCCGACGCACCGACCGTCGCTTCGTAAATCGGAAGCTCGATTTTTTTGTCGCCGACGATGAGCGTGGCGACTCCACCGGTTTTGGCTTGATGTGGCATTGGTGAAACCTTGTGAAGTTGATTAGACCTGTTCGGAAACTTACACCCGCACAGCGGTTCGGCTATGCCGAACCTGAACTACTGGAAAACCTGAAGTGCTCTGATCAAGATTGTAGACGATACGCCCCGAAAATCAAGGCCGTCTCACCGCCTTGCGAAAACCGCGGCGGGGCGTTATACTTCCCGCCAATGTTTCGCCGCTGGCAAATTCAACCAAATTGGATTTTCAACAATGTCACACACATCCCCCGTGAAGAGCCGCGATGTTGCGCTCGTTGAATCTATCGCTCACACCGACGTTGGCGCGTGTTATCAGTGTGGCAAGTGCTCGGCGGGTTGTCCGCAGGGTGAAAAGATGGACGTTCTGCCAAGTACGCTCATCCGTCTTGTCCAGCGTGATGAGGTTGCAGACGCCGCTCGCAGCGAAGCAGCTTGGCTCTGCGTTTCGTGTTTGACGTGTTCGGCGCGGTGTCCGCAGTCGGTTAACATTGCTGGCGTGATGGACGCACTCAAGCAGATTGCGGTACAGCGTAAAATTGTCCCGCCGCGACTCCGGCGAACCATCGCCTTCCAGCACGCCTTTCTCTCAAACCTCAAACGCAACGGGCGTACAAACGAGCTTGAACTTGTCACCGAGTTCAAGATTCGTGGTTTCTTCGCCGACTGGAGCATCCCTAAGACGATGCAAGACTCGCTCTTCGGCCCCGCGATGTTGCTGAAAGGAAAGCTCCACATCAAGATCGGTTCGCCGGTCAAAGACAAAGCCATCGTCCGCCGCATCTTCGAAAAGTGTGAACGCAGCATACAATCATCCCCAAAATAAGGAAACCTAATCATGAACCTCAAAACACCACGCTACAACCAATTCGCCCTCTGCCGCGAGATGCTCGAAACCGCCGACATCATCGGGAAGTTCGACTTCAGCCAGACCCGCGAAGTCGCCGCGACAATCAAGCAAGCGGGAAAACTTTTTCTCTCCGGCGAAGGGTCGAGCCGTATATTTCCGGCGAAGAGTCTCATCAGTCTCGCAATGTCGCGCGGCGTAAACGTAGCGATGGCAACCGACGGTTCGCTGCAAGCCACCGAGTACGACTTGGCGTCGTGGCCTGTTTTCGTTGCGTCAAACAGTGGACAGACGAAGGAAGTTGTTGTCTTGTGTCAGCGACTTATCGAAAGCGGTCACAAAAACATCTTCGGTCTCACGGCGGGAACGGCGACGAAATTGCACACACTTGCGAAGCCGACGTTCGTTCTCTCGTGCGGCAAAGAAGACGCGGTGGCGGCGACAAAAAGCGTTGTCGAGCAGGGACTCTTTTACCGTTCGATGCTCGCGCACTGGATTAACTGTACGAGTTGTTCCGATGCGCGTCCGCAGGCGGCAGAACTCGCGCGGCAAACAATGACCGCGACGATTGATGCGTCGATTACAGAAAAACTTGTCGCCGCGCCGACGATCTACTTCGCCGGACGCAATAACGGCGTCGCTGAAGAACTCGCGCTCAAGACCAACGAAATCACACGCAAAAAATCGAACTACCTCGAGGGAACGATTGTCGTTCACGGCATCGAAGAAGTCATGAACCGCGACGACGTTGTTGTTCTCGTTGATCCGTATGAATCGGAGTGGGCGTTTATCAAGAAAAATCTCTGCGACGCGATTGGGATGACGGTTATTGCGATCTCACCAAAGCCGACGATTTTCCCAACGCTTGTGGTGCCGGAGCTTCCGGGTTACAGCGACATCTTCCAACTGATGTCTGGCTGGAACCTCCTAGTCGAAACAGGCACCGCACTCGGTCTCAACATAGACAAACCAACCCGCGCCCGAAAAGTTGGGAACGAGTGCGAAGGGTGAAGAAGTGGTGTGAATTGTAGCAAAACAATCACACGCGCCACCTCACAATAGAAGCCGGAAAGAAGGCGTACTCGCCGTATTGACGGACAGCAAAACCGTCGCCAACACAATTGCACACTCCACTTCGTCATTCCCGTGTACTCAACGGGAATCTAAATCACACGCATCAAGCAGACGCGATAGCGCGAAACTCAGAAACATACAACTCTCTCCCGCTACCACTGGTTTTTTTCGTCACGGTATAACGGTATAATGGCACTGGCTTTGCGTTTTGTACACTTCTTTTGCAAGGAGAATCTGATGATTGCGAACAGCAAAAACTTGGCATCAAAACTGCCGCTCGGAATTGCCGTCTTGATAGCGGTGAACGTTTGTTTACTCAACGGTTGCGATAACGACTGGCGAAGCGACCGCGATAGCAATGGGGGGACGCTGCTGCATAAAGCCGCCGAAGAGGGCAATCTTGACCGCTGCAAATCTCTTATTGATGCCGGTACAAATGCCAGCGCAAAAAGCGGAGACGGTTCCACTCCATTACATGTTGCCGTTGCAAGCGGTCATCGTGCCATTTGTAAACTTCTCTTGGATGCAGGCGTGGCGGTAAGCTCAAAAGACAACAATAGCAACACGCCTCTGCATGTTGCCGCCCACAACGGTCGTCTCGATATAGCCCAACTTCTTGTAGATGCTGGTGCAGAGGTGAACGCAAAAACCAGTTGTGGATTGACACCTTTGCACCATTCTGCCGCAAATGGTCATCTCGATATTTGTAAGCGTCTGTTGAGTGCTGGTGCAGAACTGGGCTCAAAAAATGAGGATGGTAGCACACCGCTGCACCTAGCGGTTTATAATGGTCAACTTGAGGTCTGCAAGTTTCTACTAGAGTCAGGTGCATATGTAAACATGAAAAACAACAGTGGTGCGACACTGCTACACTGGGTTGCCGAGAACGGTAATTTTGGCACATGCAAACTACTCGTCATCGCAGGTGCGGAAATCAACGCAAAAAACAAAGATGGCGACACGCCTCTGCTTATTGCCATTGAGAATGGCAATCGTATCATCTGTCAATTACTCGTTGCTACAGGTGCGGATGTTGACGCTCCAGACAAAACTGGCTTGACGATGTTGTGTCGTGCTGTAGCGGATGGTCATCGCGACCGTTGCCAATTCCTTATTGACATTGGTGCAAATGTCAACACTAAAGACGGAGAGGGCAACACCCCGTTGCATATGGCTGTCGCTCTTGGCCGTCTTGATATTTGCAAGCTGTTCATTCTCGCTGGAGCGGTGGCCAACACAAAAAACAACGATGGCAACACGCCATTGCATTATGCCGCTGCCCGTGATACTCATCTTGCTATCTACAAAGTTCTCCTAGATGCTGGCGCGAACATCAAGGCAAGAAACAACGACAATTTGACGCCGCTACACATCATTACTTCCAATGGGTATACCGACGCCTGCAAACTATTTTTAGGCATTGGTGCAGAAGCCAATGCAAAATCAAAAATCGGCTTGACACCTCTACACAATGCCACACGCCACAATCATATGGACGTCTGTAAACTACTTTTGAAGGCTGGTGCAGATGCCAACGCAAAAGACGAAGTTGGCGACACGCCGCTGCATGTTGCTGCCAAGGATGGTCATATCGACATCTGTAGACTATTGATTGCTACCGGCGCGAACGCTAATGCGAAAAAAAATGATGGTGACACACCGCTACACGTTGCTGTCGAGAATGGTCACATTGACGTCTGTAAGTCATTGATTGCCACTGGCGCGGACGCCAATGCGAAAAAAAATGATGGTGACACACCTCTGCACGCTGTTGCTGATAATGGTCGCATCGACATCTGCAAGCTATTGATTGCCGCCGGTGCGGACGCCAATGCGAAAAAAAATGATGGTGACACACCTCTGCACGCTGTTGCTAGTAATGGTCGCATCGACATCTGCAAGCTATTGATTGCCGCTGGTGCGGACGCCAATGCGAAAAAAAATGATGGCAACACACCGCTGCACTATGCCACCATAAAAGGGCATCTTGAAGTGTGCGAACTACTTAAGAGTGCGTCGGTAAAAACCAACCGGTGGCGTGGTGAGACTGGCGACACTCCGATGCACGAAGCCGCCCGTGAAAACCGGCTTGCCGCCTGTCAACTACTCTTGGAGGCTGGCTTGGATGTTAATGCAAGAAACCAAACTGACGCAACGCCGCTGTGCTATGCTGCCCTTTTGGGGCATCACGAAGTTTGCAAACTACTTTTGGAGGCTGGCGCAGAGGTCAACGCAAAAAATAACAAAGGTGAAACGCCGTTGTACTGTGCTGCCAGTTCGGGGCATCACGAAGTTTGCAAACTACTTTTGGAAGCTAGCGCAGAGGTCAACGCAAAAAACAACAAAGGTGAAACGCCGTTGTACTGTGCTGCCAGTTTGGGGCATTTCGAAGTTTGCAAACTACTTTTGGAGGCTGGCGCAGATGTCAATGTGAAAAACGGCGTTGGTGAAACGCCACTGTACGATGCCGCTAATAAGAGTCATCTCGAAGTTTGCAAACTACTCATTGACGCTGGCGCAGATGCCAACGCGAAAGGCAACTATGGCTACACGCCGCTGCACAGGGCCGCCGAGAAAAATCATCTTGAAGTTTGCAAGCTACTCATTGCCGCTGGCGCGGACGCAAACGCAAAGGACGACACTGGCAGAACGCCGCTGCACAACGCTGCCATGCCGTATCGTTCGTATCGTCTTGAAGTTTGCAAGCTACTCATTGCTGCTGGCGCGAATGTCAACGCAAAAGACAACGATGGCGGAACACCGCTGTACAGTGCGGTGCCGTACCGTGCCGCCGGTGACGGTGATCTCGAAGTTTGCAAACTACTTTTGGATGCTGGCGCGGAGGTCAATGCGAAAAACCGTATTAGTATTGACACGCTGCTGCTCCATGCTGCCAATAAATGTGATCTCGAAGTTTGCAAGCGGCTCATTGCCACTGGCGCGGATGTGAACGCAAAGAGCGACTCTGGCACTACGCCGCTGCACTGGGCTGTCACTAACGATCATCTCGAAATGTGCAAGCTATTCATTGCCGCTGGCGCGGATGTGAACGCGAGAGACAACTCTGGCTGGACGTCGCTGCGCGATGCGCTGCACTTTACCAGATCAGAGGAAATCCGCAAGTTACTGATCGCCGCAGGCGGTAGAGAATAGAGGCGGTGCGAAAGTTGATCTGCAGCAATAGGAGCCGAAATGTGATGGAACGCAATGATTGAGTGAAGATGCGGTTATGCTATCGTGTCTGCTTGCCGCGTGTGATTTAGATTCCCGCTTTCGTCGCGGGAATGACGGACTTTGAGAATGACACGAAAAACCCGTGAACGGACATCGTAAAGTTTTTGCCTGACCGCCGACAGCTATAATGATACCACTCAACCGCATTTATCACGCCGACGCATTCGACTTTCTGCCCAAGATTGCGGCAGGAAGTATCGACCTCATCGTTTGTGATGGGCCGTATGGTGTCACGCAAAACGATTGGGATCGTGTTGCGTCAGTGCAGGACTTCAATCTTGGTTTGATCAAAATCTTTTCGGAAAAGTTGAAAGATGGCGGTGCGTTGTATCTCTTCGGAAAACCGGACTGCATAGACTTCATCGACTATCGTCCGTATCTCAACTTGCGTGCGAAAATCGTTTGGTATCAGCCGAGCCGACTCGCCCAAGGACGCCTAAATTACACCAACAACTACGACATCATCTGTTATTTCGTCAAAGGAAATCGTCCGAGTAAGTACAACCTCGACGCGATTCGTGTGGCGCAGCTTGTTGAACTTGAACACCGTTTGCGTTGCGAGCGGGTCCCGTCCGTCACAAACGGGAAGTACGCGAAGACCAAGTTTCATGCCATCGGCAAAAACCCCGGCGACGTTTGGGGCGACATCAAGCAATTGACGTACAAATCGAAGGAATTGGTCTCGCGCGAAGTGCTCAACACGATTCAAAAACCGGCGCAGTTAATCGAGCGTCTTGTCAAAGCAAGTTCCGACGAAGGCGACATCGTGCTTGACCCGTTTGCGGGCGTTGGCACTTGTCCGGTCGTCTGCAAAAAGTTGAACCGGCGTTTCATCGGAATCGAACGCAACAAACAAAACGTAGACGCTGCCAACAAACGTCTCGCCGAAGTCGAACCTGAACAAAACCGAATTGAACCCGAACGGAGTTTGCTGAAGTATGGGGCGTGAAGTCTATCGTCACATCATTGAACTAGTACGCGAGATCGCACGACTCGCAAAGTCGGTTGGGATCAAGAACATTCTCCAGCCCGGACTGGTCAAAGAGATGATCATCGCCGACATTCTCGGCCACGAGCTGATCCACTCCAAACGCGACGCAGATGCCCGTTCACGACAAAATCCCGATGAGAAGTACGAGTACCTTTCGTGTCAAGAAGGCGGAACGGGACAACTTGACAGAATGTTTAATGAACCGACCGAGAGGCGAGAAGAGTCGTTCAAACGCATCACCCGCAATGCGAAAGTTTACTTGGCGATTTTTGACGTAAGCGATCCGACGAAGTGTAAAATCATCTACGAGTTGACGCCCGAATCGGTCAAGGCAGAGACCGAACGCCAGCTCAACAAAAGCCGCAATGCGATTTCGCACGTCGGGTTTTCCGAAAGTTGGGCAAAAGAACATGGTCACGTCGTTTGGCGTGATGGACTTGAACAATGAAACAAAGGAGACTTTACGATGACAAAAATTGATTGTGTGTACAGTGGTGACGGACAGACGCGGATGACGCATAGTGATAGTGGTGCGGAGATTGTCACTGATTTGCCGGTTGACAATGGCGGTCAGGGGCGGTGTTTTTCGCCTACAGATTTGTTCGCGTCGTCGCTGGCGGCGTGTACGCTCACGATTATGGGGATGATGGCGAAGGCACGCGGCGACTCAATCGACGGAACACGAATCGTCGTCGAAAAAGAGATGTCGTCGTCGGCACCGCGACGAATCTCCAAAATCACACTCGCCATCACGTTCCCCGACACCGTATCCGCCGACGCCCGCGAAAAATACATGTCCGCACTAAAAACATGCCCCGTCCACAACAGCATCGGTGACGGTGTGGAGATTGTTGTGGAGTGAGTGAGATATACTCAAGACAGTTTGAATTTCCCGTACCAAAGCGGTAGCGGCCCATCGAGGCCGCGGTCTTGCATAGGGCGAAGCCTACAAATCGACCCGTTACGGGTCTAAACAATGAACGAGTACCTTTTTCAAACAGGAGACTTCACGATGACTTCACGACGAAACTTTATTCGGACGAGTGCGGCGGTAGCGGCGGCGGGGTGGATTGGAGTTGCGCAAGCAGCGGACATACCAGCAACGGCACAAAAGCTGACGTATCTCGACTCTTTGCATCCGAACGGCGCGTGCGTTCAACCGCCGTTACCTTACGCGATGAACGCGCTCGAACCATTCTTGACCGAACGACAAGTGTCGTTCCACTACGCCCGACACCACGCCGGTTACTTCAAGAATCTCGCCACACTCACTAGCGGAAAACCGGAAGCAACGCTGGTACAGATCATCAAAGAAGGCGACGGCGCACTCTACAACAACGCTGCGCAGGCGTTCAATCACACGTTCTTCTGGCACTGTATCGCACCAACAATCGCGCCCGCTTCGCAGCCGTCACCAGAACTCGCCGCCGCGATTGCAACTGCGTTTGGCGACATCGCCACGATGAAGGAAACTCTCATCAAAACTGCGGTCGGACAGTTTGGATCGGGTTGGGGTTGGCTCGTGAAGAAGCCCGATGGTTCGCTCGTCATCGTCGCAACAGGAAACGCAGGTTGCCCACTCAACCCACGCGACAAAGCGTCGCACGGGTTTCCACTGCTGACGGTCGATGTTTGGGAGCACGCCTATTATCTCGACTACCAGAACGACCGCGCGAAGTTCGTCACGGCGTTCACCGACCACATCAATTGGGACTTCGTCTCAAAAAATTTCGCCGCCAGCCAAGTCTGAAAATACCGGCTCCTTGCCACGCGGGCGTTTTGGTGTAGACTTCGCGTGTCTCGTCGCACAAACTCCACATTTTGAGATAAAGGAACTCTGTTATGCCGCTCTGGAGAATTGCTTGGAAGAGTATTCAGCATCGCAGTCTCGCGTCGGGACTGACCGCGTTTTCGATGGCACTCGGTGTCGCGCTAGTCGTTTGCGTTCTCGTGATTTACGGGATTCTCGACCAGTCGTTCAAACGCAGTGCCCAAGGGTATCACTATATCGTCGGCCCCAAAGGGAGCAGTCTCGAACTCGTCATGAACGTGATGTTCTATTCGGGAGTTCCGAGCGACACAATCCCCTACGACTACTACCGACAACTCGCCATCGGACGTTATGCACATGACGTCGAGACTGCGGTGCCGCTCGTCCTCGATGCACCGTATCGCGGCTCGCCAGTCGTCGCAACGACGCCAGACTTCTTCACAAAGTTTGAATACTCCGACGGAAAACGTTACACGTTTCGCCAAGGAAAATGTTTCACCGCGTCGGGGACTTTTGAAGCCGTTCTCGGATACACCGCCGCGCACAAAACCGGTCTCAACATCGGCGACACATTTCAACTCGCCCACGGAAAAGATACCGACAAACTTCCGAAGTTTACTGTCGTCGGCGTAATGAACGCGACCAGCACGCCCAACGACCGCGCAATCTTCGTTAACCTCGAAGGTTATTTTTCGCTCCACGAATCTATTGAACAGTCTGCACTAGATCGCGTCCTCGGTACGCGGCACCGCCAAGAACGCGGCGTCGGCGATGCAACAGAATCCGCACCGGAAACCGAACACGTTCACACTGCCGATTGCGATCACAGTGTTGATTCAAACAGTGCCGATTCCGCTACAGAAGTTGGTCACGTTCACACTGCGGATTGCAACCATTCCGCCGAACGACGCCTCTCCGCGATTCTCGTTCTCACGCGGCAGCGTGCGACGACGGCAACGGTTAACGTTGACCAGCACGGAATGGAAACGGGCGTCTCGCTCGACTCGCAACTAAATCGTGAGGTGTTCGACATCGCTACGATGGCACTCCCCGAACGCATCAACCGCGACCTCGACGCGATGGCGGTGAGTCCTGCACGTCAAGTCGCGCGGTTGTTTGAAGACATCATCGGAAACGTGCAACTTGTGCTGATTATTCTTGCGGTGCTCGTGGTGATTGTCGCGGGGATCGGTATGATGGTGAGCATCTACAATTCGATGAACGAGCGGCGACAAGAGATTGCGATTATGCGTGCCCTCGGCGCACGCCGCGTGACGGTGATGGCGATCATTCTTCTCGAATCGATCTTGCTTTCGCTGGGCGGCGGGGCGTTTGGCGTGGTCATCGGCCACGGACTCATCGCCGTCCTCGGCCCGTGGATTTCGGAGGCGGTCAACATTGTTGTCGATCCGTTTTCGTTCCAGTGGATCGAGTGTGCGCTCGTGCCCGGACTGATCATCCTCGCATCGGCAGTCGGCTACTTGCCAGCCGTTATCGCGTATAGAACGGACGTTGCACAATCGCTGTAGAGAATGGATTTATCCATTCCGAAGGGCCACCGATTAAGAACACGAAGCGTAAGCGAGTGCCCGAAGCAGTGGTCGGTGGCTAGTGGCCAGTGATCAGAACACGAAGCGTAAGCGAGTGCCCGAACAACTCTAACCCCAACACCAACAATGCTTGATCGCAAATACATTCTTGAAAACGTCGAAGCGGTGCGTGCGAACTGTGCGAACCGCAATGTCACGGTTGACATTGACAGGCTCGTTGCCCTTGAGGCGTCGCGCAAGGTTAAGCAGAGCGAGATAGAATCGCTCAACGCTGAAGCGAACGCCGTTTCAAAACGGATCGGTGCAGCCCCTCCAAGCGACCGCGACGCACTCAAAGAAGAAGGACGAGTCCTCCGCGAAAAGTGTCAAGCGTTGAAAGTTGAGATCGACGCAATCGAAATCGAGTGCGACACGCTCACGCGAATCATCCCAAACCTCACGCACCCCGACGCTCCAATCGGACGCGACGACGCCGCCAACTCCGAGTGCGGACTCGGTGCAACGCCAATACCGAAGTTCGACTTTGAAGTCCGCGATCACGTTCAGATCGCCGAAGCACTCGATCTGATCGACTTTGAATCTGGTGCCGCCGTCGCCGGTGCGGGGTTTTACTTTCTCAAGAACGACGCCGTTCTGCTCGATCTCGCGCTCCAACATTATGCGATTACAACGCTCGTCCGCGCCGGTTTCACGCCGATGACGACGCCCGACCTCGCCAAGACCGACATCTTGCAAGGAACAGGATTCTCGCCGCGCGGCAACGAGACGCAGATTTATAGCATCGAGAACAGCGACCTCAATCTCGTCGCCACTGCTGAAATCACACTCGGCGGAATACTCGCGGGGAAGACGGTCGAAGCCGAGACGTTGCCGCTCAAACTCTGCGGACTGTCGCACTGTTTTCGCACCGAGGCGGGTGCGGCGGGAAAGGCGTCGCGCGGACTTTATCGCGTTCACCAGTTCACGAAAGTTGAGATGTTCGCGTTCACGCTTCCTGAACAGAGCGACGCGATGCACAGCGAAATGCTCGCTATCGAAAGAGCGATTTTTGACGGTTTGCGAATCCCGTACCGCATTGTTGACACGGCGACGGGCGATCTCGGCGGCCCTGCGTACCGCAAGTACGACCTCGAAGCGTGGATGCCCGGACGCGGCGGTTACGGCGAAGTCACCAGCACGTCGAACTGCACAGATTATCAGGCGCGGCGACTCAATGCACGTTATAAAACGAAGGGCGAAAAGGGAACGCGATTTCTCCACACGCTAAACGGCACCGCCGTCGCCACCAGCCGCGCTCTCGTCGCCGTCATCGAACTCTACCAACAAAAAGACGGCACCATCCGCGTACCCGAAGTGCTCGTCCCGATTGTGGGGAAAGATGTGATCGGGAGGACCGTTCGTAGTTAAATTGCCACGTTCGTCATTCCCGCGAAAGTGGAAATCCATCCGAACGAATTGCGTATTTGCGTCGTGGCCGAAAATCAGAGCGGGAAGCGTAAGCGAGTGTAGCGTGAGAGTGAACGCAGCGTTCACGAAATACCATCAAGATAGATTCCTATTTTCTCGCTGAATGACGAAACGTGGCGTGAAGTAGAGGAAGCATATTTTGCGAAGTTGACTCTTTGAGGGAGACGGCGTATAATCGCCCCCGATTCGAGCATCAAAATACCAGACAAGTGGCACCGTGCCGCTTACCGCCCCCTGTCCGCCAAACACAGGTCGGGTCGCAACTTCATGTTTGAAAGAGCAGTTATGTCGAAACCAACAGAAAAAGTATTTATTGCTTGGGGTGGAAATCAACATCTTGCACGCTCTATTGGCGAGGAGTTAATTAAGCATGGATTTAGCGGGATTGTTGGCGGTGGTGTCCCTACAGATATGTATATTGGCATGCAAGTATTTGCACAGATTCATCAGTGTACACGTGCAATCATTTTGGTTGAAAGTACCCACCCCAATTCATTGAATCCTTTCAGTAACAACTTAATGTTTGAGTGGGGTTATCTTACGGCTAAGATGGACCCAAGAAAGCTGCATGTTTTTTTGTTGGGAGAATCAAAAAAGAACCTTCCGAGCGATCTCGCGGGAATTTGGGCAAATGAAATCAACAGTCTCGATAAGACGACAGACCAGATAGCTCAAGAAGTTATACGTTTATTTGTCGAAGCAGCCTCTCGACCGATTGATATAAATAAAACAGAGGTATTCAGCCGCTGGAATGAGACGAAACGAAATTTGGGAACGTATTCGAATTCACCGGCATACTCCGAGATTGAGTGTGCGCATTATTTACTGCACAGTGTTGAGGTTTGTTATGGTTACATGGAAGAGGAACAATTTCTTGCCCTTATAGAAACAATAAAGCCGTCTTCAAGTGTGTTGGAATTCTCTTTGCAAATAGTAAAAGCTAACATTACATTGTTTGGCGAATCCACTGGACTTATGGGCAAGTTGGCTTTCGATACTTTCTCCGAATTAAAATCGATCTTTGAAACCAAATTTGATTTTACTAACCAAGACAAAAACCTCCATTTGTGGCTCAGGTATTTCAGTACAAGCCGCCTCGGTTTATTGTACACTTTCATCATGCGAAGCGAGGATATTGGTGAAGAATACAAATCGATATACTTCAAAAAGGCAGAGGAATGTTATAATCATTCGTTGCAGGCATTAAGCGAAATATCCGAAACATACCCGCAGGAGACGGTTTATACGAAGCTATATGAGGGATACATATATCGCGACTTTCACCGAATTAATAGCATTGTTGGCGATGAAGAAAAGGCTTTTCAACACATATCCGCAGCAGAAAAGGCTCACGAGTTGTTCTACCTTCACTTCAAGCAACATTATCCAAATGACGGGTACCTAATCAAGCATTTCGGTAAAGAGTATTATCTGGACCGTTCTCGACGCCTTGTGTATATTCGCGATCCACTGGAAAAGAAGATGATAGAGAGTGCAATACGCTCTTTTTTAGACAAGCTTGAAAACGAGAGCGGCAGGCAACACGTTGTGTTGAAACAAATCAGGCTGGCTTTTGAAGGAAAGAAGCCGCAGAGCTAATGATCATTGAAAAACGTAGAGCAGGCCATTTGCACAACCTTACGGAGAGGGCACCACAATGAAAACAATTCGAGTATTTTTAGCATCGTCGGAAGAACTGAAAAGTGACCGGAATGAATTTTCCGATTTGGTTTTGCAACTGAACGATCTCTTTGAAAGGCGACAGATTCAAATCAAGCTGAAACGATGGGAACATCTTGATGCTTCGATGGGAACGAGCCACAAGCAGGAAGAGTATAATAATGTCATTCGAGAATGCGAAATGGCGATGGTGCTGTTCTGGACAAAGTTCGGCGATTATACCAAAGACGAATTTGAAACGGCTTACAATGAATTGAAAGCCGGACGCAATCCGCAAAAAATCTACGTCTTCTTCAAGGATGCCGTGCCGGAAGAGATGCACGAGGAACTAAAAAACTTTAGAGGTAGTTTTGACACGGCATACGGGCACTTTTACGGCAAGTTTTCTAACGTTGACACAATGCGGCTGCAGTTTTTGTTGCAACTGGAATTGTACCTCAAAAACCGCGAACCTCTGCTGACCGTCAAGGATGGTTACGTCAAAATCAACGAGCAAAAACTGGTGGAACTAAAAAACGTCCCCTTCGCCGCTCTAAACAAAGATTACCAGCGGATGACCGCCGAAATTGTGGAGCTGAACGATGAAATCGCAGAATTGAAACAGGAATGTAAGGAGAGTCCTGAAAACGACAAAAAAAAGAGTCGGCTGCTACAGAAGCAGATGCGGCGGGAAGATGCTCAAAAAGAACTGGAGCAATTCGAGCAACTCATGTTCGACACCGCCAAAAAAGTAGCGGAGCTTTCCGGGCAGTATTGCAATGAACTGACGCTACGCGCGATGCGGCTCTTGGAAGAAGGGAAGGTTTCCGAAGCCGTTGCGGTTCTTGATGCAGAAACGCTGACCCGCGATACAGAACGCAACTTGCAAAACTACCGCCGCAGCCAAGAAGAAACGGAAATCTGGCGTAAGAATGTTGAGGCAGATATCAATGCTTTCTTGCTCCGAGCAAAGTCCTTGCAAGTGGACATGTCATTCCACGGCGAAGAGCGTTACAAGTCCGTTTGCGAAGCCTACGAAAAGGCATTGCAAGCGGCGAGAGAAATCGACTACGACCTTGCAGAATTGGCGGGCGAAATCATTTTTCCGTATGCCAGTTGGTGCCAAAAATGGAATCTGTTCGCCGAGGCTTTGCCGCTTCACACTGAGGCCCTGTCGATCCGCCGTGAACTTGCAGCGAAAGAGCCGAGAGTACATCTGCCACATGTCGCCATTGCGCTGAACAATCTTGGAAATTTGCAAAGCGACACGGGGTGTTATCCCGAGGCGGAAGCGTCTTACGCCGAGGCGTTGAAAATTCGCCGTGAACTTGCAGCGAAAGAGCCGGGAGCGCACCTGCCGAAATTCGCCGAAACACTGAACAGTTTAGGAGTGTTGCAAAGCGACACTGGTCGTAAAACCGAAGCGGAAGCATTCTGCACTGAAGCATTAGGAATCTACCGTGAACTTGCAGCGAAAGAGCCGGGAGCATATCTGCCAGAGGTCGCCAAGATATTGAGCAATTTGGGAGCGTTGCAAAGCGACACTGGTCGTAAAACCGAAGCGGAAGTCTTATACACTGAGGCACTGTCGATCCGCCGTGAACTTGCAGCGAAAGAGCCGGGAGTATATCTGCCGAATGTTGCCACAACGCTGAACAATCTTGGAAATTTGCAAAGTGACACTGGTCGTTATCCCGAAGCGGAAGCATCCTACACTGAGGCACTGTCGATCCGCCGTGAACTTGCAGCGAAAGAGCCGGGAGTATATCTGCCGAATGTTGCCACAACGCTGAACAATTTGGGAGTGTTGCAAAGCGACGCTGGGCGTAACACCGAAGCAGAAGCGTCATATACGGAGGCACTTTCGATTCGCCGTGAACTTGCGGCGAAAGAGCCGGGAGCGTATCTGCCGAAGATGGCGGATACGCTGAACAATTTGGGAGTGTTGCAAAGCGACGCTGGGCGTAACACCGAAGCAGAGGCGTCATATACGGAGGCACTTTCGATCCGCCGTGAACTTGCGGTGAAAGAGCCGGGAGCATATCTGCCGGATGTCGCCACAACGCTGAACAATTTGGGAGTGTTGCAAAGCGACGCTGGGCGTAACACCGAAGCAGAGGCGTCATATACGGAGGCATTTGCGATACGCATGGAATTAGCTGTGAAAGAGCCGGGAGTGTATCTGCCAGATTTAGCTAGCACGCTGTTCCTGTTAGGGATTTTGCAAATAAAAACAGATCGCGAAACCGAATCCCAAAAATTCCTTGCCGAGGCTTTTGACATCGCAAAGAGATTTCCGCAAAATGCCAAGTGCCAACGGATTGTCGCGGTTTTATCAGAATAACGGAGCACAAAATGTATACCCCAACACCAATTCCCACCGCTGGAATATCGCTTCCGGCGGAGCTTGTTGCACTCACCGAAAAGTTAGCGGAAAATACGCACGATAACTGGGCGGCACGGCGTATCAGAGATGGCTGGAAGTACGGACTCGCGCGGAATGACGCTGCCAAAGAGCACCCGTGTTTGGTGCCGTATTCGGAGCTTCCTGAATCGGAGAAAGAATACGACCGTGTCACTGCTACCGAAACGCTCAAAGCGATTTTGGCGTTGGGTTATTCAATCAAATAGTTCTAGCAGAAAAAGGAGCTTTTCAATGGACACCGTCTCCGAGATTTTTTCCGTGATGTCAAAAATGAAAAAGAAGCTTGCCGTGATAATTCCGGTAAGTATCATCATTTTATCGCTTGTTGGAATCATCTTTGCAATTTCGTGTTGTGAAGGTATTGGTGTCAAGCCGCCCGATAATTGTTTGGGCTGGTTCTTCTTGATACTTCCGATGTTTTCGCTCTCGCACGCATCCGAGTTACATGATGCCGTTTGGTGGTTCAATCTTCTGCGGCTCGGTATCGGTGCTGGCACCATTGCGATTTTTTTGGTAATAGTTTGGGAATGTACCCAGTCATTCCGGCATGCCTTGTACATTCGTTACCTCGCATCCAAACACGTCGTCATTCTCGGCATTGGAGAGAAAGGATACGAACTCGCGCAAAGTCTTTTGTTGGGCAAAAAAACTGTTGTTGCTGTCGATGCCGATAAAGAAAATCAAAACTTTCTAAAATTGCAAGAGCAGGGAGCGTTTTTCTTTCACCAGAATATGCTCGCCCCCAAACTATTTACAAAACTCGGACTGGAACGCGCCGCCGCATTGTACATCGTTTCAGGCAATGACGCCGTCAATCTCGACGTTGTTGGCAGACTGCGCGATTACATGAAGTCCAACCAACACCAGAATCGCGATCTACTCAAGGTGTTCGTACAGGTAAATAACGATTCTGTCCGAAAATTATTTTGGTCAAAGAGTAAGAGTAACACCGATGACGCGCCGTATTCAATTCAAGGGGCGATTTGTACCCCGTTTAGCGTTTACAATGAAGCAGCGAGGTTTTTGTTGACGCAATACTCACCCGACAAAGTAGAGCACTGGAACGCGGACGAACCGTATCATCTTGTGATTGCTGGCTTTGGCTGGCTCGGACAGAAAATCGTTCTGCAGGCGATTCAAATGGGACATTTTGCCCGGCACAACTCTGGTGGAACTGCTTTGTCGGACTCGCTCGAACTGGCACCCAAAATCCGTATTACCGTTCTCGACGAAAACGCAGATACACACCGCGAACGATTTTTCGCGCAATATCCCGTACTCGATCCGAACAGGTATAATGAAGAACAGTTTGGCGGTTGCACACCGATAGCTCACGTCGAATTTGTAAAACAGGATATTCTTGGTTTGCGTGAGTTGCCCGAACCGCTCAAAAAACCGATAACGCATGTTTTTGTTTGTCTAGCCGACGAAGTGATTGCCCTTGAAGCTGGAAAGCTGCTTCACTCAAAACTGTGTATTGCCGGTCAAACGGTCGTCGCTTTGCCTGGCGAATCGCATTTGGCGGAACAAATGAAAAGCGTTTTGCACACGCAAGGTGTTGCTATTGAAGAAGTTCTAAAGGAGTGTTGCCGCTTATCAGGGAATGAATCTTACTTGGGTCAAAATCGAGAGGAAAAGGCGAAAAAAGTGTTTCGGTTTTTCAAAGAGCAGTATAGCGATGAAGTCAAGGCACTCCTTGCTCATGGAAAAGACTCAAATACACTAATTGACGAGATGTGGCACGCGGCGGACGAATGGGAACACCGTTCCAATTACGGCGTGATCGATCACGCACCGATCAAATTGAGGGCGGCTGGAGTTACGCCAGATATGAGCAAAGACGAAGTGAAAGAGCGAATCAATACGCGGTTGCAACTGTTAAGCAGGATGGAACACGACCGCTGGTGTGTTGAACGATTTCTTGAAAGTTGGATTTGTGGACCAGTGCGAGATAATGCAAAACGTATTCACCCGCTTCTTATTCCGTTCGATAAATTATCAGTAGAAGAGCAAGCCAAAGATCATGTGATTGTCAGGTTCAATGCGGAACTGTGAAAGTGAGCAACAAAAAGACGGAACCATCCGCGTACCCGAAGTGCTCGTCCCGATAGTTGGGAAAGAGGTGATCGGGGGGAAGTGAACGGTTGCCAGAAGTGTACTCAAGCCGGTTTGAATTTCCAGTACCAAAGCGGTAGCGGCCCATCGAGGCCGCGGCCTTGCGGAGGGCGAAGCCTACAAATCGCCCCGTCACGGGGCTATAACAATGCACGCATCAGAACAGCTCCGCGAACTTGTCGAACTTTTTCGCGTCAACATCGTGCAGTACAAGAGCGCGGCGTATGACGAAGCCAACACACGCACCGACTTCATCGACAAACTTTTCGAGATTCTCGGCTGGGACGTGCGCAACGTCGCCGGACATTCAGAAATGTACCGCGACGTTGTACGCGAAGACAGCGTTAGAATCGACAACCGCCAAAAGGCTCCCGATTACG